>JALOOP010000080.1 GCA_025454315.1 Oculatellaceae cyanobacterium Prado106
AAGAGCAAGCATTTGGGGGCTGACAGCATGGATATGACCTACGAAAAGGATGGCGATCGTTCTTTAGATGTACAGAGTCGCTGTCAAAATGGATCGGGGATGCATCATAACTTTACGTTCACTTTTGAACCATCTTCTTCCGCAGTTCTAAATAACACATACCCATCCGTATTCCAATCCCATTCCCAATTTCATCCTACAGTTCTGGTTCTTTAATCTGACACAAATAATAAAGCCACATCTCTGTGTTGGCGCTTAACTCGTCTGGCGTGGTAATTTCTAAACCACTTTTCCAGGAATAGATTTTGATGGCGTTAAAAGCGGTTTGGAGTTGAGTCAGTTGTTCTTGAGGTCGAACATAATATTGCTTTAATCGAAAATTATGGGATTCATCTTGAATCATTTCATGGTCAGCTTGTTGAAGCTGTTTCAAAGAAATGGAACGGTTAAAGAAACGCAAAAGCCCGAACATGATCAAGTTGACATAGGTTTTGAGAGGATTGAGGCTGACCTGGTTTTTCCAGTTCAATTCGCGCTCGATGCCCTGGAGGTTATGGCTTGAGAAAAAGAAGTATCCACCCGGCTTACCGATGCGGCTGACTTCTTGAAAGACCTGTTGGCGATCGCCATGACACAGCGCGTCAATGCCATTAAAGCTAAACAAAATAAAGTCAAAAGCATGGTCTGGAAACTGCTGCATCTGTCGGGCATCCATCACTTGAAACACCTTGGATGGATTCGATGAACCAGATGAACCAGATGAATCTGAGGAATCAGCCAATGGAAAGCGCTCTTGACAAGCCGCAATCATCTCCGGGGCATAGTCAATGCCCATATAGGCTTGGACGAGTCCAGAGAAATGTTGCGTGGTTCGTCCGCCGCCCACGCCGATATCTAGCAGGGTTATCTTCGACCATTCAGAGCGAAACAGATCCAGGATAGTCTGCTCAGCAGGCTGCAACTGACGCAACTGGCTATAGTGCTGCACAATGCTACGAGCTTGGTAAACTTGCCGATTCTGTTCAACCATGCGACTTCAGGTCTGAACGAGAATTCTGAAAGAGAAATTGCATATCAAATTGCATATCAAAAAGTCAAGGAAACAAGGAAACAAGGATACGAATATACCATGTCGCGAACCCATCATCCTACTTGGTGGACTCTTGGATCAATCCATAGAATACTCAGCGCAACACCCGATCGCAAATCCACTTCGCTTCCCGTTCCACCTGGGTTTTCGCGTCAGGAAACTGAGCTTGCAGCTTTGGTTCTGAGGCATCGGAGGCTGCCTGAAGTTGAGTGCAGGCGGTTTTGAGCAGGCGATCGCCCCCCTCAATCTGTGAATCAAAACTGCTGCTAACAATGGTTTTTCCCTGTGAACTAAAGGCGATCGCAGGAGTTCTCCCTGAATCTCCAGGAGCGTCACCCAGAAGTTCACCCGTGTCTACATCCCACCATTGCACCCCACTGTCATCACTACGTCCAAAAATGGTTTGGCCATCGAAACTAAAGCCCACAAGGGTGGCGTGGAAATCTTTGCCCTGGAGTTGACGAATCAGTTTCTGGGTGCGAACTTCCCAGACCCGAATGGTTTTGTCGTCACTGCTGCTGACCAGATATTGGCCATCGGGGCTAAAGGCGACGGAGATAACAGAATAGTCGTGGGCATCGCTCACAATTCCTAGAGGTTGCCCCGAGGCGGCATTCCAGAATCGAATCATGCGATCGACACTGCCACTGGCGAGGGTTTGACCGTCGGGACTGAAGGCCACGGCCAGCACCGATCGCTGATGGCCTATGAAAGGTTGACCCATAGGTTGGTGAGTGTTGGCATTCCAAAGCCGGACTTGATGGTGGCGATCGCCGCTGACAATCCTTTCTCCATCCGGACTAAACGCAATGGCAATGACGGGATCATCTAGGAGTTTGCGGCCTTCGCTGACCTGGATGGTGTGCAGCAACATGCGGGTGGTGGAATGGGCGATCGCATTCTGACCTAGCTGAAAGAAGGTGGATTGGCTGCGGCGAACAGCGGCAATGGCGTTGATTTGGGCGAGGCTGTTGACTTCGGCGTTGAGCGGTTGGTTGGCCAGGAGGGTTTCGGCGGTGTCGGTGAACTGTTCGATTTGTTGAACCTCGGCTTGGTACCATTGATAGCCGAATAAACCAACTAATGTGGTAAAGAGGCATCCTAGAACGATGATTTGGCGCTGATGCTGTCGTTCTCTTTGGTGTTTACGAATCTGTTCTGCTTCATGTTTTTGTTCTGCGGCTTGGGCAGCGTTGAAGAATTCTAATTGTAGCGGTGTGATGTTGATACGGCCTTGTTCGATGGCCTGTCGGAGTTGGTTGAGTTCGAGCGATCGCCATAAATTACCTTCCGGTCGCTGATGTTCTTCCCAGTATTGGGCATCGTCTTCTAAGCGACGTTGGAATCGCAGATCACTCCGGCTAGCCTCGATCCACTGTTGCAGGGGTTGCCAGTGGTTCAACAGGGCTTCGTGGGTAATTTCGGCGGTTTCCTCGCCGTGAGGATTCATGGAACAGGTGACGAGACGGACTTCGGATTCGGCAAAGCGATCGATCAAGCGTTTGACCTGTTGCGGATCGTCTTTGTAGGAGATTAGGGTGTTCAGAGTGACGCGGCGGCGGGTGTCGCGGGTGCCTTCGCCGAGTTGCACCAAGCCCAGAAAGATCCGACGGGCGATCGCCTGTTCCTCCACCCCCAGACTGTCGTAAAGCTGCTGGGCACTTCCTGCCAATGCACCCCCGACTCCGCCAATCTGTTCCAGGATTTGGGCAAGGCTGGTACCCTGGCTCAGTCCTTCCCAAATACGGCTGAGGGCGCACTGAAGCAAAGGCAAGGCTCCTTCTCGTCCGGCGGTGTCCGCAGCGAGGAAATAGACGGTGGCTTCATCGAAGGGATGTCCGGCTTGTTCCGCAGGTTTTGCAATGACTTCGCGCAGTTCGGCTTCATCCATGGCCGGAACTAAAAACCCCTGCTCTGAAAAGATGCGATTGAGGCCGGGATGTTTTTGCACATCGTCAAGAAAATCGCTGCGAAGCGTGAGAATAATTTGTAGTTGCTGGGCTTCTTCGGCAGCGGCTTCTAGCAGATTGGCAATGAAGTGATCGCGCTCTTCATCGTCTTTGCACAGGCTATAAACTTCCTCAAATTGGTCAACTAGCACAATCAGCGGCGAAACATCAGTGTCCGGCAACACGTTGACAATGCGTCGTAAGCCGTCGTAGGTGCCCTTGGCATTCGCCTTGTCTAGTTCGGTCGTGAATTCGCGGGTTTTGGCCACGGGGGCGGGATCGTTGGTGGCGACTCGGGCTAAAACGGCGGCCAGGGATTCCAGCGGATGGGCCCCGGGTACCAAAATGGCGACTCGGGCACGATCGCGTCCCGGCAGAGGCCGACGCGCCAATTCAGGAATTAACCCGGCTCTAGCCAGCGAGGATTTCCCAGAGCCAGAGGGGCCATAAATCGGCAGGATGCTGGGGCGAAACGGCTCTGTGTGGAGCAGGGTGATTTTGTCCCAGAGGATGGCGATTTCGGGTTCTCGGCCAAAGAAGCGATCGCCATCATTCTCCTGGAAAGCCAAAAGTCCCTGATAGGGAGTGGGGAGTGGGGAGTGGGAAGTGGGGAGTGGAGCGGGGCGATTGGAGTTGGCCGGATAAATGGTGACTTGGCCGCCCGTGACGTTAAAGATGGTGCTGCTGACGGCTTGGCCAATAATTTGGTTTTTGTTGCCTTGGGCTGATTGTTGGACATCCAGAGGGGCTGGGTGGGGGGTGGGGGCAGCGTTCATAGGGAGCGATGGGGGAGGCAGGGAAAGGGCTAAATCGAGGAGGGCAATGTTGCTCAACATCGATTCAGAGATTGATCCTGGAATGAATCTCTGAATTAATCCTGGAATCGGTCTATGAAGTAATCGGTCTATGAAATATTATTCAGGATGACTGACTGAATATCCGAACATAAAGGAAAGCTTTAAGAATGCAGGCAAAATCTCATCGATGGCGTGAAGATCGGTGAGGTTCACTGTAGCTCAGCGTATTCGCTAAATTTTGGGAGTTTTGGGCGATCGCCAATTTCAATTATTGCTCTAGAAAAATGAGTTCTGTCTATTCCCCATCCAGGTCATGAAGAACTTTTTTGGAGATTTAGTAGAAAAATCAGTGAAAAGGCTCTGATTTCACCGCAAGTTCTCACCCTAATTTATTCCTGCTGTAGAGGCGAATGGTATTTGCCCATGAGGGAAATTCAGAGTGTTTTATTGATTTTCTACACTAGATATCAATCACAGAAACACGGATAAGCTTCTGATTTGCTCGGTTCTTCAAGGGTTGATCTGATCATTGAGTTCCCAATCGTAGGCCAGATAACGGATAACCGTGGTATCTGATAGTGAAAGGGACGGAAGCGTAAACGGGTTGAGATAGCGTTGAATATAGGCGGGAATGGAGGGCGCAACTTGGAGAAAGTCTGGTCGATACCATTGAAAGATTTTGCTGCAATAGAGGATTTGGGTCTGGCGATCGAACCGAACCTTGGCCGGATCATTGATGAACCGTCTGGCATCTTCTTCTAGCTGGTGATTCAACCGTTCCGGCTGATAGGCTTCATTGCGTAAAAGCGGACAACCTACCGATGCACAAACCAAAGCAAAATGGATGCGCGGATCTTGAAACTGCGGACGAATGATCTGATGCTCAATGTGATTGAGGCTGTAGTGCTGCGCCCCAAGACGATACACAGGACGGACAAAAAAATACAGAAAGCCAACCCAGTTGGGAATACCCAAAATTTTCGGCTGGATAGAGGCGATCGGGTACTGCTGCAAAACCTGACGAATGGTGAGTGCGTTGTAAAGGTTTAACCAAAAGGCCAATTGCTGCTCGGTTGCAAACTGGCGATCGTCCGGTGGCTGGATGCGATCGAGCCAATTCTGCAATTCTCCTTGAGCCTGCTGCTGCCAATCCTGGTAATTTACTCGGCCTTGTGGATCGACATAGTGACGTAATAGCTGATCCCACACGGTGAAATCCGTCATGATCTTTTCCCCTTCCCCACCTCAGAACTTTCGCTCACTCCGATTCCATTTGTTTTATCGACCCCACGATCGGGCACCCTATAGCTGTTCTTCACCCAAACAGAACTTGCCATGGAAGCCCCAACCCTAGATGAAACCTTGCTCCACAATAGAGACTATACGTTGATCCTGGCTAAAACGGCCATTGATCATGCCCTACGACCCCCTGGATTTTCCAAGCGTTGGGTTGCGGCTCAGAAGGCGATTTTGACCTTGATGCAGACCTGCGAAAAATTCGACTCGGATGGTCTGACGCTCTATTTGTCCTGCTGTGGAACGCAGGGAAAGGGACTGTTTAAGCAATATCGTCATGTCACCAGCAGCTATCTGGAACCAATTTTGCAAAGCAATTTTCCTCCAGAGCGGGTGGAACTAGAAGAAGTGCTGCAAATGGCGCTGGATGACTACTTTGGGCGAAAGGCGATCGGTAAAACCAAGCCCAACGGCGAGATGATTCTGGTGCTACTGGATGGAGAACCGAGCGATCGCCCCGCCATGATCAAAACCATCAAAGCCGCTACCCAGCAAATGCAAACGGACGAAGAACTGGGAATTGGGCTGATTCAAATTGGGGAAGATGCGATCGCCCGAGGCTTTCTCTCGATGCTAGACAAAGATCTTCAGGCATCTGGAGCCAAGTTTGATATTGTGCATTACAAGCAGTTGGAGGCGATCGAGTTTAATTCGCTGACAGAGTTTTTGTTGAATGTACTGAACGATTAGAGGCGATCGCCTAGGGAGACTGCAAGATCGTCTTGGAAACAATCCGCGTCTTCTTCCGATCGGCCTCCGACAACTGCTCACCCGCCTGTAACCGGGTCGCATTTTCCTGAAGCACCGTTGCGGCTCCCTGGTCGCCCATTTGCAGCGCGGTTTTGGCTGCTGATTGGAGCATGGTGGCGGCTCCAGTGCGATCGCCTGCTTGCAGTTTGGCCTCAGCGATTTGGGTTTGGCGATATTTGGCCAGTGCCAGGACATGCTGCTGCACCTGGGGATTGGGCGCGGGTTGGAACGTGGTGACGACATTGGCTTCGATGGGGATGCGATCGGAGGCCAGATCCTGTTGGCCGGAGGCGGGGTCGTCGTAGCGGACTTGGAGGTGGGCGATCGCCTGTCTTCCGGGGGGCATTTGGGTGGCATAGAGATTGGCTAGGACGACGCGGGGCGCATCCAGCATCAGGTCACCGAGACGCACCACATAGGTGTCGCCTTCCTGGAGGACGGAGAGTTCGATGGTGTCGGGGACGACTTGGGCGATCGGCTTCAGTTCAGCCAGTCGGACTTGGGGGGCGAGGGTGAGGTGGAGGTAGGCGTTGGTGAGGCCGACGGTTTGGATGCGGCTGAAGAGGCGATCGAATTCGCTGACGGCTTCTTCGGGGCGCTCGATGTAGGAGAGGGTGCCCCCGGCGGCATCGGCGATTTGTTCCAGGATGTCTTGGTTCCAGTGATCCCCAAAGCCGAGGGTGTTGAGGGTGAGGTTGTAGCCAGCGGCTAGCTGGGCGAGTTTGAGGCAGCGGCTGTTGTCGCCATGCTCGTTTTCGCCGTCGGTCAGCAGAAAGGCTTGGGAGATGGTGTCTTTTTTGCCCTCGGCCAGGGCTTCGATGCCCATTAACATGCCTTCGTCGATCGCCGTGCCGCCGCTGGGCTGGAGCTTGTTGATCTCCATTTTGATGCGGGAGGGGTTTTCGATGATTTGGTTGGGGACGATCAGTTTGGCCTTGTGGTCGAAGGCGACGATGGAGAGGCGATCGCCCACCGACAGACTATCCACAATACGGTTTGCCGCCTGCTTGACGGTTTCCAGGGGGCGACCGTTCATGGAGCCACTGTGATCCAGAATCAGGCAGAGATTGAGGGGAGCGGTGCGCCCACCGGGAGGGGCAATGGCGGACAGGGACACGGCCAACTGACGCTGATGGTTGGGTTGATTAGCGTCCAAATTGGCATCGCTTAAGGCCGCTTGAAGACCGACGCGCATAGCAGGCTCCTTGAGATTGTTCGGATTTCCCTAATTCTATTCAACTCAGAGGGAAAGTCTGATGTTTAGCCGATCACGTTACTATGGTAGAAATAATGCGGTATGGCTGGCTCAAAGCCTAAATTTTAGGCTTGAATTTTTTAGGGCAGGTCTGTCTGTATCTCCCTCAATAAAATTTATCAAGTCGCTGCCCCTACCGACCGAATTCTAGATCTCTTCTAGAGTTTAGAATTCTAAGATCTAGAATTTCTAAATCTTAGAATTTCTAAATCTTAGAATTCGCCATCCTTCCGCTCATCGTTCGAGGCAATCATAAGCTATGAGTTCTCCTATTCAAGCGGTTCAATCGCAATACTACGGGGATGCCACCTACCGCACTCCCCCCCCAGACCTGCCCTCGCTCCTCCTCAAAGAGCGCATTGTCTATCTGGGGATGCCCCTGTTCTCATCGGACGATGTCAAGCGGCGAGTGGGCATTGATGTCACTGAGCTAATCATCGCGCAGTTGCTCTATCTGCAATTCGATGACCCCGATAAACCCATCAACTTCTATATCAATTCCACCGGAACCTCCTGGTACGACGGCGATGCCGTAGGCTACGAAACGGAAGCGTTCGCCATCTGCGACACCCTCAACTACATCAAGCCTCCGGTTCACACCATCTGCATTGGCCAAGCCATGGGCACCGCCGCCATGATCCTCTCGGCAGGTACCAAAGGCTTCCGCGCCAGCCTCCCCCACGCCACCATCGTCCTCAACCAAACCCGCACGGGCGCTCAAGGACAAGCCACCGATATCCAAATCCGCGCCAAGGAAGTCCTGCAAAACAAGGCCGCCATGCTGGATATCCTCTCCCGCAACTCTGGACAATCTGCCGAAAAAATCGCCAAAGACACCGATCGCATGTTATACATGACCCCCCAAGAGGCCAAAGACTACGGCCTCATCGATCGCGTCCTCGAAAGTCCCAAGCAGCTTCCGGTTCCGGTCGCGGCTCTAACTTAGGGGAAAGGCGAAAGGGGAAAGGCGAAAGGGGGAACACAGATGAACGCAGATGGACACAGATGAAAACAAAGGTGACACCTCCCCATCTCCCCCTACTCCCTACTCCCTACTCCCTACTCCCTACTCCCTCACTATCCACCTAACCCCACAAAAACCTATGCCTATCGGAGTTCCCAGCGTCCCTTACCGTCTCCCAGGTAGCACCTACGAGCGGTGGATTGATATTTACACCCGGCTCAACCAGGAGCGGATTATTTTCCTGGGACAAGAAGTCACCGATTCCCTGGCCAACTCCATCATTGCGGCCATGCTTTACCTGGATTCGGATGACCAAACCAAGCCCATCTACATCTACATCAACTCGCCGGGTGGCTCGGTCACGGCAGGGATGGCCATCTATGACACGATGCAGCACATCAAGTCCGAGGTTGTCACCATCTGTGTTGGGCTGGCGGCTTCTATGGGAGCCTTTCTGCTAGCGGCAGGCACCAAAGGCAAGCGGGTTGCGCTACCCCACTCCCGGATCATGATTCACCAACCCTTGGGTGGAACGGGTCGGAGACAAGCTTCTGACATTGAAATTGAAGCCAAGCAAATTCTGCGCGTCCGGCAGGAACTCAATGAACTAATGGCCTTCCACTCTGGTAAGTCCATTGAACAGATCCAGAAGGACACCGATCGCGACTATTTCATGTCCGCAGAAGAAGCCAGAGAATATGGCCTCATCGATCGCGTCATTAACGATCAGAATGCTGCATAATTCCTGCCAGAATTCCTGCCAGAATCCCTGCCTAAGTCTTTGCAGGAATTGAATTCTCTTGCTGAGGTCATTGTACATTTTTGTTGCGCTAGTGGCAGAATGATTCCAACTCGTGGAATTTCAGTTCTGCCACTTTTTGTATCTTTCGTCTCTTTAGCCTGCTGCTATTCCTGATCCGAGTGATGAAAGCGGTATCATTTCGCTCATTTCTCTAAGGATGCAGTAATATCTTTTTTAACAAAGCCCATAATTTCAACCAAGATGGATCTTGCGGACTGCTATCGACTCCTGGGACTAAGGACAGGAGCATCTTACGAAGACATCAAGTCTGCCTATCGCCGTCTGGCGCGGCAGTACCACCCGGATGCCAACCCCGGCAGCCCGCAGCAGGCCAATGATAAATTTATCCAACTGACCGAGGCGTACCGCAAGCTGATCAACGTGGTACAACCCTCTCGCAATTCACAGGGCACCGCAGGACAAACCAAACCGCAGTCGGCTTCGACGAATCCCTCTGTGACCCGATCGCCCGCCTCCCCACCGCTCAAAGGCAAACCCGAGGTCAAAGTCACCCGCAAATCGCCGCCGATCGAGTTCACCGAAGATATGTCCGTGACCGATCGCCAACTCAAGACTTCCTCCTACGAACAGTTGCAGCAGCTTCTACGAGATCAGCGCTATCCTCGGGCGATTACCCTGGTGGAAGGACTTGCCCAACGCCTGCCCAATGATGCGGAAGTCCGACAATGGCAGGCCATCACCTATCAGCGATTTGGTCGCTATCTCGTCGCCATGAAGGAGGGGGAGAAGGCTCGGGTGTATCTCAAGAAGGCACTGCGAACCGACCCGCATAATAAATCGCTGTGGTATGAGGTCGATCGGGATTTTCGGCGGTTGGAGCAGGTTGAGATTTATTAGTGGGACGGGGGTGGGTTGGAATTTTTTGAACCGCAGAGACGCAGAGACGCAGAGGGGAGAAGGGAGAAGGGATTGGGGTTCTGTTGGGATGCTCTGGTTGAGGAACTTTAAATTAAACTAAGTCGGTTTTTAGGTATTCTTCTTCGGCGACTCGTTTGAGCCGTCGGAGTTGGGCTTGCATGTCTTGTTTGGTCCATTTGGAGGCGAACTGGTTGAAGCCGTAGCGCACCAGTGGGTTGGGGATTTGGAACTCGAAGCGGTTGACCAGGTTGGTGCCGCGCGCGTTGGGGTAGCATTCCCAGCGATCGCGCCCCTTAAAAAATCCTCGAAATTCCCAGACGACTAGACCCGGTTCTCGCTCCACGACCATGCTCGTCAGGGTAGGCTGGAGGACGGGCACTTTGATGATAAAACGGCTCTTTGCCCCTACTTCGGTACTCCACTCGCCGATCGGCTCACAGCGGAGGGCAGGGTTTAACCAGCGATGCATCAGGACGGGATCGGTGATGCACTGTTCAACGGTAGTTGAGCTAGCGTGAACCTGAATGGACTGTTCAAAAACCTGGGACACTGACATTCTTCGATGAACGGCTTGGATTGCTCTGAGATATTTCTGAGATATTCTCAATGTCTCCACAGTAGCGCAATCTTAGGGGAGTGGGGAGTAGGGAGTAGGGAGTAGGGGCTTAGACTGCCTTTGTCACATCATCAAATCATCCCATTTCTCGGTCTGCCTCTGCGTTTCTGCGGTTAGAAGGTGTGAGGGGGTTGTTGGAGGATCAAATTTTTTGGACACCAGCCAGACTAAACGCGATCGCCTCCTCTAAATGCTGACTCAACATGGCTTTGCTCAACGGTCGCTTGCCTTGAGGGAACTGCTGAATATTGCCTGTCCCAATGAAATAGAACAGGCAAGTCCCCATGATATTAATCGCGGATTGGAAGGGATCGAGGGGTCGAAAGATTTCTGTTTTGACACCTCGTTCCAGGATGGCGATTAAAACAGTATCAATACTGGCTGAAGTGCTGTTTTTATAGTATTTGCCCTGGTTTTGAACGGCTTCCAGGAACATGATGGTGGGCAGTTTGGGGTTGCGGGAGACGCAGTCGAGTAAGGCTCTCAGGAATTGCTCTAGGGCGACTTCGGGAGATGCGGTTTCCAAGTCTAGCGGTTGGATGGCTTGTAGGAGGTGGGCGTGCGATCGCTCCAAGACGGCTCGATACAAGCCCTCTTTGTCCTTGAAGTAGTAGTAAATCATGGACTTAGCGACTTGAGTTTTGGCGGCGATCGCCTCTGTTCTCGCTGCCGTTAAGCCATGCTGAGCAAACTCTTCCTCGGCTGCGGCTAAAATGATGGCTTTTGTGGCCTCAGCATCGCGGACGGATTTGGTTTGCTTGACTTTTTCTGATTTTGTCTCTGCCACAGTTGCTCTAGAACCCAGAAAACTTATAGCTCATTGTACCGTTGAAACGATGAATTGTCGGTTTAATCAACTGCTTAACCAACTGAATAGTCAGTTGACAAAACGGAGTGAAATGAGTTTAATCGAAATTAATTAACTGACAAGTCTGTCTATAAATTGGTAAGTCATGAAGAAGATTATTGTGGTTGGGGGTGGAATCGGCGGGGCTGCTACTGCACTTGCATTGAGTCAGTCAGGTTTAGAGCCAGCGGTTTATGAGCGAACCTCAGCCCTGCGCGAAGTTGGTGCGGGAATTGCGCTTTGGGCAAATGCCACCCATATTTTGAAGCAATTGGGACTGTTGGAAGCCGCAATTCAGGTCGGTTGCCTGACCACGAATTATCAGTTCAATTCACAAAGGGGCAAACTGCTCGTCAATATCCCACTAGATACCTCTGAGTTTCCGGTGGTCGGCATTCATCGAGCCGCATTGCATCAACTGCTGTGGCATCCTGTGTCCAGCGGAACACTCCATCTAGGAGAAACCTTTGAACGTTTTGAGCCGCAACAGAATCAGGTAGAGGCTCACTTTGCCTCTGGGTTAACGGTAACCGGGGATGCCTTGATTGGGGCGGATGGATTGCGATCGCGGGTTCGATCTGCTCTATTTGGCGAAAAGCTGCCCGTCTATCGGAATTTTAAGACTTGGCGTGGATTGACCGAATGGGTACCAACAAGTTACCAACCCGGATATATCCAGGAATTTTTGGGGGCTGGCAAAGGCTTTGGCTTTATGATGCTGGGGCAAGGGAAGCTGTATTGGTATGCCGCAGCCATGGCACCCGAAGCGCAGCCAGATTTAGCGGTTGGGCGCAAGCAAGAATTGACGACCATGTATCAGGATTGGTTTTCGGCGATTCCTGAACTGATTGCAGCCACAGATGAAGCCAACATTTTAACCACGGATCTCTACGATCGCCCTCCGACCCAACCGTGGAGCCAAGGCAATGTCACGCTTCTGGGAGATGCGGCTCATCCCATGTTGCCAACCATGGGTCAAGGGGCTTGCACAGCATTAGAAGATGCCTATGTCGTTGCTCAATGTTTGAAAGAACACCCTGATCCGATCGCCGCGTTTCAGCACTATGAAGCACTGCGATTTCCTCGAACCAAGGCGATCGTGGAGCAATCCTTACGATCGAGCAAGATGGGTGAATTGAGAAATCCTTGGGCGATCGGCGTTCGCAATGCTTTGATGAAAACCATGGGATCAGCGATTAGCCAAAGCTTTCGATCGCTTCATGCTTACCGCGCTTAAGGTATCCCAAGCACCGCATCATAGAAAGTGGCAGCTTGCTCAATACGATGACTGCCGAGGCAAACGTAGGTGAACAGGATTAGGCCGGGACGACAATGCGTTCATTACCAGAGAGGCCAAAGGCAGCATGAACCGCTTGCAGTGCCTGGACACCCTCCGCTTCTGGAACCACGCAGCTAATCTTGATTTCGGAGGTGGCGATCATTTGGATGTTGATGTGCTGTTGGGCTAGGGCATCGAACATTCGTGCGGCTACACCCGGACAGTTGACCATGCCTGTGCCGACGACGCTGACCTTGGCCACTGCTTTATCCACCGCGACTTCGCCCATGCCCCATTCCTTGGCCGCAGCTTGGAGCATGGCTTGGGCATCGTCGGCATCCATCAGAGCGACGGTGAAGGCGATGTCGCGGGTGGCGATACCATTGACTAGACGGCAGCGCTGGGACTGGATGATCATATCGACGCTGATGCTGCGATCGGACAATAGATTGAAAATTCGGGCGGCCATCCCTGGGCGATCGGGGACGGAGCGAATGGCGAGACGGGCTTGTTTCAAATCTAGGGCGGCTCCTCGAACGGGGGGCGCTGTTTGTTCGGCTTGTCCCGGTTGGCGATCGCTTCTCATGGGTGAACTGACGACTTCAAAGGCTTGACAGAGAGCGGCGATCGCCCGATCGCAGTCCTCTGCATCGATCGCACAACTCACCTTCACTTCAGAGGTGGAAATCATTTGAATGTTGACTCCGGCATGGGCCAGGGTGGAAAACATTCGTGCTGCTACACCCGGACGACCAATCATCCCGGCTCCTGCAATGCTGACCTTGGCCATTTGTCGTTCGACCATGACTTCGGCTTCTCCAGCGGCAGGGTCGAGGTCGTGGCGGAGGGCAGGGGCGATCGCTTCTGCCACTGCTTCTGCCCGGTTGAGAGAATTCTGGGTGACGGTGAAGGCGATGTCGTTGGTGTTGGCTTCGTGGATGGATTGAATGATCAAGTCCACGTCTAAATCTTGTTGGGCAATTTCGCCGAAGAGACGGGCGGCAATGCCGGGGCGATCGGGGACGCGCAGCAGCGACACCTTGGACTGGTCGGTGTCAAATTCCACGGCATCCACGGGCAGGGCAATTTCCAGTCCTTCCAGGGAGCGGGGTTTGGGGATCGGCGATACGACGCGGGTGCCGGGTTCATCCGACCAACTCGATCGCACCACCAGCATCACGCCGTAGTTGCGGGCGATTTCTACGGCACGGGGGTGCAGGACTTTTGCGCCCAAGCTGGCCAGTTCTAGCATTTCATCGGAAGTGATTTCGCTCATCAACTGGGCATCTGCGACGATGCGGGGATCGGTGGTGAGAATGCCGGGAACATCGGTGTAGATTTCGCAGCAGTCGGCGCGGAGTGCTGCCGCTAGGGCGACCGCTGAGGTATCTGAGCCGCCGCGCCCGAGGGTGGTAATTTCTAGGTCATGTTCGTTGGAGATGCCCTGGAAGCCTGCGACGACGACGACTTTGCCCTGGTTCAGGTAGCGTTCCATGCGCTCGGTTTCGATGCTGAGGATGCGGGCGCGGGTATGGTCGGCTTCGGTGACGATGCCGACTTGTGCCCCAGTCATGGAGATGGCGGGTTGTCCCAGTTCTTGCAGTGCCATGCTGAGGAGGGCGATCGTTACCTGTTCCCCGGTGGAGAGCAGCATGTCCATTTCGCGGCGATCGGGACTGGAGGAAATGTCGTAGGCCAGTTTGACTAAGCCATCGGTGGACTTGCCCATGGCCGATACCACCACCACCGCTGAGTGCCCCGCATCCACCGTCTGTTTCACCCGTTGCGCCACGGCCTGGATGCGCTCTACTGTCCCAACCGATGTACCGCCATATTTCTGAACAATCAGTGCCATAGTTTTGTGGAGAGATCAATGAGGAGAGATCAACGGACGATTTGATAGTACTCGCCCATCGAGCCAAAATCAATTTATCGGACGGAAGACTCAAGAATTTTAAAGTTCCTAAGATCCAGAGTGGGGCGGGGCGTAGCGGTACCTCACTCAGCAGCAACGTTCGTGAGATGAATACAAGGTTGGGAGGGGGAATTCCGGAATTTGAGGAGGGGCGATCGCATCTTCTGCTTTAACGCCTGACTTCCGATCCTATTAACCGCAGAGACGCAGAGGAAAGGAGAAGTTTTTCCCCCACTCCCCACTCCCCATGCCCTACTCCCCATGCCCTACTCCCCACTCCCTCCTTAAAAATAATTAATGCGATCGCCCTTGCCGAAAGTGACACTGATCTCCATAATGCTCTTCAGAGGTGCGGCTTTACCCTAGGAGCGTCGGGTGGAGTCGTGCCTCTCATTATTTTCTGTGGATGGGGGGATGGGTGAATGGGTGGATGAGTGGATGAGTGAATGGGTGGATGGGTAAATTTTTGGGGATCGGGAATCTTTGCACTGAGTGAATCATCTGAGACTTGGGTTGCTCTTTCTTTGATTTGTGGGGCACCATTTGGGGTATGCCCTGATTCCTGTTGCATGATGAAGGGAGGTGAGTCCGGGAGTTGAAATTTCTGGTATCACTTCTGTCAAGAATTTTCTAGCCGAACCCTACCTGTCATGACATCTGAAGTCAATCTCAAAGTAACCTCGTTGTACGATACAGATTACCAGCTTTGGTTGGATCAAACGGTTGCTCAGTTGAAGGCACAGGCTTTTAGAGAGATTGATGTAGAAAATTTAATTGAGGAAATTGAAAGTTTGGGAAGAAGTGAAAAACACGCTATTGCAAGCTACCTGATGCGGCTGTGTGAGCATCTTCTCAAGATTGAGTATTGGGAATCTGAGCGAGGAAATTGCTTTAGAGGTTGGGATCTGGAGGTTGTTAATTTTCGACTGCAAATTCAAGAACTCCTGGAAGCGAGTCCCAGTTTGAACTCATTTCTGCAAGATAATTTTTCTAAGCAATACAAAAATGCCAGAAAGCTTTTTCTCAAAGCCAGCCAACTGAATGCAACTTTGATTCCAGAAGATCCTGGGTTTACCCTGGAGCAAGCTCTAGATGAAGACTGGCTCCCTTGGCAACCTCGATGAATAAATCAAACCTCACGTATAGATCTTTCCAACTCACCCATCCCCTCTGATAACTCACGCCTCCACTAAAGCAACGTCTCAACCGGGGGAATTTCTATCCAGGTTTGAGTTTGATGCGATCGCCCCACTCCATCCATCACCAACTGCGAAGCCACACCCTCCCGCAGTGAGGGGACAACGGTCATGCCTTGATCGATTCCTTCAACCCAGCGATCGACCACTCGAATAAAGGGCGCTAATCGGCCATCGGGATAGGTGGTGGGGAAGGCGAGGCGATCGGGAATAGGCAGTTCTTGCAGGGGTTGTCCCTGTTCGCTGCCCCAGAGGCGGAATCCATGAACATAGTCACTCTGGTTGTCGCTGCCCAGGATCAGGGTGCCGCGATCGCCATACACTTCAACCCAATGTCCCCGGCCTTGATAGGTGGCGGCACTGAGCGTCACCTGGCAGGGCGTTCCGTCAGCCAGTTCTAGGGTGAGACAGCAAATATCATCGGCATCGACGGGTTTCTGAGTGTTCGTTATCGGGTCAGGACGGGTGGGGACAGCGGTACTCAGGCGACCGCTGAGGCGTTGAATCGGGGAAAATAACCAGGCGATGTAGTCGAAGCAATGGGAGCCGATCGCCCCTAATGCGCCCCCGCCCTGGTCTTTACGGGCATACCAGTTCCAGGGTTTGGTGGCATCGGCTCGACTCGACACCAACCAGTCAATTTTGATTAGGCGTTTTTGACCGACGTAGTTTTCCTGGAGCAATTCGGCGAAGCGTTGCCAAGCGGGGACAAAGCGAAACTCAAAGTCCATCATGGCGATCGCCCCCTTGTCCTGCGCTAATCGATAAAGCTCCACCGCTTCATCCACCGTCAGCGTCATGGGTTTTTCGAGCAGCAGGTGTTTCCCGGCTTGCAGCACCGTTTTGGCCATGTCGTAATGCAAAAAGGGCGGCGTTGAAATGCTGACGGCCTGCACTTCGGGCAATGCCACCAGGTCTTCTACCGTTTGGCAGACCCGAGGGATTTGGTGGGTGGTGGCGATCGCTTCTCCTTGGGTGCGATCGCGATGGTAAACCGCCACAATTTCAGTCCGGTGATGGATCTGCAACCCCGGAATATGAATCTTTTGGCCGAAGCCTGTGCCAACCACTGCGACACCAATCGAACCCTGAGAGGAATGAGCCATGAAGAAAGGATGCCAAGCTACAGGCTCTATGATACTGGACTGTTACGCCTTAAAGACTGGCATTTCCAAGACTGGAATCTTTAAAGCTGTCATTCTTCAAAGGCAATCAAAAGCTTTCGCAGCAGTTGAGCCAGCGTTTCTTGTTCAGAGGCATCCAAAACCTCCAGAAGACGATGCTCATTGGCCACATGCGCTGTGACGGCTTGCTCAATTACCGTGAAACCTTTTTTCGTTAACTGAATCAGGGTGCCTCGGCGATCGCCCGGATCGGGAATGCGCTTGACCAAATCCGCTTGCTCCAGGCGATCGATACGATGCGTCATGGTTCCCGACGACACCATCAGCGTATTAAACAATTCGGTCGGCGAAAGCTGGTAGGGCTTCCCGGAACGGCGCAAGGTGGCCAATACATCAAACTCGCCCGCGTGCAACTCAAAGTCAGAAAAGACCTTTTGAATGGCGCGTTCTAGATGCCTGGACAATCGCCCCATGCGGCCAACAATGCCCATCGGAGACACATCCAGGTCGGGGCGTTCCTGCTGCCACTGCGCCAAAATGTCATCGACCAAATCTCGGTTCATGAAAATCCAGCTTTTCTAGCAGCTCATTACAACAAAATCTTATTACAACAGAATCTCACCACAACAACTATCTTAACATCAAGGTAAATGCTAAATAAGTGCTAGTATTTTGATATTAAGTATCTTGATGTCGAGATAAATCCATGAAAATCACCTCAACGCGCTTAGCGGATATTGCGCTGACTGCCCTTGCGCCCATGATCTGGGGCACGACCTACATTGTCGCCACAGAACTACTGCCGCCGAATCATCCGCTGCTGGTGGCGGCACTGCGATCGCTCCCCATCGGCCTCATCCTCACCCTCAGTCTGGGGCAACTTCCCCAAGGCATCTGGTGGTGGCGGATTTTGCTTCTGGGTAGCCTGAATATTGGCCTTTTTCAGGCGCTTTTATTTATCGCGGCCTATCGGTTGCCAGGGGGTGTTGCGGCGACCGCAGGCGCAATTCAACCGTTGCTAGTGGTGTTGTTTGCCTGGTTGATTTTGCAGGAAAAACCGTCGAGACTGTCGATTGTGGCGGCGATCGCAGGTTTTGTCGGCGTTGGTTTCCTGGTTCTAGGTCCGAGTGCCAGACTCGATCCGGTGGGAATTGCAGCGGCGATCGCAGGGGCAGCCACGATGGGATTAGGAACAGTCTTGGTCAAACGCTGGAAACGTCCCGTATCTCTTCTGGTGTTCACCGCATGGCAATTAACCGTGGGCGGAGCCGTTCTCCTTCCCGTTGCTTTAATCGTGGAAGGTTCTATCCCTCAGCTTTCACCCACGAATCTTGTCGGCTTCATTTATCTTGGCTTAATTGGCACGGGATTGGCCTATGCGCTTTGGTTTCGAGGCATTGATAAACTCAACGCATCGGCTGTTTCAACGTTAGGATTGCTGAGTCCGGTGGTGGCGACGATCGCGGGTTTTGTCTTCCTCAATCAATCCTTCACGCCAATTCAATGGGTTGGTATCGCCAGTGTTTTATTCAGTGTTCTCATTGGACAACAGACACAACAGACCCAGCAGCGAAAGCAAAAATCCTCTGACCAGATGAGATCACGATTTAGCCTGATGTCACAAGTTCGCTACACTGTGAGAGCGCATTGTCGATGGTGGTAAAGGTGGGATTTGTAACTACCAACCTTAAAAATTTGCAAAAAATGTCGTTACTTTGGAGAAACGAGTTAAATTTCTTGGATAATTGTTCAACAATCTGCCCTTTGAAGGATAATATTTAGGGGTTATTAAGCCTTGATGGAGATACGGCTGTGAATAATTTTCAACGCTGACTTTAATCATTGATTTTCTGTAAGTGTTGGACTTTTCCCCAAGGATTTGGCCTATGACTTCACAGTCGTCCATCTTGGGAGGCAGCTAGAGAACCCTAATAGCTGAGGTGTGGCTAATTGAGCGGATTATGGCTGAGGTGAGTGCATCTGTACTTAAATTGGGTTCGGGAATTTACTCTAAGGAAATTTTGTGCTTTAATAGCTGAAACTTTAGCATTGCGACCGATCTCAGTCGCAGTTTCTCTCTGTTTTGACGAAATGGTTAAAACGGAAAGATTTGATTACCTCCGGTTCGGGAGATATATGCGATCGGTTTCAGTTGAGTTAAGGCATTCCACTGTTCATTGTTGTTGACTGATTCTCTGATTCTCAACGGTAACCTATCAACACCCTATGCCTACCTATGGAAGCTGGAATAAGCCTACAAGAAATTACTGAACTCCGGAAATTTGGTAATGCCATTCTCACCTTTTCCAGCATTGGTCAGATTGTCGAGGCTACTTTTGCAGAGATTAGAAGAAAGCTGTCGCCTCAAGTAATTTCGATCTTTCTGTTTTCCAAAAATGGACAATTAGAAAGGTACAAAATAGATGGACGTGATCGGGCAGGTATGGCGATCGATCCAGCTTGGTTAGCCGATGAGAAATATAGTCCGGGAGAAAGCTTTTCAGGCAAAGCTGCCTACGGCAAACCTTACGGCGAACCCTATTGGTCAAATCAGCTCAATGAAGAAGTCAATGACTTTGCCTATGGCCATGAATATACAGAGAAACTGGGCTTTTTAAGAAGCGGCATTTCCGTCCCACTCAACGGCACCCGAAGAACATTTGGCACCCTTGAGGTGATCAATCGAATCAATCCCAAAGCCGAGCAGGCTGATCCAGATTTGATTTACTCCGATTCTGATGTTTGCTGGTTAACCATTGTTGGGGCTCATGTTTCAGCAGCCATTTCCAGGCTTCGCAAGAAAGATGAGGATAAGATCTTTGCTACGATCAGTCGGGTTCTTGCCGATCCTGG
>JALOOP010000081.1 GCA_025454315.1 Oculatellaceae cyanobacterium Prado106
CATGGGGGTGCCTTTTTGTTGTCGTAAACATCAGACTATCCCTATGAGTCCCTCTAGAGCAACCTTCTAGGTGATGCACTTCAGATTTGAATTGGCCGTTCCTTAAACCAGTCTTCTTGACCATTTTGATTCTCAGAGTTTCGATGTCATCCCTCAATCTCACCTTGAGCGACTAGATTGACCAGATACCCTGAGTATGACAGTTGGAAATGCTGTTGATCTGGGCATAAGATTTGCCAAACCGTAGGCTATGGTCACAGGGGTGGGTAGATTGGTCATAGCAGATTTGTGATCGCAACGATTTTTCCCTCAACCCTAAAAGAGTATTGAACATGCGTGTATTGGTTACTGGCGTCGCTGGATTTGTGGGCTACCATTTGGCGCAGCGTCTTCTGGCAGACGGCGTTGAGGTTTATGGCATTGACAATTTGAACTCCTACTACGATGTCAACCTGAAAAAGAACCGCCTCGAACAACTGCTGCCCCAGGCTGGGTTTGCCTTTCAGTTCCTGGATATGAGCGATCGCCCCGCTATGGCCGAACTGTTTCAAACTCAATCCTTTGATGGTGTGGTCAATCTCGCTGCCCAGGCTGGCGTCCGCTATTCGCTACAAAATCCCCACGCCTATGTAGACAGCAACCTCACAGGCTTTGTCAATCTTTTGGAAGGCTGTCGCCACAGTCAGGTGAAGCATTTGGTGTTTGCCTCGTCCAGTTCCGTATACGGCGTGAACCCCAAGGTGCCTTTCGCCACCACCGACAATGTGGATCACCCAATCTCTCTCTATGCCGCCACTAAAAAAGCCAATGAGCTAATGGCCTACACCTACAGCCATCTCTACGGCATGGCCATCACCGGACTCAGATTTTTCACGGTCTATGGCACCTGGGGCAGACCCGATATGGCCTACTTCAAGTTTGTTAAGGCGATTGAACAAGGAGAGGCGATCGAGGTCTACAACCACGGCGACATGAAGCGCGACTTTACCTATGTCGATGACGTGATCGAAGGCGTTGTCCGTGTCCTCCACCGTCCGCCCCAAGTTCAAGACAATGAGGCCGCCTACAAACTCTACAACATTGGCAACAACCAGCCCGTTACCCTCAAAGCCTTCATCGAAGTAATCGAACAAGCCACCGGAAAAACCGCGAAAAAGATCTACCTACCCATGCAACCGGGCGATGTCCCCATCACCTACGCCGATGTCGATGACCTGATGCAAGATGTCGGCTTCAAACCCAACACCCCCATCGAAGTCGGCATTGCCCGCTTCGTAGACTGGTACCGCGATTATTACAGAGCCTAGTCCCCCAAACTCCCCCTTTCCTCTCTTAGGAAAAAAGCAGTGTCTGCTTCTGCCGCCATTGCTGAAACCAAAGTCGGCATTGCCCACTCCGTAGACTGGCACCGCGATTCCTACCACGCCTATTTCCCAAAATCCCCCTTTCCCCTTTCCCCTTTCCCCTTTCCCCTTCCTAGGGAAAGATTGGTGTCCGCTGCTGCCGCCATTGCTGAATGCGCCCCTGAGCCGCATCAAAGGCAGGTGCATAGGAGGGAATGGTTTCTGCGATCGCCACTGCCGCCGCCGGGTTTTCGGCGGAACGATTTTCGGCCATTTGTAAAATGTCATAACTCCATTGGCTGATCATCCGGTCAGCTTCGGAGCGGTTGGGGCTATCGGCAGGCACCTGGCTGGCCACTTCGATCGCGGCCAGCAGATTGGACTGCGTGCCCAGATTGGCCAGGTTGTAGGCTTGCTGCATACTTTGATCCGAAGCGGTTTGGGTGCGCCAGGATTGGATATTGTCCTGGGCTTCGCCGTAGAGACTGCGACCTTGGGTGATTTGCTCAGCCACGGCGATCGCCCCTGAGATATCTCCCTGGTCGGCTAAACTTCTGGCCTGGGCGAGACGCGGTTGGTCTTGTTCAGACTGGAGGCGATCGCTCCATTGGCGAATATCGGCTTGGGCTTCGCCGGAGAGGGCACGACCCGAGGCAATTTGTTCTGCGAGGGCGATCGCCCCGGCTAAATCGCCTCGATTGGCCAGATCCCTAGCGCGATCGAGGCGTGGTTGGTCTTGGGTGCGCTGGATGCGATCGGTCCAGTCGGCGATGCGCTGGTCGGCTTCGCGGGTGAGGGCACGACCGGAACCAATGCGGCTGGCTTCGTTGATGGCGGCTTGGAGAGAATCGAGGTCACCCGCAGCGGCGATTTGATCGGCGCGATCGAGAATGGGACGATCCTGGACGGTTTGGACGGTGTCCATCCATTGGGCGATTTCGGCCTGGGCTTCTTCGTAGCGGGGGTTGCCGCTGGGGATTTTGCTGGCTTCGGCGATCGCAGCAGATAGATCATCCGGGTTGCCGCCCTCTGCCAGGGTTTTGGCCTTGCTGAGATATCCGACATCCTGCATTTCGAGTTGCCAGGTGACGATCAGTTCCTGGGCGCGGTTGTAGAGAGGCCGGCTGGGCTGGAGTTTTTTCGCCTGGTTAATGGCGTTTTGCAAATCTTGGACTGAACCGCCCCAGGCGTAGGATTGGGCATCGGCCAGGGTGTTGAAGTCCTGGACTTCGGCCTGGAGTCCGGCTTCTTCGGGGATTTTGCGGGCGATCGAGGCGGCTTCGTCAAACTCGCGCCGTTCCAGTGCCGCATTGGCCAGATCGAGCATCTGATTGCCCACATCGGCCATAAAGGTTTTGACCTTTTTGTGAATGCGGCTTTTCTCGCTGATTTCGCCCACCAGATCCAAAGCTTTAATTAGGTTGTCCAGTCCACCCTGTTCGGCCAAGTCTCTGGCATTGGCGAATCTTTCGACATCCTTGCGGGTGGCGTTAATCACGCCTGTGAGTTCCTGGTATTTGGTGGTTTGCCAGTAGGTATTGTCTACCGAGAGGAGGCGGGTGGCCACCAGAAACGCCTGCTTCAGGTCGAGTTCTTCTAGGGCGGCTTCAGATTCTTTGTAGATGCGGTATGCCTTAGCCCAGGTTTCGTTCCAGGCTTTGACCTGGGCATCGACTAATTTTGCAGCGGCAGTGTGGGTGGGGATGCGCTGTGCCGCTTGAATGGCTTCTTTGAGTTTGCCTTTTTGGAACAGGTCATCGGCCAACACGAGGATTTCGCGGGACCATTCTTCGATGTTGCGATCGACTTCGGGTCGCAGCGGGTGATCGGGGGGCAGATCTTTAACGAGAGCGATCGCCCGTAATAAATCATCGACATTGTTCTTCTCCCCTGCCAATTGGGCGCAGTACAGCCGCAGGGAAGCTGAAGCCATCGGCCAGAAGACCGCAGGACAATTGGGCAGCGCAGGCAGCTTAAACAGGATGGCCGCCGACAATGCGCCCACACCCATCAGCGCCACAACAGAGGTGACTCCCCAGAACTGCCAGCTTCGAGGCATCCGCAACCGAACCGGAACCAGACGACGAGGTTCGCGCGGTGGCGGTGGTGTGGGGTAGGGGCGCTCCTGGAGCTGCTGTGTGGCGGCAGAGGCGGTGACTTGTGGCTGGGCGGGAAAAGCGGATGAAAACTCGGGCTTGGAGGGTGCCACAGCGGGCGGAATGGGCAGATTGCTGGCGTAGAAAGGAGTGGGCGGCTCTAGCGGAATGCCTCCGGTGAGCGGCTGTAGGGTGTGGCCTGGAATCCGCATCGGCGGAATTTTGCGGCCTGCGGGTTTTCTCGATTCGCGCTTTGAGGATTGCCCTGAGTGATTTGGGATCTGCCGATCTTGAATGGGTTGCCCTTGAGTCTGCTGATCTTGGGGCTGTCGATCTTGACTTTGCCGATCTTGACTTTGCCGATCTTGGCTCTGCCGATCTTGACTTTGCCGATCGTGGCTCTGCCAATCTTGGCTCTGCCGATCCGTGGGCAGATGATGGTCTGGCGTTTCGTACTGTTCAGTCATACCTCATCCCCACACGACAAGACAATTCGATTCTGCGCTGACTTCAGATGCATGAATTTGAATTCTAGAATTTGAAGCAAAGGCGTTAGTGCAAGTCTGTAAACCGCTGGACTAATTTGAAAATACGCTTTGAAAGTAAACGTTGAAAAAAGGATTTGGACATAAACAAGTTTGAAACATCAACAGGTTTGAAAACTGTACTAAATCTGAAAAGTGTACTAAATCTGAAAACTGTCCTAAATCTGAAAACTATCTTGAATTGGAAAACTATCCTGAGTTTCAAAAACTATATTGAAAGGATTTTTCAGAACCGATTTTTCCCGCACTAGCCAGAAAATGATCACAGCCTTGTTAAAACTTCGACTGGTTACTTCAAGCGCGATTCTCAAGTTTACGGATTTTGGGGTTCAGCTTTTTGCAACGCTTTTGAAAGAGATTGGGCTAGACGAACTCTTGAGCTGGGCGAACTCTATTGAGACGATCGCCAATCCTGCACCCAATCACCGATTCATTCAGTCTCTCAATAAAATATCGTCTTCCTCTCCGTTCAGACAAGAAACAAATCTTAAAGATTAAGACAAAAATTGCGATCGCTCCCCAAACACCCGAATTAGCCAGAAATTTACGACTGATTTCCCTTTCCTCCCACCCCAACTCAATGCTTCCTAAAGAACCATACTCTGAATGAATCGTTCAGACCGGAAAGAATTATTTTATACCAGGGAGACACCGGAAGGGAAAGATTTTCGTCCAAAACAAAATTTCTATGTCTTTGGGGAGATGGTTGAGAAGAAGGGTCTAGAGCGATCGCCCAATCTCGCCAATCACCGTCTCCAGCACGCCCCGGTCTTCCCAGTAATGAGTGTGGGACAAAGGATTCCACTGGCTCAACAGTCCGGCTAATCCCTTGGGATCAACATTGACTGGAATATCTTCGACAAGCGTCTCATAGGCCGGACTCAAGGGTTGCAGTGGATAGCCCAGCGCATCATCCGCATCGTAGAAGTTGAACCAGCGGAAGGCCGGATTGGGAGGGGCGATCGGTTCTAGGGGTTCGGTTCCAGCAACGGACAGGGGGATGGTGCAGCCTGTGGTGAACAGTCGGTGCAGACTATTGAGGCGGACAAAGCTTTGTTCTAAGTTATTCAACTTCAGATACTGGTCAATGTTTTTCCATATTCCGGTTGTGCCAGCATGTTGAGCATCCCACAGGTAATTGGAAATTACTTGCCCACCCAAGGATTGCGCCAGGATAATGACTTTGCCAGATTTATCGTCTAGTTCACTGTATGCGCGTTGTAACGCTTCGGCGACGCGCAGTTGAGCCTGGACATATAGCCCGTCGGCTTCTTTTCGTGAGGCTTCCAGGTGGATGGCATCGGAGCAGCCAAACAGCAAAAATTCCCGCAGTTCGATCCAGGAGAGATGGCGCTTCATCCGGTCGAATAGATCTTGCTGACGGGGTTGCAGCAGGTTTTGATAGTAGACCGACTGGAAGGAGATATTCGCCCACTGACTCGCCAAGGCATCCTGCAATTTTGCCCGCAGTGGATCGGCGTAATGGGCCGTGATATTGCCCATGCCGTGAATGGTAATGACCGCGATCTTTGCCATAGGTGGCTACCTGGTAATGGACAAATCGGAATTAGCTGAGATCGATGCCCAGGAAGCGATCGAGAAATCGACTCCGCCAAACAAACCGAAGGATCAGGCACCATTCTAGAGCAATCAGGCCAATGAAGAGATAATTGACAATTCCCAGCGGGTATAGCTCAAAAAACTGTCGCAGCGGCGGCACTGCCAGAATCACCAAATACAGCCCCAGCAGCGCCAAGGCAACGCCTGCGTAGCGCCAATCGCCGCTCATGGGTTCTCCCCCCACCCAGGCGGTCGTCGGCGGTTTGAGGAAGGGCATCAGAAAAAGCTGCCCCATGACCAGAATCGTCACCAGGGCACTCCGAGGCACGGCATGGTTAACTTCCACCAAACCTGCTCCAGGTGGCAAATCCAGGACAGCCACCACCAGATAAAACAGATACACCAGCAGCGAAACCAGGGTCAGCGTCAGGGTCGCTGGAATGACGAAATGGAGAATCGATCGCACCATACTCCGCCTGGGCAATAGTCCCGGCTTCGCCCAAATGGGAATAAACATGGTGGGGAA
Organism: Oculatellaceae cyanobacterium Prado106; assembly: GCA_025454315.1. Taxonomy (GTDB): domain Bacteria; phylum Cyanobacteriota; class Cyanobacteriia; order Elainellales; family Elainellaceae; genus Prado106. Next base: position 6,071 of record JALOOP010000081.1, read on the forward strand.
ACCCACGCCCAGCAAAGCAACCACCGCACTTTGTTTATTCTGCAACGGAAAGCTGTCAGTGACGATCGCCGTTGCAAAAATCAACAAGGTCACGCAAAAAGTCCGAATCATAAACAGCTTCAGCACATCCTGAATGCCGTTGCGAATTCGCTGTCCTTCTAGAAACGCGCGGGGCAAGGCTCCAAAGGAATCTTTCAACAAAACAATATCGGCCACGCCTCGGGTCGCTTTGCTGCCGCTCTCCATGGCGATCGCCAAATTCGCCTGCTTCAGCGACAGCAGATCATTCACCCCATCGCCAATCATCGCCACATACCGCCCCGAATCCCGCAAGGCACGCACCAGCATCGCCTTTTGCTCAGGACTAATCCGGCCAAACACCGTGAAGGTTTCGGCAGCCTGGGCAAACTGAGCCACATCCAGATTGGCCAGTTCTGAACCGGAGATGGCGCGATCGACCGCAAGTCCGGCCTGCTTAGCCAGAGCAACCACCGTTTGGGGATTATCACCAGAAATAATTTTGACCTCAATTCCCGCTGCTGCAAAGCCCTGGAGCGTTTCATAGGCTTCCGGTCGGAGTTGGTCGTCAAAACTCAATAGCCCCAGCGGAATTAGCTCCGGTGGCAACTGAGGATTGGGGACATCCTGTAACAGCATCGGATCGGGATGGTAAGCAAAGAGAATCACCCGTAATCCTTGCTGTGTCAGGGATTCAATGATTTGATGGTGTTCCGGCTTGAGGAGGACGACTTTGGCTAAAACTTCGGGCGCACCCAGAACATAGACCCCTTGCTGTCCCAGTTCATCAAAGGCGATCGCACTCCATTTTCGCGCTGAGGAAAAGGGCACTTCCGCTTTGGGTAAGAAGGACTGGCCGGGGTAGGTGTGGGCGATCGCCTCTGTGGTTCGATTCCCCGCAGTCGTACTGGCCGCATAATTGGCCAACAGGGGAATCAAGTCGGATTCTGAAATCAGAATGGGATAAATCTGCTGGAGATGGAGTTGATTGGTCGTCAGCGTGCCCGTTTTATCTAGGCAAAGGGTATCCACATTGCTCATGGATTCCACCGCGTTGGACTGTTGAATCAACACATCCTGTCCCACCATTCTGACCGCACCCAGACCATAGGCCAGGGTAATCGCCAGCAGCAACCCCGCTGGAACCAACCCCGCCACCACCGCCGCCCGTTGTACCACCTCATTGAGCGAGTAGGAGCTACTAAAAAAGCTAATGCCGACTAGAACCCACAGAAAGCAGGCAATCAGCATGAAGACGCGGATGACGACGTTGATTTCGATCTGGAGGGGAGTGAGCGATCGCCGAAATGCCCGTGCCCCCGACATCAGCTTGTAGGCCAAAGTATCAATGCCCACCTTATGCGTCTCATAGCAAGCCGTCCCGCTGACACAAAAGCTGCCCGAATAAACCCAATCCGCCGCCTGCTTCAAAATTAAATCTGATTCGCCCGTCAGCAGCGACTCATCCACCTCCATCCGACCCTCACCCACCACCTGACCATCCACCACAATCTGATCCCCAGGCTGAATCCGCAAAATATCCCCCAGGACAATTTCGCTAGGGTCAATCTGCTGCTCTTGCCCTTCCCGAATCACCGTTGCCTTGGGACGACTCAGCAGCGCAATCCGATCCAACTGCCGTTTCGCCCAAATCTCCTGGTAAATGTTGACCAGCACGCCCCCAAAGATGACCACCACGACTAAAATGCCATCGCCCACCCGATTCAGCAAAAACATCACCAAACTAATGGCAAAGAAAATGGCATTAATAAAAGTAAACAGATTCTCGCGAAAAATCTGGCCGTAGGAGCGACTCGTTTGCAGCTTGACATTATTGCCCAACCCTGAAGCCCGTCGAGCAATAACATCCGATTCTTTCAGCCCGAATAAAGCATCAGTCTGATTCATAATGCATGGTTACTCTTGCAGTTGGCTATGAGCCAGCATAACCCACCGTTGGGAGATGGGGGATGGGGAGATGGGGGGATGGGATAGTGAGTGGCAGGGCGCTTTTCTGGATATTTTTTCTAGACAGAAAGTTTAACGCGATATCGCAGTTTGAGATGTTTTGCTAGAAGCGGTCGGCGCAGTCCGCTCCTCTATCTAGGAAAAATTCATAAAAATCAAAGTGGAACGCTTCTTGAAGGGTTAGAAGGTTGAAGGATAATGACGAAAAAGTGAATCCCATTCCAATGAAAGTAGATGGTTTGATGGGTATGAGTAAAGGGGTAGAGGGACATGAAAAAAGAAATTTTACTCTATCCGAATTCTGTTGTATCCCAGCGGATTCAGCGTAGAATACCCATCCACCCATCCACCCATCCACCCATCCACCCATCTACCCATCTACCTATCTACCCATCCACCCCCTCGCCCCTCCACCCATGTCCTCAAACATTATCGAAATTCTCTCCGCCGATGAAGTTCGGCGCACCCTCAACCGTCTCGCCTCTGAACTGGTCGAACAGACCGCCGATCTTTCCACCCTAGTTCTCTTGGGCATCTATACCCGAGGGGTGCCGATCGCCGAAGTTTTAGCACGGCAAATTGAAACCCTAGAAGGGGTTCAGGTGCCGATCGGCGCATTGGATATTACCTTTTATCGGGATGATTTAGACCAAATTAATCTGCGTACCCCTGAAAAAACTGATATTCCGTTTGATCTGACGGGCAAAACGGTGGTGCTTGTCGATGATGTGATTTACCGAGGGCGGACGATTCGCGCGGCGCTGAATGCGGTGACGGACTACGGTAGACCGGAAGTCATCCGGCTGGCCGTATTGGTGGATCGGGGGCATCGGGATTTGCCGATACACCCCGACTTCACCGGGAAAGAATTACCGACCTCCAAGGAGGAAAAGGTGCGCGTTTACCTTCAGCCCATTGATGGTCGAGATGCGGTAGAGCTATTAAGAGCCACATCCACAGTCTGAAGGCGAGGGCGAGGGCGAGGGCGATGCGGCGGGTGTGGCCGCAGGCAGAGGCAGCAGGCGTAATCGAACATTCAGGTCTGAGGCAGGGCGATCGAGACGAATGAAGGCTTCTACGGGAGTCGGGAACGGATTGACGGGGAACTGAAAGACATTGTTGGTTCTTCCAGCCCGAATCCGAGTCGGGGCGGCTAGTCGTTCGATGGCATTGCTCAAAGGATTCCTGACAAATAGGGTGATCCTGAAGTCGCCATTGGATCTGAAGGAAGCCCGACGGCTAAAGGCTCCTCCCGGCAGAACCGAGAGCTTGAAGAAGCCGACTTTGTCGGAAGAACTGAGGCTGTCTCTCACCACCAAACGGCCACTGCTACTGCCAAATGAGCCTAAATCAGTTGCTGCACTAAAGGAATTGTTTCTGGTACTCATGAAGCTTTAAACCTTGGGTAAAACAAAGAAAGAATACATCGAAACAGAATGAAATGCTCCTGAAACTTGTCCAAAAAACTGTCTAAAAACCTGTCCAAAAGCTGCCTCAGTTAAGCCTTAGCTAAGCCGTAGCTAAGCTATTCTCTGTCTGATGCCAACCCGTTTGCTGAGTGTAAAATACATCACTGCGTAATACAAGCGTGGGGAGTGGGGAGTGGGGAGTGGATGGGTGGATGGGTGGATGGGTAAAACTTTTATGAGGGAAATTCTAAAGGGATGAAATGGATTGGACTGAGACCTCACTTTCTCTAAGTTGTTGCAAGATCTACACAAACAATCCAGCATTACAAACGCAGCATTACAAACGCAGCACTACAGAAGTGGGGAAGGTTCGATCGCCTTATCAAACATTACAAACGGTCAAAACTCCAACCCCTTACCATCTCACGATCGCATCTTCCCATCCCAACTTCCGCTATCCCAAAAGAGAGGGAAAAAAGCAGAAAGGATAATGAACCAAGAAGAATCCCCCCCTCCCTCACCCATCCACCCATCCACCCATCCACCCATCCACCTCTCTCACCCATCCACCTAACTGAGGCTCTGAAACCCAAACCGATACCGCACATTCCGAGTCGGGCGATCGAAGCGAATAAAAATTTGCAGGGGAGTCGAGAGTTGGTTGGTGGGGAGGGTGATGACATTGGAGGCTCTGCCGGGGCGGAGGGTTTGGCGGGTGGTGAGGGATTCGATGCCTCTGGTTTCGGGGTTTCTGAAGAAAAATTGGACATCGAGGGAGCCGCCTCGGGAGCGAAACGACGATCGCGCTTGGAAGGCATTTCCGGGCAACAGGTTAAAGCGGTAGACATCGCGGCGATCGTCATTGCTGAGGCGATCGCTAGCCCTCAAAGGAGCCGTCACACTACTGCCTAATGATCCAATCACGCGGGCTTTTCTAAATGAGTTGTCCGATCGCATCCCGGTTTCCTCCTATACTGTTACTGAATTCTGTTCCCGAATTCCAATCCTCGCATGGATTCTAATCCGCCACTTTTGATCCTCTACTCTAGCGCCACTGTATTAAAAAATACTTAAAAATACCGTGAATTCATCTGCTCATTTCTCGTCTCACTCCTCAGTTCATAAGACCGCCCATGAGGCAAATCATGGGACAGCCCAAGCAGCAGCTAGCGCTTCTAGCCATGCTGCCGAAACCTCGGTTGTAACCAGTACCACTCAGGTGACCAGCACTACTAGCCGGAGTCAGGCGATCGCCCAAGCCACCGCTAGCTCAACCTCTCCCACAGCCTCCGAAACCCAAGCATCCTCAGCCAAAAGCCCCTCCGACCAGGCATCTGAAACCCAGAACCGCAAGGCCGACCATCTGCGCGTCTGTCTCGAAGACGATGTGCAGTTTCATCGCACCAGCAGCGGGTTTGAACGCTACCGCTTTACGCATTGCTGTCTTCCTGAATTCAACCGCAATGAGCTTGATCTCAGCACAACTTTTCTGGGAAAAACCCTGGGCGCACCGCTGCTGATTTCTTCGATGACGGGCGGCACCGAGTTGGCGCAAATGATTAATTACCGCTTGGCAGCAGTAGCCCAGCAGTATCGCATTGCGATGGGAGTGGGGTCGCAGCGAGTGGCGATCGAGAATCCCCAGGTCGGTTCCACCTTCGCTGTCCGTTCCCTCGCCCCCGATATTCTGTTGTTTGCCAATCTGGGTGCAGTTCAACTCAATTACGAGTATGGCCTGGAAGAATGCTTACGGAGCGTCGATTTGCTCCAGGCCGATGCCCTGATTCTGCACCTGAATCCGCTCCAAGAGGCAGTACAGACCCGAGGAGACACTAATTTTCGAGGTTTACTGGACAAAATCGCCCAGCTTTGCCGCCAGCTTCCGGTTCCTGTGATTGCTAAGGAAGTGGGCAATGGGATTTCTGCAAAGATGGCGCAGCGGCTGATCGAAGCGGGAGTCAGCGCGATCGATGTGGCGGGAGCCGGGGGCACTTCCTGGGCCAGGGTCGAAAGCGAACGCGCCCAAGACCCATTGCAACGCCGTCTTGGAGCGACTTTTGGCAACTGGGGACTGCCCACCGCCGACTGTGTGCGAGAGATTCGGGCGATCGCGCCCACCCTCCCCCTGATTGCCTCTGGCGGCTTGCGCGATGGCTTGGATGTGGCAAAGGCGATCGCCCTTGGAGCCGACCTAGCCGGACTTGCCCTGCCCTTCCTCCAGGCCGCTGATGAATCCGAAGCAGCCCTCGTCGCCTTAGTCGATGCCCTTATCGCTGAAATCACCACTGCCCTATTCTGCACCGGAACTTCCACGCTGGAGGGATTAAGGGCAGAAGGGATTTTGGTGCCGATTTAGGAGGGGGAAAGGGGAAAGGGGAAAGGGAGACACAGAGGGAGTCGTGGAATCCTAGGGAGGTTCTTGGATTGAGCCACAGATTTCCCTGAAGGAATCTGGCTCAAGAGGGCAAGTTCCAAGGGCGAAGTTCATTCAACAACAACGAAATCTACAAGGACAACTCCTAGATCCACCCTTTCCCCCTTCCCCTTTCCCCCTTCCCCTTTCCCCCTTCGCCCACTCCCCTACTCCCCACTCCCCACTCCCTACTCCCCCCCAAAAGTTAGCCTGCAAAAACGCGCGATCGCCACCGATTCGCCTGGGCTTCACCGATCGCGGCAAAGGAGTTTTGCTGGGCGATTTGTCCTTGCAATTGGGTGATCCGTTCGGCTTGTCGAGCTATTTCTTGTTGCAGGGTGGCATCGGGTTGGGGTTGAGCCTGGGTTTGCTGGGTTTGCAGAAGGCTGATTTGCTGGCGGAGTTCGGCGATGACGCGCGTTTGTTCTTCGGCGTGGGCGGTGGCGGCAGCTTGGGCAGAACGGTCGATGTCCTGGCGATCGAACTGGTTCTTTAAGCTGGCGATTTCTTGCCGCAGGTCAGTAATGATGTGAGTCAGCGACGTGATTTCATGGCGTAAGTCGGTGATCACTCCGGCCTGTTCAGCGACCTTTTGTTGCAAGGTTTGGTACCCTTCCAAAGTGACGCTTGAGACATTCGCATCAGCTTGGGCTGGGGTGGAATTCGACCGGGTCTTGCTGGATTGCGGCGCGGGTGCGGTTTTCTGCAAGATTTCGAGTGTACTTTGCCGTCTTTTAGCCATAACCTTCCTCATCCTATGGATACAAATGTTTGTACGCTAAAGCGAGGGAATACTCGTATAGTTTCCCCATCATTAGCGCCATCCAAGCGCATTACAGCGGGATTAAAATCCTGTAGAATCAGCGTGACTCAACGGGTTCACTGGTGTAAAAGGCAGATGCATCTATTAGAACCATTCATTGTGCAGTGGATTCATCCTGGAGTTCTTCCTGAGTCCTTCAATGAGTTCCAACAATAAGTTCCAACAATGAGTTCCAATTCCCGATGAACAAAACAGTATTGCTCTGTAATTCGCGCAGTCTAAAGCATTCCAGTGATTGTCCCCATCAGCGATTCTCTTGAATTGACGGCAAGTATAAACCACTGATTTTCATCTGAGGAAAAAGCTTTGCATTTAGCAATCAAAACATGCGATCGCCAGGAATACGGAGGAGAAGACAGGGCGAAAGGGAAAAGGGGAAGGGGGAAAGGGGAATCGGTGAGATGCGGTCGGGGAAATTCGATTGAAGGTTCTTTGGAGTTATTATTGGCACTTTTTCCTAGGTCAATTGCTAACCATCGTTCACCGTTCAATCCTCGTTCCTTTCAACATCCCCAACCCTCGAATCCATCCCTGTTCACCCTTTCCCCTTTTCCCTTTCCCCTTTCGCCTATGATGAGAATCTTAGATAGATACCCATTGGTTAATTAGAATCCCTAATACTGGAACGCCGACGAGGAGCATTAGCCCAGCAGGCATGAATTTGCGGGTTTTGAGAAATCGCATGACAAACGAGAGAATCAACACAACGGTAACAGCCATAGCTAACATCAAGCCCAGAGATAGATTCTGAAGTTGCAACAGACCCGCAACAATCAACAGAATGCCACAGCCACCCCCGGCAGCCAACGAAATCATACTTTTGGCATTGGCATAGCCCATGACACCTCCAACCACAGCGAGAATACCATAGGCGATCGCAGCAACCATACTTAAAGTCATGAATTTATCCTCTTTATTTTGTATTGAAATGCTTTCTTGACAATGTTGATGTCCTATTTTGAGATCAACAGTGAAGCTTTTCATCTTATTGTTAAGAGATTGAAACTGAGAGAGGGAAAAGGGAAAAGGCGAAAGGCGAAAGGCGAAAGGGGGAGCTTTGAATGAATCTTTGAAAATGCCGAAGAAACAATTCCCGTTCTTCCGCTTGAATCCATTCTGTGAATGAGTCCAAGTTTCCCCTTTTCCCTTTCCCCTTTTCCCTTTCCCCCCATTCCATCCCCCACTCCCTGACCTATGGAACTTTTGGATATTGAAGCGGCTCTTAAAGACTCCAATTTACAAATTCGATTACAGGCGATCGCAGCCCTGAAAGAGCATGATGCCGAGGTTGCGGTGCCCCTGTTGAAGAGCAAGATGGGGGATGTGGAGTTTATTCTGCGATCGTTTGTGGCGCGGGGGTTGGGGCAGCATCTTACGGAAGATTCCTTTGGCGCGTTGCTGGAGATGGTGCAGAAGGAGCGCGATATTAACGTCAAGGCAGAAGCTGCTAATTCTCTTTCGCTGTTTGGGGATGAGTCGTTGCCCCATTTGGTACAGGCATTTTTGAACAGTGATAACTGGTTGGTGCGGCACAGTATTTTGGCTTGTCTGCTGGATATGGGCGCTGCTGAAGAAGTCTATGTGGTCAGCACCGAAGCCGCATTTAATGACAAAGACTCCAATATTCGAGAATTGGCGATCGACTCCTTAGCCGCCCTGTCCGATTCCCCCCAACAGTCCAACGCGCTCACCCAACTGCTGAAACTAAAGGACGAAGACAACATCCTCGTCCGCCAACGGGTCGCCTATGCCCTAAAACGATTTGACACCCCCGAAGCCAAAGCCGCCCTAGCCCAACTCCGCCAAGACCCCGATTACCGAGTCGTCGGAGCCGCCATGGAAGACCTCCTCTAGCCACCGAGTCAGCAAATTAGCATTTGGGATTCAAGAAAATAATCCAACCTCTCTGCGTCTCTGCGTCTCTGCGTCTCTGCGTCTCTGCGGTTAATCAGGTTCGATTCCAAACCCTCAAATTGTTTCCACTCATTCCCAGCAACCTCTAAACCACAAAAAACAACTGCCTGATATCAAACGCAAAGCGTCCAACATCAGGCAGTTTTGGCATCAGATTTGCCGGGTTTCGATCGCAGTCCAATTCGATCGATGAACTAAGTCCCTGAACCACTCACGCAATTCACTCCCAGAACTAGCTGCAACAGCTCCAGGCGCTTAACCCAGTTCCCGATCGAATCAGAATGACCCGTTCCAAGGCAAACCCATGATGATTAGCTGACTAAACCATCCCCTCTCTTGATGAACTCCCGCAGGAACCAGCGGTTCTTTTGGTGGACTTGTACCAGACGGGTGTAGAGGTCGGCGGTGCCGATGTCGCCTGCGTTGGCTGCGACTTCTGCATCCTGGTGCATTTCGGCGATGATCAGGTCGAGGGTGGCGATCGCCTCAGTGATCATGGCTTTTACAGTGAGTTCGCCCGTGGAGGGTTTGACCGTGGCTGTGGTCATGTAGTCGGCGGGATCAGCAACGGGGGTACCGTCGATCATCAGGCTGCGCTCGGCCAGTTCATCAAGCATGTCAAAGACGGCAGTGGCCTGTTCGTCAAACAGCAGATGGACATCGCGAAACAGCGGCCCGAAGGTGAGCCAATGGTACTTTTTGTAGTTGAGATAGGCAACGAGCGTATTGGCCTGTTCGCGGTTCAATGCTGCGACTAGAGCAGGCTTTTGGGTCAGGATAGCGGTCATAAAATTCTCCTCGCTTGGGTGAGCGTAAGTTTGATCATACGGCATAGCTTTCGGGATGGTTTGGGCAAGTTGGGGGGAATTGTTGTGAACTGTTGACTCAAGGTAGTTGACTGATTGCAGATTTAATGCAAATAAAATGCAATTGTCTTAACCTTACGTCCTGAAAACTCTTTCTTCGTCCCTTTGCGAAAACCCCTTTCCTAGAAACGATGAGCTTAAATTTGAACCCTTCAATTCAGCACCTCTTAATCATACTCATAACGACTTCGACTTGCAAGCTTTTTGATCGGAAATTTTCCAGATTGGGTTCTAGATTGTGAAAGGTTTCTTTTTCTAGATTTTCTTTAAGGTTTTGGGGGCGATCGCACTCCTGATCGCATTCTGAGCCAATCAGGCTACTAAGTCCCCATCAGTTTCCTGACCTGTCTTTCCTCCAAGATGTCGCGCCCCCAGCCCCCAACTTTGGGGGAGCCGAACCTTCCAGGAGCCTTTCGTGAGGTTTTAAAGAGTTTTCAAGGATGATTCCAGAAGATTCACCGAGTTCAAAGTCCCCCAGAATTGGGGGATTTAGGGGGCGAAAACCCTTGAACGGGGACGATCGCAGCCTCGATCTACGCCAAACTCTCTGCCCAGTACACAGCGGTCAACTAGCCTGATACACTGACTTTCGATACATTGTCCAAGTTCAGGGGCAAAGGCCAGAGGCAAGAACAATGGGCGATCGCTTTCGCACATCCATAAAACAGCATTCTCAGACTTGGATAGCGGTGTTATTGGTCATCACCTGCCTCTTTGTTTATCTGTCCAACGGTGACAGCATCTCCTCCAATGACAATGCGCCCAATCGAGTGTTGGCGCTCTCCTGGCTCGATCAGCAGACCCTCAACTTCGATCGCTTCCGCAGTGCCGTCCCTGGATTTGTCCCCTACTACTTTGTGGAAGCGCCCAACGGACATTTGTCTTCGACCTACCCGATTGGTGTGGCGATCGTCACCTTTCCGCTCTACTGCATTTTCTATGTCGTTATTCAGGGCATTGAAGCGATCGCCCATCTCCTAGGCCAGCCGCTAGACTTGCTGCAACTCACGTCTACTGGGAATCCGCTGCTGAACTTTCTGGAAAAGTTGGCCAGTAGTTTCTCAACGGCGATCGCAGTCCTCCTATTTCACAATATTGTCCGGCTCAAATTCAGCGATGGCATTGCGCTGCTGTCTACCTTTATCTATGCCTTCTGCACCTCGGTTTGGAGCATCAATTCCCAGGGCATCTGGCAGCATTCCAGCCTCAATCTGCTGCTGCTGGCCATTGTCTGGGGGTTTGCTGAAGGCCAATCGTGCGACTGGACTGACCCAGCGATCGCTCCTGCTCTGTGTCGGGTGTCTCACGGGTCTGCTGCCGGGGGTACGACCGATTGCGGTGTTGTATGCGATCGCCATTGTCCTATACGCGCTCTGGGTCTACCGTCAGCGGGCGCTCTTTCTTGGCTTGGGACTGTCTACCGCATTCCTCAGCGCCAGTTGGAACTTCTATTACTTTGGCTTTAGCCTGAGAAATTTTCTGGTGGGTGGCTATACCAGTTTTGGCAATGAAACCCAATCCTTTGAGGATTCCTATTTTCGCTTTACCCGGCAGCAATTTTTGGAAGGCTTGGGTGGATTGCTGATTAGTCCTAATCGAGGATTGTTGATCTACTCGCCAATTACCGCCCTGGCGATTCCGGGGAGTTGGCAGTTGTTTCGACAGTTTCGCAAACGGGGCTGGGATCGGGATGAGGGGCTGCTGGTGGGGTTGGCGATCGCCAGTCTGCTCATTTTCTTGCAGTACTGCTTCTTTGTCGTCTGGCCTGCTGGAACCTGCTACGGCACCCGCTACCTGACCGATATCATGCCCGTCCTCTGTCTGCTGGTCAGTTATTTTCTGGCCGATTTTCTGGCTCAGCATCCGCCCACGGAGCGATCGACCGAGGCTGCGCGACTCCGAATCCGGTTTCAGCGCTGGGGGCTGGCGTTGATCACAGTCTTGATGCTTTATTCCACCAGCATTCAAGCGATCGGGGTTTTCGGCGAAACCTCCTGGAACCATGTCCCCTACTCTGTCATGAGCCGCTACTGGCAATGGCACGACAGCGAAATTGCCCGTCACGCCAGCAGTCTCTACTATCGCTGGCACAACCTGGTGCCCAATCCCCGCAAGTATCGGCGGGAACTGGCGGGCAAGCTAGAGCAAGTCCGAGATCTGGCCACCCAAACCTCACTGCAAAACGACATCACATTTGCGCCCTTCACAGAGCATTTAATCGAAGCAGAATTGACCAATACGGGGCAGTCACCCTGGTTCGGCTACGAAACCGGATCAAAACGCTGGATGACCGCCCTCCAAATCGACTTTTTCGATGCCCAAAACCAACTCGTCATTCCCAAACCCGATCGGGAAAATTGGCTCTATGTTTCAGGCAATCACCAAAGGGGGGAACGGGCGATCGCCACAGGTCTAATCCTCTTCCCCCAAGAACCCGGAGTCTACCAAATGCAGCTCACTCTACGCCCCAGAGGCAGCGCCCGCCGAGCCGAGATACCGCCCCTGCCGGGTTCTTTGAGTGTGAGGGTGCAGCGATAGGGGAGGAAGGGGAAAGGGGAAAGGGAAAAGGGGAAAGGGAATACAGGGAGGCGATCTAGGAATGGGGCGCAGAGAATTTCCTTTTTTCCTACCTATGAAGGCTACCGTCTACGCACAAGCCTGATTAGCTCTGCTCCAAGGTTTCCGCCCTCAAAGTCCCCCAGATTTGATACTGTTGGCGAAATATTGCCTAACGTCTATTTCAGTGAAGTTTGTCTAGAAATTGAGCTGCGCCGCTGGGCTATTACCCCACCCTAACCCTCCCCTTGCAAAGGGGAGGGAACCGA
>JALOOP010000082.1 GCA_025454315.1 Oculatellaceae cyanobacterium Prado106
TTGTTTTGTCAACTCTTGAAAAACAGGGTCTATTATGGCAATTAACTCTGTGAGAAGAATCTGAAATGTCCTCATAGCCTTGAATTTGGAATTGCTGAATCAATGAGGGCAGAACTGGCCGACAAGCGAGGTCACGGACGATATTCCTTATCCCCTGCTTCACTGCTGTCCCTGGATGCCGGGACTCGGCTGGTGCTGCCTTCTCCCAATGGTTCAGCGCTCAGTTTAGCCACTGCCGCAACGCCAACCTTAACGGGATGCTTTAGGAATTGCCGATCGGTGGCCTTGGCGGCGATGCGCTATGGTCGCCGAATCGCAGTTATCCCTGCCGGAGAGCAATGGCCGGATCACAGCCTTCGTCCTTCGTTTGAGGACTGGGTGGGAGCGGGAGCGATCATCAGCCACCTAAAGGGTCATTGGTCACCGGAAGCGAAATTAGCGGTTGCTGCCTACCAAGGGATTCGCTCATCCCTCAAGAACCTGATGCTGCAATGCAGTTCGGGGAAAGAGTTGATTGCACGAGGCTATGAGCAGGATGTGGAGCTAGCCGCAGAAGTGAATGTGAGCGATTGTGTCCCCATGCTGCGGGAAGGGGCATATGTGCGTGACAATCGATCAGAAAGCTCGTAGGCTGCGTTGTTCTGGGAGAAGTTGGGGGCGGATCGCTAATCCCTCAGCCCTTGTTGTTTCAGCAATTGATCAGCCCAACCTGCATCCTCAGCCGAAAGATTGGGGAAAGGCGGCTGACGATAATCGATGACCAGATCCAGACTGGCGCGATCGTAGACTTCGTGCAGCAGAACTTGTAGATCGACCTCTGGGGTTGCTTCCCCTGCAACCAGGGGAACGGTAAAAATGGGAATAGAGTCTTGCAAGGTGAAGGGATAAAGATCGGCGCGAGGACGTTGATTGGCTTGGGAAACGAGGATGTAGTAAGTCATGGGGGGCAATGCACCCAGGAGCGGCATTGGCGTTCCACCTCGAAGCAAATCGATTTCGATGAGATGAGTTGCGCTCGATAAAATTTGTTGGCGCTTTTTTTCGTAAGCGGCTCTGCCCTCCCCAGAGCGCTTATTCTTCGGTGACAAAATCTCAACTACCGTGATCACTCGCCCCGAGGCCACTTCTCGAATTTCAAGATAGCGCTCTTGAACTTCTTCGGGAATTGGCACAGCAACTTGAATAGGGAGTGTGGCTGTGGACTGCCCCGAGGAACGAACTGGGGGAGCCGCAGAAACTCCTGGAAAGACGGCAACATCAGCAATCCCCACGAGTAAGCTCTCCTCGCTATCATTCGTCGAGATAGTGTAGACTCGTTTTTCGATCGCCACCCGATACTTCGGACGCAGCCGGGGCGAAAGGGAATCTGCGATCGCCACCATCAGCCGATTGTGAACCTCAGACCAAAATTCTGGGTTCTCCAGGTAAGGACCGACTCCGGGAAATGGCAATCGCATATTTCTCAATCCACAAATCCAATCAAGATACCAATCAAGATAACAGAGCTAGTGTTTGTGACCGGAGCCGTGGTGTTCACAAGGGGGAGCGGAGATGGAGCGATCGAGCCAGCCCACGGACTGTTGGAGTCGTGCCAGGGATTCCTCAGAGTTGTCTTTGAGGAGATAGACCAGGGCAGAGGCGACTAGTTCTTGGGCGCGGGCTTTGCGGTTGGCTTTGAGGGCGTGCCAGTCGGAGGAGCCGATCGCCAATCGGGCGGCTAGGGCTTGGGCGAGTTCCACCGTGCTGACTTCCGCGAGGGGAGTGGCAGATTCGGTACGGTTGGGCACAAAAGGAACAGAGGCAGGAAATTTCGCAGAGGAGGTCGGGGTAACTTGGGTAGTGTCAGCCATAATCTTAGATGGTGAAGGATTAACCGTTCTCTTTCAATGTACTACGACTGTCAAAATGCCCTCCAAAATCCCCCCTTCTTCTTCAGATTCTGATCGTTCCGCCAACCGCGCGAAGACTAACCCAAATAGCAGCCCTCATGGCCATGCCGCCGATGCCAGCGATGATGCCGATGAGATGGACTTTGAGCAAACTCTGCGGGAAGTCGAGCAAAATCTCTTGATGCTGAAGGCGCGCTATGCTCAGGTGCAGTCTGACCAGCAGCTTCAGCGAGAATTGACCCAGCAGCTTACCCAGACCCAAAAGCAGGTGTTGCAGACGCGATCGCAAAAACGCCAGTCGGAGCTAAAGCGCGAACTCAAAAAAATTAAACAACAGCTAGAGGAAACAGAACTCGCCCTGGAAAGCCAGCTTTTTTCCTGGTCAGGGCTGCGAGAAGTGTTCTGGCAGGCGGTGCGGTTTGGCGGGATAGGCGTGGTGTTGGGATGGCTGCTCAAGTCTTGGGCAGGGTAGCAAGCGTTTGGAGAGAATTATGGCTCAACCGTCTGAAGACCCCTTGCGTCCCGAGAACCCGATCGCCCAGCAGCTTGAGCTAATTGGGACGGTCGATACCTACACTCCAGCATTAGCCGTCATTGTCGAACTGATGGAGGCGGCAAGGCGGGCTGCGGCCCGATCGGTGAATGCGGTCATGACAGCCACCTACTGGGAGATTGGTCGTCGCATTATCGAACTAGAGCAACGGGGAGAAAGCCGTGCTGAGTACGGTAAGCAAATCATGGAACGATTGGCCAAGGATCTGAGCGATCGCTTTGGACGAGGTTTCCAAAAGTCGAACCTCTTTCAAATGCGCTCTTTCTATATTGCTTATGCTCACTTGGGTCAGGCTCTTTCTCAAGATGCACTCTCACCTGAAATTTTCCAGACACTGTCTGGAAAATTTCCCTTGCCTTGGTCGCATTATGTCAAACTCATGTCGGTTAAGTCGGCTGAGGCCAGAGCATTCTATGAAGCGGAAGCTCTGCGAGGCGGATGGTCTGTGCGGCAACTGAGTCGGCAGATTAACACTCAGTATTATGAACGGGCTTTATTGTCTCGCAATAAAGCCGCAATGCTGGAGAGTGGTTCTGCCCCACGTCCGGAAGATGCAGTTTCCCATGAGGAGGAGCTAAAAGACCCGTTTATATTAGAGTTTTTGAACCTTAAGGACGAATATTCCGAGAATGACCTGGAATCTGCTCTGATTCATCACATTGAAAGTTTTTTATTGGAACTTGGAAGTGATTTTACGTTTGTGGGTCGGCAGCGTCGTCTGCGGATTGGTGACCAATGGTTTAGGGTAGACTTGCTCTTTTTTCATCGTCGTTTGCGATGTTTGGTGATTATTGATCTCAAGCTGGGAGAGTTCACCTATGCGGATGCAGGCCAGATGCATATGTACCTCAACTACGCCCGAGAACATTGGACTTACCCCGGCGAGAATCCTCCGGTGGGCTTGATTCTCTGCAATAAAAAGAACGAAGCGGTCGCCCACTATTCCCTTGAGGGGCTGTCCAATATTTTGGCGGCAGAATATCAGACTGCTCTCCCCGAAGAAAAGCTACTGGTTTCTGAGTTGGAACGAACTCGGAAGGCGATCGAGAATCGGCTGACAAACTCAAAAGACTTGCTAGATGAGTCAGAGTAGGAGCATTCAACGGCAACGACCCGTAGAATTCGCAGCTCTATTCATGAACCTACTCTTTGTTGAGAACCATAACGCTCCGAACGTCATTCACTGGTTTGTATAACAGTTCTCGAAATGCTGCGTATTCTTCAGGACTGTAAACATCCTGGTTAATCACTAGTTCTCGTTGGACGGTAATTTGGTTGTCTTGGGTGATGTAGCGGCTGGTATAGCGACCTGCCGCGTTGGCAAATTCGATCGCCTCTGGCAAGCGCTGTACCCGGTAGCCTGCTGGAAGGTTAATGTTGTAAGTCCAGCTTAAATCCTTGGCACCGACCACGATCGAGTACTGGCGATCGCCCGGTGTGATGTAACCCCGAAGTCTGGAAAGATGATAGAGATCAATACCCGTGGGCGTGGTCAAATAAACTTGCTGTCCCATCGAAATGCCGTAGGGGCTGCTCCATTGTCCTTGTGCAGTGACCGATTGATCTAGTTGGTCGAGGTCACTCCATTGCAGTGTGCCGTTGCCGCCTTCAGGCGTATAGGCAAGGAGATCATTGGCGATTTTTTCAGGGGTATCAGACGCGAAATAGGGTCTAACCCAATTGTTGAAATCGCCCGAAAACTGAAGGTTGCTTTGTCCCTGGATGCTGCCGTCGGGGGCAATGGTCAGGGTATTGGTGAGGGCATAGCAATTGTTTTGGGCGACTCCGGTGGGGGTGGTGGCGGTGCGTCCTTGGGCATCGCCAATGACGACAAATTTGCCCCGAAGCCCAGTATCTAACTCGCCGAAGGCGGCATGGCGATCGGTGGGGTTGGCAAAGATATTGTAGGCAGGCAGGTAGATGATGGCATGGTTGAACGGGGTGACGGGCAGGGGCAAGGTGCGATAGCTTCTGCCCCAACTGATTAGCACGGGGTAGGATTCAATGCCTTTGGCCTTGAGCAGGGCTTGCATCAGTACTACATGGTCTTTGCAATCGCCGTAGCCGTTTTTCAGCACATCGGCGGCGGGGTGGGGCACATAGCCTGCCGCCAGATCCAGATAAACCGCGACGTAGTTAATTCGCTGAGTCACCCAGTTATAAATTACTCTGGCAGCTTCAATGCCCTGTTTGCCTGCGGTAATTTCGTCGGCCAACTGCTGAATTTCGGGGGTGACCTGGAGGCGATCGCTCGACTGCCGCCAATAGGTGGCACCCAGGGCTTCCCAATTTTCTAAGCCAGAGAACAAGAATAGGGGACTGACATCCAGGAGGCTAACCATGCCATCTTCTGGGAGGTAGGCGGGTTGATTTTCCAGGGTGGCGATGATGATGCGGCGATCGCCCTGGGTTTCGTCGGTGACTTGGTAAGGGCCTTGCGATCGCCACCGCATGTCCAGATCCACAGGCAGCACTACCCGGATGCGCTGACGAGTGGTGGGACTGTCAAAGGCAGGGCAAAAGAGACGCTGAAAGCCAATGACTTCCGGTGTTTTTTGCACTGACTTCCACGATACAAAAATCTGGCTGCCCACCCGCAGTTGGGGGAACACCACGGTTGTGGTCATGCTGTTGGTGAATCCTGGGGCGCTCTGGGATTCGGGGCTGGGGCGAGTAAAGATATTGTCGGGTGTGACCGCGAGCTTTTGTCCGTCAGGTTGAATCACATAGGCTTCGACCAGTTCCAGGGACTGCGATTCGGGATAAAAACTGAAGGCGTAGCGCTGCAATTCATCAATGCCCTCGGGCGTTAAAACACTCATCCGACTGGTGGAGGTGCGGGTAAACGTATAGTCGGAGTTAACTTGAAATTCGGTAAAGCTGTCATCTACCCGAACATGGGGATCGGTGGTGCCGGGAACTGTTTCCGGAAAGTCGTCGTTGGCGATGGGGAGCCAAGGATCGGGGGACTGCTGCAAGTCTGGGGCGATCGCAGGGACACCAGAGGGAATGTCATTGAAAGCCTGGAATGGCGATTGAGTAGAAGTACCGTGCCAGGGAGTCAGACTGAGCAAAAGGGAAGCAGCAAGGGATTGGAGGAATGACATTGGCAATCGCCCATCAGTAAAACAACATGAACAAAAACAAAAGGCTATTTATTATTGACTGATAGGATTGTGCGATCGCCCACTCTTAACACTGAATAAAGGATGATCAAAAGAACTTTCAGGTTCGCGGCCTTCTGAAGATTCTCATCAGTATTAAGATTTTTCCAAAACAATATCTGAACGACTGCTCAGGTATTAATCTAATAGAGCAGATCGTTTTGGAGAATTTCCAATGACTACCGTGAATCAGATGAAGTGCGCCTGTCCCGATTGCCTCTGTGTGGTGAACCTGACCGATGCTGTGATGAAAGAAGGCAAAGCCTACTGTGGTGAAGCTTGTGCTAACGGACATGCCGAAGGCGCAGGTTGCGGCCATACGGGTTGCGGTTGCCACGCTTAAGCGCTGTCTTATTCCTTGTAACCTGCCTGAAAATCCCATGCTGGTCGATTCTAATGTCTGATCAACCGAGTGAGCCTCTTCTAAAAGACCCGGAAGATGGGGAAGATCTCTGCTGTGATCTTCCCCATTCCAGTCCTGCAAGTGTGTCACTGCCTCAAACACCCCTAGACAGCGAAAAAGCCCAGCGCATGGCAGAGTTCCTGGGCTATCTCGCCGATCCCAATCGACTGCGAATTCTATCTATCCTGGCTCACCAAGAAATCTGTGTGGGCGATTTGGCCGCAGCGGTGGGCATGAATGAGTCTGCCGTATCCCATCAACTGCGAACCTTACGCGCCATCCGACTGGTCAGTTCTCGCAAGCAGGGACGGCATGTGTTTTACCGTCTGCAAGACCAACATATTCTCGACTTTTATCAGGCGATCGCCGAACACTTAGACGAGGTTTGATGGGGGAAGGGGCAAAGGGGAAAGGGGAAAGGGTGAGCAGCGTTGTTTCTGTGAAGCTTTCGGAGAGTAGTTAAATGAACAACGATGAACGTACACTATCACCGCGTAGAGACAGACCGTGAAATCCCTGAAGTCACTTCTGAGAAATCAAGTTGAACTGAAACGATACACAATAAGATGTCGGATAAGAGTTCATCAAGGTTCAGCATCGGGAACATGCTGATACAGATGATTTGTATCGGCAATAGTCTGAGTCAATTCATTGATAGTGGCGTGACAAATTCAATGAAGTTTCCGTTTTGGTCTGGAATGAAGCAGAACCAAACGCCTGCATCAAGATATCTGTCCTGTTCAACAGATGGGCTAGGTTGACCGTCCTGAAGCAGACGAGTGTGGGAAAAGGACAAAAGTGAGGAGCAATCTCTCCAATCAAAATAGGATCTGAGAACAAACTAAGAACAACCGCTGAAATTCTGCGATCGCCCCTTTCCCCTTTCCCCTTTTCCCTAATACTTCAGTCTCTCCAATCAAAATAGGATCTGAGAACAAACTAAGAACAACCGCTGAAATTCTGCGATCGCCCCTTTCCCCTTTCCCCCTTCCCCCTTCTCCCTAATACTTCCGCTCCTGCGGCTGAAACAACGTAATGCTCACGGGCATATGACGAATATCGACCTCGGCAGGCGAATAGTAAGCCAGCGTATGTTGCAGACAGTTGGTGTCATCGCGATCGGGGTAATCCTCCCGACAATGCGCGCCCCGGCTCTCCTTGCGTTGAATTGCACTAGACAGAATAACCTCACCGACAATCAGCAAACTTTGCAGTTCCAATGCCTCAATTAACTCGGTATTCCAGTTTTTGGCTTTGTCGTCGAGGTAGATGTTTTGGGCTTGCTGGCGGATGGTTTGCAACTGGTCAAGCCCTTGCCGCATCAGGTCTTCGGTGCGGAACACGCCGCAGTAGTCGGTCATGCAGTCCTGAAAGGCTTGGCGAATTTGGGCGATGCGGTATTGACCCGGTTGGTCGAGCAGGGCTTGCATTTGCTGCTGGGCTTGCTGGCGGTAGGGGGCTTCGTCAAGGTCGGGGAGTTTGCGGTTTTGGATGTATTGGGCGATCGCTCTCCCCGTCCGCCGACCATAGACCACGCATTCCAGCAGTGAATTGCTGCCCAGACGATTGGCACCATGCACCGAGACACAAGCCGCCTCACCCGCTGCAAAGAAGCCTTCCACCAGTCCTTCCGCACTGCTGCGAACTTGTCCATCGGTATTGGTGGGAATGCCGCCCATAGAATAGTGAATCGTCGGTCGAACGGGCATAGGTTGGGTGACGGCATCAACCCCGACCAGACGATGCGCTTCTTCCCAACAGAAGGGAACGCGGCTCATGATTTTTTCTTTGCCCATATGGCGTAAATCCAGGTAGACAAACGGCCCACCTGCCCGCCCATCCAAGTGAATGCCCCGCCCTGCCCGAATCTCACGGGTGATAGCGCGGGAGGTGATATCCCGAGGCGCTAGTTCCATGCGGCTGGGGGCGTAGGTGGCCATGAAGCGATCGCCCTCACTGTTAATCAAATAAGCCCCTTCGCCTCGAACTGCTTCAGAAATTAGTACGCCGACCGGATATAAGCCCGTGGGATGAAACTGAACAAATTCCATGTCTTCTAGGGGGAGTCCGGCGATCGCGGTCATCGCCAAACCATCGCCCGTCGAAGCATAGTCATTGGAGGTGGTGTTGAACGCACGGCCATAGCCGCCTGTAGCGAACATCACCGCCTTGGCGCGGACAATCTCAATTTGACCGTCCAAAATGCGGTACATTACCAGTCCCTTTGCCTGTCCCTCCTCCAGGATCAGCCGCATGACATACCATTCGTCATAGACCTTAACGCCGTTGCGCTTAAGATTGTTCACCAGTTCATGCAAGATCGCGTGTCCTGTTTTATCCGCTGCGTAGCAGGTGCGGTTGTGGGAATGGCCACCAAAGGCGCGTTGAGCAATACGGCCATCGGGCAACCGGGAGAACAAAACGCCCATATGCTCCAGGTCAATCACCACATCGGGCGCTTCTCGGGTGAGAATTTCGACCGCATCTTGGTCAGCTAAATAATCAGAACCCTTGACGGTATCAAAGGCATGGGCTTCCCAGGTGTCAGTTTCATCGACATTTTTTAAGGTGGCCGCCATGCCGCCTTGGGCTGCGACCGAGTGCGATCGAATCGGGTGCGTTTTGGCGACAATGGCCACACTCAGATTCGGGTTACTTTGGGCAATTTCGAGTGCTGCGCGTGACCCGGCCAACCCGCCGCCGACAATTATGACATCGTGATCCAACATATCGCTTCCATTCACAGTGCTGGGGGTGCATGGTGCGGGATTGCTTCATCCAGGATTGCTGGGTCGGGAAGAGTAGATTGCCACTCCTGCTGACCACTCGCACCGTTTTCCATGGTGGCGCAGATTTAACAAAAACGGTAAAAAGCTTGGAAGTTCTTTAGAAATCGATATGACCAGAGGCCCTGCGATAGAATGACGAGTGTTGCGCTCAGCCTTGAAGATTATGACCGTAACTCCTGTTCCCTCTACCCGTGCGGATTCTGAACCCCTGAATCCGGGGGCTACTGGTGCGATCGCCCCCCAACCCCTCGTCACCTTCACCGTTACCTGGGAGAAACTTCCCGACGATTTCAAACTCGATAATCCACCTGTGGACAATACTGGACAACCCTTACTGGCAGCAGCCCTTCGAGAAAGCCTTGAAGTGACCGGACGCATCCAGCCGCCGATGCTCATTGCCGGCAATTTTGGCATCTGTGCCACCCTCAACGATACCCTCATCATTAAAGCCCCAGACTGGCTCTACATTCCTCGGGTTGCAGAACCAGAACCCAGCCGCACCCGCAAGAGCTACACCCCCAATCTAGAGGGTGACAACCCCACTCTAGTGATGGAGTTTCTCTCGGACAAAGACGACGAGGAATATTCTGTGCGTCGGGTGCCGCCTGTCGGCAAATGGTTCTTTTATGAGCAAATTCTCCAGGTTCCCATCTACGTCATCTTTGAGCCTGAGAGCGGACTTCTGGAGGTCTATCGCCTCACAAATGGTCATTACACGCTAGAACAGCCCGACTTTAATGGACGACATTGGATAGAAGAAATGCGCCTATTCCTAGGAACTTGGCGAGGACTGAAGGCTGATCGAGAGGGCTACTGGTTACGCTGGTGGGATGAGCAGGAACAGCTTTTACCCTGGGGCGTGGAGAAGGTTGAAGCCGTCCAACAACAGGCTGAACTGGAGCGGCAACGAGCAGAAGAGGAACGGCAACGAGCAGAACAGGAGCGGCAACGGGCAGAACAGTTGGCAAGTTATCTGCGATCGCAAGGTATCGATCCAGACCATTTACCTCAATAGCCTAGGCTCTCTAACTTTAGAGTTTTTGCGGCTATGTAGCCGACCTTTTAAGGTTACCTTTCACAGTTCAGGTTAAAAATTAGTAACATCTGGAATTCTCCAAAGTCATCTGGGCATAGTATTAAGCGCTAAAATCCTAGCGACAAGGATTCACAGCATTGCCCCAGATTCACAGATAGAGAAAGCCAACTAGAGAAAGTCAATATGAATATCGCTCGTACCCTGGTGATTGCCTCGAATGTGTTTCGGGAAGTGATTCGCGATCGCATCCTCTACTTGATTGGGTTCTTTGCGATCGCCTTCCTGGCCGCCTCCCTGCTGATTCCGGAAATTGCCGCCGGAGCCGAAGACAAAATCATGGTCGATATCGGCTTGGCGGGCATGGGACTGATGGGATTGGTGGTGGTGGTGGTGGTGGGGACGGCTCTGGTCAACAAAGAAATTGAAAAACGCACGGTCTATGTGCTGCTCAGTAAACCCGTCAGCAATGCCGAATTTATTGTGGGCAAGCATTGGGGGCTTTCCGCCGTGCTGGCCGTGCTGCTGATGGCGATGAATACCCTGTTTCTGTTAATTTTGACCGCCAGACAAATCCCCTATCCGTTCACCAGTCTGATGGTGGCTGCGATCTTTCAGTTTCTAGAACTCTCGCTGATTCTGGGGGTGGCGCTGCTGTTTGGCGTGTTTACCAGTTCGCTGCTAGCCATGCTGCTCACCTTTGGCGTGTATCTCATGGGCAGCTTTAGCCGGGATGTGGTGACGCTGGCCAGTCTGGCCGAGAATCCCAGTGTTCGTCAAATCACACAGTATCTCTACCTGGTGCTGCCCGATCTCTCTCGTCTGAATTTTCGCAATGAGGCCATCTATGGCTTGACGCTTTTGCCCCAGCCATTGGAACTGTTGGGCAATGCGGTTTATGCCGTGGTGTATACGGTGGTGCTGCTGGCGATCGCCACTCTCATTTTCTCCAAACGAGAATTCTAAATTACCAGACCCCAGCCAACGATTCAGAACCTCAATGGAATCAAGAAATGTCTGATTTCCCAAGGGTTGCTATAGTGGCCGCGATTCGTCTTGCTCAAATCAAGCTTATTTGGAAGTCTGGGAAAGCCGAGGCTCACCTTAGAAAACGCATCCGTTTGGGGCATCTTCCAGGCAACACAACCTTAGATGATTACGAACGACTTATCACAACTCTTCTCAACTCTCCTGAAGCCAGGGTGTACATCTATGAGTTTGGTGAGATAATCTATCCAACCCTGGTTGCGACTATTGAACAGAGAGCCTGGTTAGTTATGATAACGATGAATGGGGTTATGGAAACTTCATTCCCGCCGGATATGCCGGATGAGTATTTAAGTAACCCTAGCTTTAGGTATATGGGACTGGCAGGAGATATCTTATGAACTCTTTGTTAGAGCAATACATCGTTGATACTGAATTTTCAGATGTGAGTGGAGCAGAGCATTTAGAAATGCTTCAGATCCGCGATCGCCTCTTCCAACAGGAGGGGAACCTATCGAGCCAAGAAAAAGAGCGATTAGCCCAAGCCGATCGCCGCTTGATTGAGAATGCTGCAACGGTGTTTCTGGCGCTTTCTCAGTTTGTTGATTTGGCTGACCAGCGAAAAATTCAAGAGATCGGGGCAGAGCGCTGGTGGTGGTACTTGGATGTCTTGGCGCAGATGATGAATGTTTTTGCGATCGCGTAATGAGCGATCGCATTCTGGATCAAACTTGCAGATGAGGGCGGTGTCCGGTAGTTCTGGAGCATTCATCCGAGCATTCATCCGAGCGTTCATTTGGGTGTTTGTTCGGGTGTTCATCCAAAAATAAGAATTGCTATAAATCGCGCACCAAACCACCCCTACCAAATATTCGCCATTCTGAGCACCAACCCCGGCATTTCTGGTTCGCAAATCACCGTTTCTGGCTGGTCTAGGATTTCTGGATCCGAATTAAGACGATAGATCCAAACCTGACGACTCTTCCGATCGACCAACAATCCCATCCGTACCCCGTTTGCCCTGTACTCTTCCATCTTCTCCTGAAGATCCGCCAACCGATCGCTGCTTGACCGCAACTCCACCACAAAATCCGGGACGATCGGCGCAAACGAAGCTTGCTCCTCTGGGCGTAAAGCATTCCAGCGCGCCTTCAAAATCCAAGCTACATCCGGCACACGCATAGCTCCATTGGGTAACGTAAAGCCCGAACTCGAATCAAACGTTTCGCCCGTGCCGTCTTGATCTGCCCAATTGCCAACTTGCTGAGCGATCTTGAAGTTTCGGTTTCCATTGTCAGAAAAGGCTGGCGGCATGACAATGATGGTTCCAGAAGCACTGCGCTCAATTCGGAGTTCAGGATTGCTCAGACAAAAATCATAAAATTGGCGATCGCTCATCTGTTCTGTCGCAGTCAACGAAGAGAGATCGATCGGCAGTGGCATCTGTTCGGACTGGATTACAAGACTCGTCATAAGTCCCCGAACTCCCTTCAGAAGTGCTTGCTTGATTTGCTTGCTTAATTATAGATGGAGCAACGCAACCCAGAACCTAGGCTAAGGTTCATCCTGCACAATTAGCAGGTCATCAATTCAAAAAATTAGATGCAATAAACTTGATTGGGAATAGGTTTTTTGCACGGCTCTGCTGCACAAAAACCCTATTCCCACCCCCTCAAAATCTGATTTGCAATAAAGTCTAATAAAATTGAAGAGACAGGACAGACAGAAAATTGAGCCCCCTTCTGTCTGCCCTGCTCTTGGATTGGAACTGTAGCCAGTCCCAGATAAAAGAGTATTATGTTCGCCCCGGTTCATGAGAGAAGTTGCCGTGAAGACAGGGGCAAAAATGGTGAAAATACCGAGAAGTCTACATTACTCGGGGACTCCATCTTCGCTGTCTACAGCGCCTCCCTCCAATTTGGTTCGTAGTTCAGTCTTAATTCGGCTGAGAATCGATGCTTCGTCCAGGGAGGAGAGAATGCGTTCCACGACGGCTTTGGGGCCTTCTTCGCCCCAGGAAGCGCCGTTGGCAAAGTAGGTTTTGGCCACCTGGCCAATGCCGTAGGTGGAGACACCTGCGACGCTGGCTTGGGTTAGTGCCACTGAAATGTAGGGCGTGAGGGATGCGCCGCCTGTGACTGGGGCTGTGATGCCGAGAAAGCTTTTGAGGGAACCGAGTCCGAGGGTGGCGATCAATTCACTGGCAGTCACACCGCCTAACCCGATCGCAATCTTCTTCAACAGTCCGATCGCCCCCGTTTGAGTCATGGGAATGCCGTAGAGTCGAGACAATGCCAAGAGCATGGCCACATCGATCGCCATACCGCTGAGCATATCGATGACGGTTACGGGGTTGACGGCGATCGCCACCGCTGTCGTCATCACACCGTTCCAGATGATTTGGTTGGCACTGCGATCGCGAATTTCCATTTTGCGTTGCACCAACTGTTCATTGATGTTTCCGGTGTAGAGCATCGTATTGAGCGCCACCAAGGACTTGCCCTCCCGATGCAAAATTTCCAAAATCTTCAGCTTCAGGTCATCCACTTGGGGCGTACTGCGGCTTAACCTGGATATCAATTTGCCATCGGGCTGTCGGATTGCCCTAGCGATCAGGGGTGAAGCGGCGGCCATGACAATCTCATCCGGGGAGAGCAGTTGTTTAACCCGTTCGTCTCGGATTTTTTCGTAGATCGCGAGGCGATCGGCTTCTGGATATTGATCAACTTTGTTGAACACCAGCAGAATCGGTTTGCTGGCCTGCCGCAGTTCTGACAGCGCCGCAAATTCCACCTGGGTCATATCCCCCGCCACCACAAACAGAATCAAATCAGCCTGCTTGGCCAACTGGCGCGCCATCATTTCGCGGGTTTCGCCATCGACTTCGTCAATGCCGGGGGTGTCAATCAGTTCAATCTGGGATGCTCCTAGACCGGGCAGCGTCACCCGGAGGAGATCGCCATTGCCGCCGGACAGGGTTTCGCGTTTGGCACTCCACTGCGCCGTTTGGATTGTCTGAGTCACGCCGTGGGTTGCGCCCGTTTCAAACAAGTCCTGTCCCAGGAGGGCATTGAGCAAGGAGGATTTGCCGCGTCCAACCAGGCCAAAGACCGCCAGGTGTACGACTTGGCGATCGAGCTTATCCAGCATGGTTTCCAGGCTTTGGATTTCGGTTTCCAGACCCGTTCGTTCCCGTGGAGTCAAATCCAGGTTGCCAACCAGGTCACGCAGGACATCCTGCGCCTGACGATAGTTCAACTCGGCCTGGATTTCCCCAAACCCCTGAATGGTTTCTTCTAACTCAGAATCCAGCGGATTCACCGCCCCCTCCTCCTCAGCCCGACAATTTTGCAATGTTCTGATCTTGCCCTAAAGTCGGACAGGTCAGTGAGGTGGATTCCCGATCGGGGGGCGGGAGGAGTTCTCTGCCGACCCTGCTGGCGATCGGCGGAGATTTGCTGAAGACTGCGATCGCACTCTGCCGACCCTGCTACGCTTGGGGACGCTGGTGGAGTCCAAAATGAATGCCTTGAGGGTCACGACACAGACAAAATCGACCAAAGCCAGGTTCATCGGCACTCGATTCGTCGGCTTCACCGCCCAATGCTTTCACCTGTGCGACTGCCGCTGTTAAATCAGCAACGCTGAAGAAGATCAGCAACTGTGGGTTCGGGTCATTTCCATGTAATCCAGCTCTAATTGATGGTGTCTGGAACCAACCCTCGCCATCCTGACCCATCGCATGGAAAGTCCAGCCCAAAAGTTGTTCAAAAAAAGGACGGGAAGACCCGATGTCTTTTGTTCCAATTTCAAGATAGGACACTTCGCTCAACATTCTGGCTTCCCCAAATTCGATAGATCGCCAACGATAGTATCTCTTAGTCGAGCTTCCAGTCTTGAAGAAAATTGACCTGGCTTGCCCCTTTGCCTGAACTAGCAAATGATGTCACCGGGAGTGCCAGGGAGGTCGGGGAAATGGGCTTTTCTGTAGAGAGTTGGAGAACATCCAGCAAACGAATGGAACTCCCGCGTAAAGTGGCTTTGGTCGCTATATCCACAGGCTGCGGCAATTTCACTCAGCGCAAGATTCGAGCCTGTGAGCAGTTGATGTGACCGAGTAAATCGAATCCGGCGTGCGGCAGTTTTGGGGGTGATGCCAATTTGCTCGTGGAACTGATTTGTGAAGTGGCGATCGCTCCAGCCCAGTGTCTTTGCAAGTTGTTGAATGGGGATACAGCCGCCGGAATAGTCCAGTTGGTTCCAAGCCCATTGAATTTCTGATCGAACCTTTTGATTAGACTGTGCGAATTTCTCCAGGAGAAACTGATCGACTAGCGAAAAACCTTGCTGCCAGGAAGCCATCTGGCTGAGTTGTTCCAGCAGTAAGTTGGTCTCGCCCCAGACCTGTCCTAGGTCAACAACTCCTTGTGCCAATTCAGCAGACGCACCCCTAAAAAGCTGATGAGCCGCCCCAGGAAGAAGCTCTATTTCGATGCAATGCTGGAAACCGTCATGTTCGACGAGTAATGGGGCTTCGCCTAATCCAACAACAAAGGCTTGACAGGCAATCGAGGAGGCTTTGGGTTCCAGGGCATTGATTTGAAAGCGATCGCCAACTCCAAGAATTACCATGACACGATCTCTGGAAACCTCCAGGCGGCGAACCGATCGCCCCACCTTCTCGCGATAGCCACCATAGGAACAGGCCAAGCTTTGGAGGTTGTCGGAGGGTCTTCCTGGCGGGTATTCCCACACAGCAACGTCCAAATCAAGTTTGTCTCTGGGGTCTAAGTCGCTTGTCATTGGAGCCATTCCAGGTATTTTGACACTTTCAAAGTACCGTGGACTCTGTTGGTTGAAGCAAACCTTCAAGATTATTTGGGTTGAAAAATTGGAGTCATTTTTGGAAGAGGCTGCCAAGCATAGCGATGAATTCTCTAGGGATCTGCAACCTTAGACAGTGTAGAGAGAGGGGTTTTAGTCGCAGGTTTGGCGTTGGTGTGGTTATTGGTGTGGCCGTTGCCGTTGGTGCCATCGGCCATTTCGATGTTGAAGCGGTAGCCGACATTGCGGACGGTTTGGATCAGACTGGGTTGGCGGGGGTCAATTTCGATTTTTTTGCGGAGGGAGAGGACATGGGTATCGACGGTGCGGTGGTTGTCGATTTCGTCGGGCCAGGCTTTGCGGAGGAGTTCGGAGCGGCTGAGGGGGAGTCCGCCGGCTTGGGCGAGGACATAGAGGAGGCTGAATTCCTGGGGGGTGAGATCGATATGTTCGGTCTTGAGACGGATGCGGCGTTGAATCAGGTCGATCTTGAGGTCGCCGTAGTCAAGGAAGGCAGGGGCGATCGCCGTTCGGTTTCGTCGGGTCAGTGCTTCTACCCGAGCCAAAAATTCCTGCATCCCAAAGGGTTTGGTCAGGTAATCATCGGCTCCAGCGCGTAGACCCGCCACAATGTCCGCCTCAGCGTTCCGGGCAGAAAGCATCAGGATAAAAGATTGTCGCTGCTGTTGAAGCCAGCGACAAAACTCTAATCCATCCCCATCCGGAAGTTCGGAATCTAGAATCACAAGATTGGGCTGACGACTCAAGAAAACTTCTTTTGCCTGCTGTAGGTCAGCCGATTGGTGTACCCAATGTCCGACCTGTTGCAAATGCCAGCCTAGCAGCGATCGCAGATGAGGATTTCCTTCAACAATTTGAACACACACAGATCCCATCAATGCCAAGTCCCATCAATGCCAAGCTTTTTGCGTTTTGAGTCTCCAGCCATTAGCCTAGCAGAGCAACTGTCATTGTTTTGTAAACACTGCTACTTGACTTGATGGGTAGACCTCGGTAGTGCGGGGCGATCGCATTTCAGTGATAAAAAATTTCAATAGATCAAACAGCAATCTCCGTAGTGGCCGTCATCCTGGTTCTAATGCCGTCATCCTGGTTCTAATATTGACAAGTCTAGGCTTAAACATTAGGGTCAAGCGGGCAAATTCTTTACAAGGGGTAACAGTTTCTCAGTACTCTTCCCAGAAACTGGCTTAGCGATTGCCGCTGCAGGATGGTTGCCTTAGCAGCTTCCAACATTCTCTTAGAAGGAATTCATCGAAAAAATACGTAACCCTATCCATACACAACAGGGGTCAGTATCCTTATAGAAGCAAATTGTCACAATTTGAGATTCTAATCGGTCGCATGATCCACACCTGAACCGATCTCCATAAGAATCCCATTTTTTGGCTATGGCAGGTTAAAATAGATGTATTGCGTAGATTCCGCGATCGCCCATCCAGCTTCGATCACATTGGCCTGCGGGGTCACACCCCCTCATCCAACTCCTGATCTGAACCTTAAGATCGAGAGGCGATCGGCCAACCTATCGTAGAATCAGTAGCATCGACTCTAGTCCTGTTGGTTAATAGTTCTGTTTTACTCGGTTCTATCCCATGGGATTAGCAGTGCAACTTAGCAGTAAAAAAGAGCATGCCCCCCATCTGGTTCCCGGTATCCGGCATTGATTCTTACCCAGGATCTGTCGTGAAAACCGTCCTAAGATGAATTGCTCTCTTAGATGAATGCCGAGTAAACTGATGTTAAGCTAATTTTTACTTGGGTTAAGTTATTGACCTAGAATGTTAAACCTCTAAGGCTCAAACCTCCAAGGCCAAGCATGATTTCAATGCTCCAACCCAGCGAATCAGCCTAACGCGATTACCCCTTATTTGCCGCAACGGGAGAGGTTCTAGAACATTCATATGCTCCAGGATGCCCAGACTGTTCGTTACTACCAAAGGCTCACCGACGCTCTGGTTGAGCAATGGAACCGTGGATACCGCTATGACGAGTTACGTCTTTATGTAGACGGCTATCTAGCAGCCCTACGCCACGCCAATACCCTTGAAGCTTACCAAGTTCACCGCCTAGAGGAAGAAGTGACTCGTTATCTATACGACTCCTCTAACTTTGAAATGCCACAGGTTCAACCTGACTACCGATGAAGCCTGCTGCCTTTCCCCTCTGCCTCTTGCGCGGAGGGGAAAGTGCTTTTTAGGGGCTTTCCCCCGACCATTTCTCAAATGGTTCCACTGATGTGTCATTGGCTTATCCCAACGACACATTCAAACGACTGCGTTAATGAATGATCCGTGGTTTTTGATCCCGGAGGCGACAATCCTCAAAGTCCCCCAAAGTTGATACTGCTGGCGAAATATTACTTAACGTCTATTTCAATGAAGTTTGTTTAGATATTGAGCTGCGCCACCAGGCTATTACCCCACCCTAACCCTCCCCTTGCAAAGGGGAGGGAACCGAACTTCCAGATTCTTCCTAAAGCTCGTGCAATGAGTCAGACGGCTGGTTTCCACCCTTTGCAAGGGGGGATTAAGGGGGGTGAACCGGGAGCTTGGCGATGTTACGAAGCATTTCGCCAGCAGTACCTCCTTTCATTAAACGAGTTAGCAACGTCCACTTTTGATAAAAAAGCCTTTGAAGAATGCTGCATTAAGTTCAGCAAGCTTCAAAGGCTTTTTATGATGGAATCGTTGATGGAGTGATCTAACCTAGCTTGGGCAGAATCTCAGGCAGTAAAGAACCCGGAATCAGCGAAAGGGCGCGGTTTTGACCAGCGGTGCCCAGGCGATCGTAGAATGTCCGGCAGGTCTGTATCAGACAGCTAAACGCGGTTTGCCGCAGTTCTCCCCGATGTTCCCAGCCCTGATAGGCCGAGACATGGTGTTGCATTGCCGCCTCTAACAGGGTGGACTGCTCTGGGTTGCTCAGTTCTGACTCTGCGTCCAGGACAATTTGGTAGTAGGCCAATCCCAGATTGTTGTGGGTGGCAAAGAGGTCGAAGCTAAGGGCAGCGGGTTGAGTGGGGTCAGCCATTTGACGGGCGACTAGGACTTCGGCGGCTTGGAGAGCGGCTTCGTAGGCGGCGATCGCCTGTTGCAAACTCTCCTGTTTTTCTTCGGCTTCGTCCGCATGGGTGGCGAGATGCCAGTAGGCCGTGCCGAGATTGTTTTGAGTGGCCGCGAAGGCTGCCGGGGCGCTGTCGAGGGTGCGGTACTGGAGGGCAATTTGGTAGGAGGCGATCGCCAGTGCCAGCCAATCTTGTGGGCGTTCTCGCTGAGCCAGATTCCAGTAGGCGGTGCCCAGGTTGTTTTGGATCATGGCGTAGTTGAGCGGTTCTGCTTCTGGGCTGTAGTAGCAGAGGGCTTCGGAGTAAGAGGCGATCGCACGTTTCAGGTTTTCTTCGGGCTGCTCTTGCTGAGCTAGATTCCAGTAGGTGGTGCCCAGATTGTTTTGGGTCGAGGCATAGCGTTGGGGGTCAACCTCGGCACTCCGGTAGCGCAACGCTTCTTCATAGGACTGAACTGCGAGTTGCAGATTGTGAACCGGGTCTTGATGGCGGGATAGGTCGGCGTAGGCTGCGCCGAGATTGTTCTGAATCACCGGATAGATTTGCGCCTGGGAGTCTAGGTCAATCTTGGTCAAGGCCAGTTGATAGGCGAGGATGCCCTTCTTCAGATGGTGCAGCGCAGTTTCCAGGTCAAAGGGCGTGCGTGACAGCATCCAGTAGAGGCTGCCCAGGTCATTGAGAATGTCCACCCAAAGGAGAGAATCCTCCGTCAGCAGGGGAAGCGCCAGTTCATAGGCTTGAATGGCGTGGGTGATGACTTGGGGATGGGTGTCGCCCTGTTCGATTTGATCGCGGTAGAGGTTGCCCAACTCGCGATATGCGCCCGCTAGTGCCAGGGGTGTAAAGTTCTGCCGCTGGAGCCATTCGGCTTGCTGGGGCAAAGACCAGCGCTTGAAGGCTTCCGAGTCTAGCCCTTCAGGTTCAGCGATCAGGGGTTGAGATTCGGTGACTCGTTGTTCAACTGGGACGGGTTCTAAGGTTGAAACGCCTGAGTGTTTGGCTTGAGGAAGTGTTTCTAGATCTTCTTGCGGGGTGGTTTCCTGGGGAGGGGGGGCGATCGCCACACCACTCACCGGAGCCATCACCGTAGCTCGACTCAGCGGCGCAGAGGTTTTGACGCGGGGAGTCGCCTGATTGGCCGTTGCATCTGTCTGGGGACTCGTCCGAATCGTGGCATAGGTGACGTTTAAAGGAGCTTGAGTCAGAGGAGCCTGGGGCGGAATCGTGACGACCAAAGGTTGATCGGGGCGAGGCTGCTCCTCAAAGGGAGGGGTCGATGGGTCTAGGTTCTCTTCCAAACCATGAACCAAATCATCATCCACACTAGGAGGCCAACCAGTATCCAAATCATGGTGTTGTGTCTTGATAATGGGACGGTGAGCGTCGGATGAGCTATGGCTAATCGTGACCCGTTCGCGTTGAGACGGCG
>JALOOP010000483.1 GCA_025454315.1 Oculatellaceae cyanobacterium Prado106
TTGGCAGACCCATATGGTTCTTGTTTTGTCAACTCTTGAAAAACAGGGTCTATTATGGCAATTAACTCTGTGAGAAGAATCTGAAATGTCCTCATAGCCGTGAATTTGGAATTGCTGCTGGATCTGAATCTTCTCAGGGTGTTTAACGCGGTCATGACCGAGCTAAACGTCACCCGAGCTGCCCAGCAGTTGCACATGACTCAGCCTGCCGTCAGCAATGCCCTGAATCGCCTGCGGCTATCTCTCAACGATGAACTGTTTGTCAAAGTCCCCAGTGGCGTGCGTCCGACACCGAAAGCGACACAGCTTTGGCATCCGATTCGAGATGCCCTGACTCAGCTTCGGCAAACCCTGGAACCGACAGATTTTGACCCGGCGATCGCCACCCAAACCTTCACCATTGCCATGAACGACTTTGCGGCAATTCTGCTCCTACCCAAACTCGTCACCATGCTAGAAACCCTGGCTCCTGATATCAAAATTCGGACTATTCCCATCACTCATATCAATGCCGCTATGCTGCTTGAGCAAGCGGAAATGGATCTGGCCGTTGGCGTGTTTGCAACGACCGCGCCCCAGTTGCGATCGCACCCACTCCTCACATCCACCTTCACCTGTGTGATGCGACATGACCACCCCTTGGCTAGCCAACCCCTCACCTTGGAGCGATATGTGCAAGCGAAGCATCTATTGGTATCTCTAACGGGTGAAGCAACCGGATTTATGGACATCCTGTTACAGGAGCAGGGGTTAAAACGGCAGGTCATGCTAACAGTGAATCAGTTTGCCGTTGCCCCTCAAATTGTTGCAAGCTCTGATTTGCTAGCGGTTTTGCCCACTCGAATTGCTGCTCTTAGCGGGTTCTCTTCCCAGTTGCACTGCACTCCACTACCAATCGAGGTTTCACCCTCCACCTTAAAAATCATGTGGCACGAACGCAACCATTTCGATTCTGCTCAGTCCTGGCTGCGATCGCAACTCATCCGTTTATTTGAGCAAATGTAAATCCGTCTCATTGCCTCAGCACAACGCCCGTACAATTTTAGTTTTTAGATTGTGAATTCCTCACTCCCCACTCCCTACTCCCCACTCCCTACTCCCCAAAGTCCTGCTCGATCGGAATTTCAAGCACAAACACCGTTCCTTGTCCAGGAACAGAAGTACAGCGTAATTCTCCGTGGTGTTGTTCCACGATAATTTGATAGCTGATCGCCAATCCCATTCCCGTTCCTTTGCCGACAGGTTTCGTGGTAAAGAACGGGTCAAATAACTTAGAGAGTACCGAGGATGGAATACCCGTACCATTGTCTGCGATCCGGATGGCAATGGTTTGATAGGAAAGGTGTTCCGTCTGAATCCGGATTTGGGGAGTGGTCGGTGCGATCGCCACTCCTACTTCTGGTTCGAGTTCTGGCTCCGATCCTGGCACCTGAAACACCGTGACATCATCGCGGATCGAGGGCAGCGGTACGCCCCGAAACGCGCCCCAGGGTAAGCCTTTTTCTGCCTGATCATCCAACGCATCGATCGCATTCACCAACAAATTCATCAACACCTGATTGAGTTGACCGGGGTAGCATTCCACCAAAGGAAGCTGGTCATAGTCCTTGACGATTTGAATTGCAGGCCGAAATTCCTGGGCATGGAGCCGACTTTGCAAAATTAGCAGTGTACTTTCAATGCCGCTATGAATATCCGCGCGTTTCATGTCCGACTCATCCAACCGTGAAAAATTGCGAAGGGACAGCACAATTTGCTGAATCCGCTCCGAACCCGACTGCATGGAACTGAGGACTTTGGGCAGATCCTCGAAGAGATAGTCAGGATCAATTTTTCGGGTGGCGGTCTGAATTTCAGCGACCGGAACTGGATAGTGTTTCTGATACAGCGAAAAGAGGTGAAAGAGGTCACGGGTGTGGGTTTTCAGGTAGCTGAGATTGCCATAGATAAAGCTAATCGGGTTGTTGATTTCATGGGCAATGCCAGCCACCAGTTGTCCCAGACTCGACATTTTTTCACTCTGAATCAAATGCGCCTGGGTTTGCTGGAGCTGTTGTAGGGTTTCTTCTAGCTCTTGGGCTTTGTCGCGGTATTTGGCCTCCGATTGACGGACAGTGGCGGCCTGCACCAGGAATTGCTCCATGCGATCGCGCTCCCTCAGCGATCGCAGCATCTGATACAACAAATTGCCAATCACCCCCGCCGCCAGCAACCCCACCCCCGCCAGCGACAGCCCCAGATATTTCAAACTCAGCAACCCCTGCTGATAAATCCGCCGAGGAGCCTTCACCCGCAGCATAAACGCAGGCTGGTTATAAACATCGCGAATCATAGCACAGCCTTCTACCCAGTTGGCATCCAGCGGCTGCACGATTAAAGTTGCCGCTGGAGCGGTCGCGATCGCAAGGGGAGAAGCATTCGGAGTCACCTGACCCGCGTGAGACTTCGTCGATCCGGTTGCTGAACCTGTTGTTGAGCCAGACTGGAGTGGAATAGGTTCCAGGGTAATGGAAAGTTTAGTGAGCTTTTCTAGGCGCTGGATTTGTAAGCGATCGAGGGCACGGCCAAAGATCAGACTTCCGGCGATCGGCCCTTCACCTGCGTTAGTCAAAATGGGACGAGTCGCAACTATGAAAATTCCTTCTGGAAGTTGGATGAACCCCTGACGGTGACTCTCTAAGTCCGGATGACGAGCCAGCAAGGGGTGATTCTCTACATGAGCACGCAAAGAGGGCGGAATCGGCTGTTCCTGCTGATGGGCAAAGTCATATCCTTTGGCTAATAGAATTTCGCCTGTCTGATCGGTGACGACGGCAAAATTAGCATCCGTCGAAATAAAGGTCTGCTCATAGATTCCAGTTTGGGGATAGGCCAGATTTTTTCCTTGAGCAAAGCGATAAGTGTCATCCCAGGAAGAATAATCCGAGGTTGATTTGCTCAATTGGTCTGCTTCTTCTAGAAAGGTATCCGAGACACGGGTCAGATTTTCCCGCATGTCTTCCTCTTCCAGCGCCACGTAGCTTTGCAGCAGGATGGTGGAGGCGATCGCATAAATCGCCCCAAAGGTACCCACCATAACCAACCCAATCCAAGGGTAGAGCCGCCGATGCTGCATGGAAGACACTCACTGTTTTTTCACCTTTCCAGCATTCCCCGTTTGGCGCGATCGCGATCGGGCGGAGGGGGGAAAGGGGAAAGGGGAAAGGGGAAAGGCGAAAGGGTGGGAAAATCTCTAAGTTGGGGAATTGACAAGGCTATTAAATAGACTTTGAAACATCGAAGGATTGAAATTCAAAAATCAAGTTCCTTGATTTCTAGACAGAGAAACCCTTTCGCCTTTCGCCTTTCCCCCTTCCCCTACTCTAGAGCCCCCCTTTCGCCTTTCCCCCTTCCCCTACTCTAGAAAACCCCTTTCGCCTTTTCCCTTTCCCCCTTCCCCTGCTCTTGATAGAATACTCCTGTGAAACATTAAGGAAACCTTTATGGCTGCTGAAAATACTTCTCCAAGTTCGGATACCACTGGGGCTGATGCGATTGATGTGGCGATCGCTAAGGGCATTGACTTTGACGGTTCCCCGATTCCGACGGCAAAGCTTGACCTTTACCACAAGGTCATGGGTCTAGAAGCAGGTCGCCAACGCAGCGGCGTGAGTAATACGATGCGATCGCGCATTGTCCGCATTGGTGCCAAGCATATCCCCCAGGACGAACTCAACCAACTGTTGGCTGGTGCTGATTTCGCGCCCCTGAAGGATAAGGAAGTCGCGTTCTATTACGGCGGCAAGTAGATTGAAGGGGAAAGGGGAAGGGCGAAAGGGTGGATGGGTGGATGGGTGGATGGGTGGATGGGTGTTTTAGGGGATGCCTTCTTCTAAACACAAGAAATCCTAGAAGCGAGAATTTCCTGATTTGCGAATAAGCCCCTCCTCCCTTACCCATCCACCCATCCACCCTGTCACCCATCCACTCCCCACTCCCTACTCCCTTCTCCCCACTCCCTAACACAGGAGGTTGATTCAGGATGATAGTTGCTACTGCTCCAGTCGTGGGTGAAAAACGAGTCACTTTGCAGGGCGTGAGTTGGCAGGGGTACCAGGACATCCTACGGGCTTTGATAAGAATCGGCTGTATGCCAGTATGGGTGTTCCGGAGTTTTGGCGGTTTGATGGACAGAATTGGCGAGTGCTACAACTTCAGGGTCGTGAATATCAGGAAGTATCCCATAGTCCAACTTTTCCTGGGGTAGAAAAAGAGGATTTGTATCGATTCTTGGAACAGGCTTTGGTCGATAAAGTGGAAGCAGAAATCAGCTTTCGGCAATGGGTGTGAGAACGGTTGGTGGAATAGAGGGGCAATCGCTTTTATACTTCATAAAATACAGTCAAAAAGATAGTTGTCACAATAGAAGGTGAAGCTGTTATGGTTCAACCCTTATCCATTTCCGTTACATTTGACGAGTTTATAGAATGGCTTCCAGAATCATCCGAATGTCGTTACGAGTTGCGGCGTGGAGTCATCGTTGAAATGCCAAAACCAAAAGGCAAGCATTCCAAGGTAGCGGGTTTTGTGAATGGAAAACTGTTTATTGAAATTGAACGATTAGGATGGCCTTACTTTATCCCAAGGGAATGCATTGTGCGATCGCCAGATGCATCATCCGGCTATGAACCGGATGTTATTATTCTTGATGAACCGGAATTAGTCAATGAATCGCGCTGGGAAAGTGGCTCAATTTTGACCTTGGGGCGATCGATCAAACTCATTGTTGAAGTGGTCAGCACGAATTGGCGGGATGATTATGCGCTCAAAATGACGGACTACGAAGCTCTGGGCATTCAGGAATATTGGATCATTGATTACGCGGCTCTAGGCGGACGCCAATTCATTGGCAATCCTAAACAGCCGACCTTGAGCGTTTATGCCTTAATCGATGGAGAATACGAGGTGCAACGGTTTCGCAGAGGTGAACGTATTCTCTCGCCGACTTTCCCTGACTTGACCTTGACAGTGGATGAAGTGGTGGCGGCAGGACAGTGATGAACAAAAAAATTGTTGAAACGCTAAGCAGATTTAGCTGTCTATAGCACGGCTGTCCGCGATCGCCCCCTTAATCCTCATCTATTGCCTTGGCAATTATAGAGAATGCATCCGAGCCGCCCTCATCCCCCAACCCCTTCTCCCTAGGGAGAAGGGGAGCCGGATTGAAGTCCTTCTCCC
>JALOOP010000083.1 GCA_025454315.1 Oculatellaceae cyanobacterium Prado106
CTGACATTGATGGAAATTGATGGTTATCAAGCATTGCATTGAGAAACACAAATCCAGCCCCAATCCTTACCCAGCAACCCAGAGATTTCCCAGTTTCCAACCTTTGGAGGAAGTGATTTTAACCTTGACCATTCATAGTAAAGGTTGAGCATTTCAGACCTTCTCTCCAGCGAAATCTCGGGAGTGGGTAATCAACAGAACGAGTTGGGGTGGCAACACAGCCGCCACTGCGATTTATTCCTAGATTAAATCACGCTGAAATTTTTCTAGGAAATCTCCTTGAAGGAACGAAATGGCGCTTATCTTAGAACAAATTAATGCTAAGGGATTAGCCCCTCTCTCCTACCGGGTTGGGGATGATCAATCCAGGGTGGCAGCGGTCATTGACCCCCATCGTGATGTCCATATCTATCTCCAACGGGCACGAGAACTGGGGATAAGAATTACTCACGTTTTGGAAACTCATCTCCCTCCATCTCAACCCCCCTTACTTAAACTGGAGCAAAAAAATGGTCGATAATGTAAAACTCATGGGCAACGTGAAGCAACTAAGCAATGACATTGCCATCACGGGGCAACTCAACCTGGCGCAGCTTCAGGAGGCGGCTGAGGAGGGCTTTCAAGCGGTGTTGAATTTGCGATCGCCCGATGAAGAAGGCTCTTTGAGTGATGAGCAAGAGCAAGTGGAAGCAGTCGGACTGGACTATGTAAATGTTCCGGTGGCGACCGCCTCCCTTAATGAAGCATTAACTGATCAAGTGCTGCAAACGATCGACGAACTGCCCAAACCGCTGCTGATCCACTGTGCTAGCTCAATGCGGGCTGGGGCAATGGCGACAATGTATGTGGCGACTCGGCAAGGGTTGACGGCTGAACAGGCACTGGAACGGGCGAAACAGGCTGGATTGAACTATGATGCCCATCCTGAGATGAAGGCATTTTTTCAGCAATATGTGGATACGCATTCTAAAACGAAGGCTTAGGAGAGCGATCGCACCCTCCAAAAATCGATTATCATGATTGCTAGATTGGCAATCTGTCGAAATTGAACTCAGGGGGTGATTCTTGTCACGTCCTGAGTTCATTGTTTTAGGGTGAAATACCAATCTGCGGGAGTGGCGATCGCTCCACAATGCCTGCGATCGCCGTCAACAAATCTTGGGCAGTAAAGGGTTTTGCTAAGAAAGCCTGCACCTGATCGCAGCTTGAGAGTTGTTCCTGATAAGCTTCTAGGCCGCTCATGGCGATGATTTGTACTTGGGGGTCGAGTTGGGTGAGTGTGTCGATCAATCTAAATCCGTCGAAGGATGGCATGACTAGATCGAGAAGAACCAGACTGATTTCCCGTCGATGTTGGGCGTAGAGGGCGATCGCTTCGATGCCGTCTTCCGCTACTAGCACCTGGTAGCCGTGGATTTCCAGGACGGCTTTTACGGTTTGACGAATGGCGCTTTCATCGTCTACCACGAGAATTAAATCCTGGTGGCCTTCCTGGAAGGCTAGGGGTTCAATCTGGAGTTCTTCGCCTTGTTCTAGGGCGGGTAGATAGATTTGGAACTGGGTACCTTTGTCAACTGCGGTGATGATATCGAGGAAACCGCCGTGGTTTTTGACAATGGTCAGCACTGTGGAGAGTCCTAAGCCTGTTCCTTGACCGGGTGATTTGGTGGTGAAGAACGGATCAAAGATGCGATCGAACACATCTGGGGGAATGCCTATGCCCGTGTCAGCAATCGACATTTTGAAATAAGCCCCGACTTGAGCATCTAGGTGGAGTCGGGCAAAGGATTCGTCGAGGGTACAGTTTTCGGCGGCGATCGTCAGGGTGCCGCCCTGGGGCATTGCGTCTCGGGCATTGATACAGAGGTTCATGATCACCTGGTGAAGCTGGGTAGCGTCCGCTTGCACCAGCCAGAGATCGCGGGTAGAAACCTGGATTTTTACCTGGATGGATTTTGGGAAGGTTTGCTGAGCAATTTTGCCAATTTCGATTAGTAAATGTCCGGCTTGCAGGGGTGTGCGTTGACTTTCCTCGCCCCGAGCAAAGGCCAATACTTGTTTAACCAGGTCGCCGCCTCGTCTGGCGTTGATTTCTAAAATTTCTAATAGACGCTGGGTGGTGGGATCAACGGACGGTAGCTTGCGCGGCAGCAGTTGGGCAACGCCTAGAATGGGGGTCAGGATATTGTTGAGATCATGGGCAATGCCGCTAGCCAGGGTGCCGATGCTCTCTAGCCGCTGGGCGCGGAGGAACTGGGCTTCGAGTTGCTTTTTCTCGGTGATGTCGCGGCCTTCGGGGAGCAGCATGACGACCTGACCCTGGTCATCCAGGACGGGTTTGATGGAGAAATCGACCAGCGCCTGGGTGCCGTCTGCCCAGATATGTTTGGACTCGAATCGGATAAATTCTCCTTGGGCAGCCTGGGCGATCGCCTCCTTTAGTTTTTCCTGCTGCTCTGGATAATCCGTCCACCAAAGCATCTCCCAAAACGGTTGACCAATGACTTCTACGCGGTCAACTTCAATGACATCTAAAGCTGCCTGATTGCAATCAATAATTAATCCTTCAGGCGTCAACACGCCCGTAAACTGAAAGGTGCTGTCAAAGATGGCTCTGAGTTTCTGTTCGCTTTGTTTTAGCTCTGCTTCGGCGCGTTGGCGATCGGCTTCCAATCGCTTCTTCTCGCTGATATTCTTCATGAAACAGTGATGCCCGGTGAAGCGCTGTTGCTCATCATAGGCACTGATCATAAACAACTGCTTATCGAACACAGAGCCATCTCTGCGAACTCCTCGGGCTTCTAGCTCCACTTTGCCCGTTTGCAGCATCTGCTCATAGGCCGCCACCAGCATCCCCAGATCCTCCGGATGAACCGTTTTTTGCCAGTTCATGCCTACCATTTCTTCGGGTCGATAGCCCACCGTGCTGGCATAGGCTTCGTTCACCATGAGATAGCATCCCTGTTCATCGAGCCGCGAAATGCCTTCGACTGCGTTACTCAGCGCCACGCTCATTTCTCGGAGTTGCAGCTCTGACTCTTTGCGCTCGGTGATATCTTCGGCGATTCCCCCAAAGCTTTCTACCTGTCCGGTGTCGTTGCGAATCGGGAATCCCCAGTCCCAGATCCAGCGGATCGAGCCATCGGGGCGAACGATGCGGTACTCAGCATCGCTATATTGTCCCTGACGCTGTTGCTCCAGCTTGAGCCGCACACGCTCCCGATCGTCCGGGTGAATGGCATCTAACCAGGAATCAGGGCGATCGATCAGGGTTTGGCGCGATCGCCCCCAAACCCGCTCATAAGCCGGACTGATATAGAGATTCTCCAGGGAAGTGGGTTGGGCAATCCAAATCACAGCATGACTATTTTCAGCAAAATAACGGAATTTGGTTTCACTTTGCTGGAAGGCGGCCTTCGCTTGCTGGCGATCGATTTCTGCTTGGACGCGATCGCTAATATCCGTCACCGTCCCTAAGTATCCGGTCACCCGCCCCGCCTCATCCTGGAACGCAGTCGCATTGCCAATCACCCAATACACCTGACCCTGCGGCGTTTGGAAGCGATATTCGGAGCGAAATTCTTGTTTAGCCTGAAAGGCCGCGTCCCACTCGTGAAACACTCGCTCCCGGTCTTCGGGATGGATCGCCTGTTTCCAGCCTTGTCCCATAGCCTGTGCCAGGGAAAGCCCCGTCAGTTCTAACCAGCGATGGTTGACAAAGACACAGTCTCCCATAGCATCGCTCTGAAAAATGCCGACAGGAGCATGGGTGGCCAACACGCGGAACTGTTCCTCAGCCTGGGTCAGCTCCTGGGTTCGATTGATCACACAATGCTCCAGTTCAGCATGGGCAGTCTGAAGCTGCTGAACCATTTGACCAAGCTCCTGGTTTTGGCGATCGATCTGCTGCTGCATGGCCAGCAAAACGCTCGTCAAGTTCACCGGGTCAGCGGTTGGCGCAAGCGGTTGGCGCAGGTGATGGGTCAGCATATCGCGCGTGACGATGCCCTGCAGGTGTCCTTGAGGGTTGACAACCGGGAGGCATGAAATCGGGTGTTGCTGAAACAGCAGGAGGGCAGTTTCCAGGGTTTGGCCAGGAGACAGCGTTAGGGTGACGGTGAGGGGTGTCATGGCTTGGGCGATCGCCACCTGATCCCAATCCACACCCTGAAGCACCATCCGACCAATCTCTTGCTCCGTAACCATCCCCACCGGACGACGGTCTTCAACGACGATCACCACCCCATATCCGGTTGCTGAAGCAGACTCTGAAGAACCCGCCCCATAAGAATTTGTGAAGTGTTGCATTTGGGCGATCGCACTCGCCACCGAAGTTTTAGGGCTGAGGGTAAGAGGCATGCGACCGAGAATATCTTCCAGGTCGGGGAAGCCCGCACTGAAATCACCCCAGTAAAGAGTTGTCTCTGATGGATTCACAAACATGATCCAGATCCCCCGCCCGCTGAGCAAACCACAGCGCAAAACACAACTGAACCTAGTGTAGGACAATCCCCTACAAAGCTGTGTTCTGGGGTGGTTCTTAACTTCTATATTGAGCAGAATAGGGGGGCGTTGCGGTTGGGCAATATTTTTCGATCGCCCATTCCATAAGGCTTACAAGCGCAGCACAGCCTCTCAGATGAGACTGTAAAACAATACAATAGGTGAAGTAACAGGAAGAGTAGTTACTCCTGGAGAAATTGCAAAATGTAAAAAGGTGAAGCCGATGACTTACTGGCCTGCCCCCAGTGCATCATAGAATCCCATGGCAAATTTGAGCGCTGTTTTGTCCAAGATGTCGGCACTCATACCACCCTCGACATTGCCTGCGACACCGTTGACGGTACTGTGAAAGTGTTGGGTGATGTTCGTCTCAGATTTGCCAATCACGGTACCTGTGTTGGTTTCGATGATTTGCGTGGAATCGCTTTGGAGGTTGTATTTAGAGAATTCAGGCATCGTTATAGGTCAAGTTGTTCGGGGTCAATTTGAAATTGAGCAATAGTCATCAATTCCATCCCAGAGTTCTTCAATGGAATGAACTTTACCGTCTTTAACTTCCTGAAGGGAGGTGCGAAGACTGGCTAGGATAGCTTCTTTGGGTTCGTCTTCGTACTCGTTTTCTTCTGCTTGGATGACTTGGTGAAGCGATCGCAACACGAAGGTTTCGAGGGAGATGTTCAGTTGCGCGGCGCGGCGGATAAGCTGTTGTTCGAGTTCGGGAGGAAGTTGAATGGTGAGAGGGGTAGTCATGGGAGTTCTCCTGAGATGATCATCGTGAGAGGAGTGGGGCGATCGCTTCAATATCTTGCTGAATCTCATCAAGCGTGTAGGGAATGAAGGCTTCATGCTGCTTCAGAAAGGCATCGGTCGCTAGCCGGGAAGGCAGCTTGAGCATTTGCTGAACTTCAGCAGTCGTGATCAGTCTGGCTTTGTAGGCTTCTAGGGCGATCGCTTCCAAAGCACAGCGCGACAGGGAATCCAGATGGGGTTGCAACCGCTGTTCAATGTCTTGGGGCAGGTCAAGGTTGATTTGCATTGTGTTTTCCTCCTCAGGGGGTGACAGCGAGGCTAGAAGGCAGACTGGATCAGGCGCATGGCCTGTAGACCTCGTAGATAAAAGACACGTTTCTGAGGCTTGAGCCGCATCAATTGCTCCCCTCAAGTTGACCAACCATCCATCGAATCAACCCATAGTGTTCCATACAGCCCGATCCAAAAATCACTGTGCCGTTTTTCTCGACGACGGGGTTCTTGGACACGAGCCCCATAGCGCTGCACCTGTTTGCGACGAATCCGTTTGCCTCGTTCGCTCGCAATGGTGTAAGCCACCGCAATGAGCAACACCAATGCCTCAAACCGTTCGCCGTTCGCTTGGCAAGCTTCCATGTCATAGCCCCCCTCCTTGAAATCGCGAAACATTGGCTCAATCGAGAAGCGCTCAGCGTAACAAGCCAACGCCAATTCCAACGTTGCGAGATGGATCAACAAGTACCAAACTTGATTGGCTTTGCCATTGCGGTAAGCCCGCTTCCAGCGGGTCGCCAGTTTGAAGCGGCCAAACCCTTTTTTCTGGGTGACTTGCACTATTACAGCAAGGTCATCCTGCGGCAGAGGTCTTTCGCACTCTATTTATCAAACAACAAGGAAATGTGATGACTTTATGAGCAGGAGACTGAACGTAATATTTTATCCTCTCAAAACATCATGAATACACAACACTCAAGTCATTTACTTCCATACGATGCCAAACTCAAAAGGTAAGATGGTACTGAGAGCAAAAAAAAGGCAATAAAAGAGTTTATAGATAATCTACACCTAACCGTTGAACAGCCTGGACTGGAGGGATTCTCTTGAGAGTTTCCACAATCGTGTTGACCTTCTGAATCTCTTGGGGCAAAGTCTATTGAGGCTTGGGATGCAAGGTCAGGAGAAGTTCGATAATGTCATTCTGTTCGACGGGGTCAAAGTGCTGTTTAACAAGCGATATAAAAAAGCCTTGTTCTGCAATGTCACGAGTAACTTTTGCCAGTGTTCCAACTTGATTTCGCGCAATCAGCTTAATTCCAATTGTACAAGCCAAGTCCAGAACCAGGCTCTCTGCCGTAATGTGAGAAATCATCTGATGCTCAAAGTTTTTCTCTTGATGACGGTTCTCTGCAATTGGAGAGTTTCTGCGATTAAATCGACTGGAATGGAGAAATGTCTGTAATATGTCACCCACCTCGTTGAAAGAAGCGACTAAAATCGTTGAGACGAAAGAATGTGGGGCGCTGTCCCACATACTCC
This sequence comes from Oculatellaceae cyanobacterium Prado106, assembly GCA_025454315.1. GTDB lineage: Bacteria > Cyanobacteriota > Cyanobacteriia > Elainellales > Elainellaceae > Prado106. The sequence goes on from JALOOP010000083.1 coordinate 6,790, forward strand.
CGCATCAGCAACTCAAAGCTGGCCTCGGCAACTTCAAACTGATACCCCTCATTTTCCAATGTTTTCACCAATTGCAATAGCTGACGAGCAGCAGAGTCCTGTTTCCCAATGGTGATGCCAAAGCTCTGTGCTTTATCGATGATGTTGCTAAGTCCAGCCTGATCTGAGATCACAATGCGACGATGATTGCCGATCACTTCAGGGTCAAGATGCTCGTAGGTTTTGGGCGATCGCTGAATAGCACTGACATGAATCCCTGCTTTGTGAGCAAAGGCAGAAGCACCGACAAAGGGGGCATGTTCATCAGGAGGTAGATTAACAACTTCACTAATCATCCGACTTGTATTTGTGAGGTGAGTGAGTTTCTGTTCAGGGAGACAATAATATTGAAGCTTCGCTTGCAGGTTTGGGATCAGGGTACAGAGATTTGCATTGCCACAGCGTTCTCCGTAGCCATTAATCGTCCCTTGTACCATGCGTGCGCCTGCTTCTACGGCTGCCAAGGTGTTGGCTACAGCAGTTCCAGAGTCGTCGTGAGTATGGATTCCCATCAACGGTAAGATCCCGACCTGGGAGACTTCCAAATAAACTTTTACCTGCTGAGCAATGCTAGCAACCTGGCTCGGCAAACTGCCACCATTGGTATCACACAAAACGATCCACTCTGCTCCGGCGGCGATCGCCGTCTGAAGTGTTTCAAGCGCATACTCTGGATTATGTCGGTAGCCATCAAACCAATGTTCAGCATCGTAGATCACACGTCTGCCGTGGCGACGAAAGAATAAGATTGAATCGGTGATCATCTCCAGATTCTCGGTTAGGGTGGTTTGGAGTCCTTCTGTCACATGGAGATCCCAGAATTTTCCGAAGAGGGTTATCCACTGAGTTTCAGCTTTGAGAACTGAGTTAAGAAAAGGATTGTTAGCAAGCGTGGAATGGGGCCGACGAGTTGAGCAGAAGGCGACTAATTCCGCATTGGATAAGGGTTCTTGCTTCATCCGGTCAAAGAAATCAATGTCTTTCGGATTTGCACCCGGCCACCCTCCTTCGATAAAGGGAATTCCCAGATCATCTAGATAATGGGGGATATAGTCATGAAGCATTACAACATGCAATCGATGATGTTCAACAAGTTCTATCTTCACAGGGCTATTTGGCGAAGCGGAGCGGCAAATTTGATGAAGACACCAAAAGAGCCGTTGAAGGTTTTCAACATCAAAATGGTCTAAAGGTGGATGGTATGGTGGAACCTCTGACCTGGGCAGCACTCTACTATCCGCAATTAAAACGAGGTAATTCAGGATCGCCGGAAGTTTCTTTGAAAATTGTCGAGCTTCAACAACTGCTTCAGAAGGAAGGGTTTTTCGTTCAGGTAGATGGTTGTTTTGGGCGGGAAACCACGCGCGTTCTAAAAAAATTTCAGATCCGGTATGGTCTACAGGCTGACGGAATTTGTGGCTCAATGACCTGGGCAGTTTTGCTAGGACAAAGACAGAAATTCCAACAAAAAACTCCCTTTGGATTCTATCTCTCTCGCCATCAGTTTTTTTACTGCAAGAACAACTGCTGATGGTTGCTTTTATTGGACTAGGTATCCAGTTCAACCCTTTTGGAGCAGCTCCTCCTCTGTGGGAGACGCTGACAACAGCCTACGGTTTAACCTATGTCGTTCCGATGCTATTAGAACGTTTGTGGCTCAAAAGATTTATAAGGAAACGGCTGCCACTGTTACAGGTTGCCCCTTACATTCTAACCGGATTTCTATGGCAGCCGCTCCTAGAAGCCATCAAGTCAGTGGTTGTCGCGTTCATCAAATAGCCTTGAAAAAGACTTCCAATGCGCCACTTTCCAAGTAACGTGGAAGACATGACAAGCTGCTCCAATTATACGTTCTTACATTCTGAACCTGCTGAAGAATTGTATAACGAATCCGAAGTTTATACAATTCTTCAGACATTACCTATCTCATCCTATTTGGCTTGCAATTGCAGGTGACTTTGACCTACAAATTTACTTGGATGCAGTATCAAAATTTGAAACGCCCCCTAATTTTCGGATAGGGAGCTAGGACTAGTATCCTTGTCCATTAAAGGGAGGTCAATATAGGGTGTAGTTAGATCAAGCTGGATGAGTGCCATTCGGCTTGGTCTAACCACACCCCCAGAGGAACAGAACAAGTTATTTCGCTCCATTTCAGTTATGAAACTCTGTGTGATGCTGGGTAAAGGCTTTTGCGATCGCTGCTGCTGGTAGATGATCAGCGTAGCCCTAGAATGACCTACCGAGTATGGACTTCTCCCAAACTGCGTTCTCCGACTCCAATTATCCGATCGCCTACACGGCAAAAATCGTGGCGGCAAAACGGGCGATCGAACAGTGTCATCTCATCCCTCTCTTCCATAATCCCTACACGGTTCTCCTAGCTGGCGATAAGGTCGAGAATTTGTTGTCCCGATGGCAGTAGGTCGCTCAGGCTAAGGGAGTCTTCTTGGCAGAAGTCATGTCTTGGCGATCGCGCTACGTTACGGTGCGAACTCGGTTCATGGATGATCTGCTGCACTCCGGAGTCCATGAACTCGGATATCAGCAGGTTGCCCTGTTAAGGTCAGGCTTGGATACGAGAGCGTTTCGCCTACCGTATTTGGCCAATGTCCATCTCTATGAACTGGAGGACTGCTCAGAGATCCTCAACTACAGAATGCAGACGATGCAGAATTACAAACCCCATCGTATTCATCACCTGATTCCAGCAGATTTGAGCGACTCCCAATCCCTGTGGGTTACTGCATTGCTGAATGCCAACTATCAGCCACAATCCCCTACGGTATGGATTGTGGAAGGGGTCAGCATGTATCTTCAAGCGTCGGAAGCTCACGAGTTATTCAACAGGCTCTCTAAGCTCAGCAGCGTCAAGAATCTTTTGGAAGTAGTCGAACTATCCTCCTGTTGAAATCGCTCAAACACATAGGGCAAAAAGTCTGGATCAATGCCCTTACCTGTATCCATGACTTGCAGTTGCGCCTGCCCGTCTATCCTGGCCAGATTCACCCGCACCTGCCCGCCTTCGGGCGTGAATTTGACCGCATTGGAGAGCAAATCCCAAACCACTTGTTGCAGTCGGCTGGCATCTCCGGCTACGGTTCCCATTGAGTCAGCCAGAGTGGTTTCTAACTGAATTGATTTGGCTTGAGCCGCTAAGTGAATGGTTTCCAGCGCTGCCTGCACCGAGTCTGTTAGATTCACAGGCTGAATGTTTAAGCTCAGCTTCCCCTGCAAAATCCGAGAGACATCCAGCAGATCCTCAATGAGATGGGTTTGCAGTTGGGCGTTGCGTTCGATGGTTTCTAGGCCGCGTTGCAGAGTCAGGGGAGGGGTGTCCTTTTGCAGCAGCTTTGACCAGCCGAGAATGGGATTGAGCGGGGTGCGAAGCTCATGGAAGAGAACAGCGAGGAACTCATCTTTGATACGGTTGGCAGACTCGGCTCGTACCAAGCCATCCACATCCGTCACACAGCCCAGCCAACGGTAGATCTCGCCTTGCTCATCTTGGAGCGGGAGCGATCGCACGATCACCCACACATACTCTCCGTCAAAGCGCCGAATCCGTTGTTTCATCTCAAAGGGTACACCCTCTCGCAAAGAGCGTTCCCACTGTTGCTGATTGGTGAGTAAGTCATCCGGGTGAATTACTGTTGTCCAGCCATGTCCCTGCGCTTGTTCCGATGTTTGTCCCGTGAATTGACACCAGCGTTCACTTGACCAAATATTGAAACCTTTTGCGTCAGCCTCAAAGAGGGGATTGGGAACCGCTTCGGCAATGGTTCGGAAGCGATCTTCGGTTTGACTGAGCTGCTTTTCGAGGTGTTTGCGATCGCTAATATCCAGCGACAACCCGGCCACCAACCGCCGCTCCAGGGAAAGCTGAATGGGAAACTTGTAGGAGAGGTAGGTATGTTCTCCGTCTGCGTGCTGGCAGGTTTCAATAAACTCCATAGCCTGATTTGCGGCTAGAGCGGTTTGGTCATTGTTCCACCATTGCTGAGCCTCTAACAGCGGCAACAGTTCAAAATCGGTTTTACCCAGCCAGTCTGCAAGCGGACGATTAAAAATCTGCTCATTGGGTGGATTGACATAGAGATAGTGCCCTTGTTCATCTTTGATATAAGCTGCCGCAGGGCTATGGCGCATAAAAGCAGCAAAGAGCGCTTGGCTTTCTTGCAGTTCGGCTTCGACTCGTTTGCGTTCGCTCAAGATGGTTTCGACAATGCTATTCACCGTCTGTTGCAGTAGTTCTGAGGTGATTTGCTCTTTCTTTAAGTAATCCTGTGCGCCTGCTTTCATCGTTTGAACCGCGATCGCTTCATTGCCCTGCCTGGTCACCATGACAACCGGCATCGGCTGCTGTGTCCTGACTTTCAATTTTGCAAGAAATTCTAGCCCGTTTAAATCAGGCAGTTGGTAATTTAGCACGACTACATCCGGTTGATGTTGCAAACACAGATCTAGCCCCTGTTGCCCGGATTCAGCTTCAACAATAGTGTAGGCATGTTGGCGATCGCTCAACAAATAGCGTCGATAGCGTTCTCGGTCTTCCGGGCTATCATCCACAATTAAAATAAGACGCGATCGGTGATCCATAATGAATTCTCAATACAGCGATATTAAGCACCTCACTCTTGAAAGTATTTGGCCAACAAATCCTGTCCACACTGTCGTTCTGTCATCTTGGAGGAATGACTCATCTCTTGCAGCAAGCCTTTAATCTGCTTCAGCGCCAAATGGGAAGGAACTGAGTGGCGATTCTCCCAGCGATTCACGGTGCGAAAGGAAACGCCTAGCTTAAAGGCGAGTTTTTCTTGAGAAAGCCTACAGTGCTGTCGGAGTTCATGGAGCAAATCGGCAACTTCAAGTGACAGGGTGAACAGCATGGGGCTTTCCGGGGGCGATTGGCTAATCCATCAAAGGGGATAATTCCAGAGTAGGACAAGCGACTTAACTTCTGTCTCTACCTTGGGGTAGAGAATGGGGAGTGGCGATCGCCTGACTTCCCACTCGTAAAACGGGCAAATCGGCAGGGGGCTTGCGTGTCAACAAACTGTTCCAGGTTCTAGAACCAACAATGCCATCCTGACTTAAAAAGAAAATAAGCTGAAAGTTTTTGACCAGTCCTTCAGTCACTTCGCCAAAAACACCATCAACTTGCACGCTGTGCAGATGGACTTCAGTGCCCTGTTCTATCGAGTGATAGTCCATCGGGTGATATTCGATTCACAGTGCAACAATCTGTCATGGATGCTGTAGTCAGATTTGACAGGCCCATTTGTTGCAGCAAGTTTTCCCATTGTTGGCGAAATTCGCGATTTTGGGGAGCTTTTTGGAGTTGAGCGGCAGTCGCATCTACCGCGTCGTACCAGAGGTTTTCTGTGATGTAAAACTCTGGGTTGGTGGCCTGCTCAAGGTTGGCCATTTGCGGCTGGAGATCAGGCCGATCGAGACGACGAATGGCTCCATTGACAAATACAAATCGTTCGGCATTTGTCGCGTCACATTGCACCACAAGATACCATTCATAGCTTTGCTGGGTGTCTAGAATGACGGTATCGGGGAGGCGGAGATTGAAGATTCCAGGCGGGATGTCGCGATCGGCGATCGTTTCTGAATACACTAGATTTTCCTGGCTATCCTTCAGCACAAATTCCATGGCATGACCTTTCCCGAGATGGTAGGGGAGGTAAAACCAGAAGCTAGGCGACTGAGATAGGGTATATCCGGTGCTGCTTTCAGGCACAAGCGCGGTCAGGGGGGGCTGGTTGGCAATCAGGCAAGAACCCCGACTGCCGCCTCCCTGACGGCGACGAGGTCTGCCGACATCGGAGAAGTCGAGGTTAGAAGTTTGGGTAGAACGGGGATGAGAACGGCTGATGGTTGTTGGGTTGAATTGGGATGCGATCGCCACATTTACATCAGAGAAAACGCTACCGAAAACGAGTAAAAGAAGGCTCGATGGCATCCAAATTGAACGACGAGAAGATGTAAGATAGTTCATACTTTTTGATGGAATAGCTCTAGTTTCTTTAATCCGTAGACGATCACACCCGTGGTCACCGAGCCAAACGCGGCTGGCACCAGCGGCAGCCAAACGCCAGCCCACAAAGCCAGATAACTCGCGCATCCCAAGCCGACGAGCAGTGCCACACCCGCCAACCCGATGGCTCGCCGTGACTGCCGAAGCAAAACAACCGTTCCGCCTGCTGCTCCCCAACCCCCAACCCAAATCATCAGTCCCCAGGTGGGAACATCTCCCAGGAGCGGACGATGATCGAGGACGGCGCTCAAGAGTTGGCTGGTCATCTGGGCTTGCAAGATGACTCCGGGCATTTTCCGAAGTGTGTTGGCCTGACTGAAGGGCGTGAAGAAATAGTCTTTGAAGCTGGGCGCAACGGTGCCAATGATGATGATGCGATCGCGCACCAAATCGGCCAACTGAGCATCATGGGTGCCATCCAAAACCTCACCCAAGGTCACCTGCTCTGCGGGAGAACCACTGGTTCGATAATTCAACATGATTTGGTAGCCCAAGGCATCCAGTTGGTGGTAGCCGCCGCTATGGGGAAGCAGTTGGGGGAAGGGGCGATCGCCCAGTTTGACCGTGCCCGTTTCGTCTCGATCGGGGTGGATATTTTGCTGTGCCAGGTAGAGTTGTGCTAGCCGAAAGCTAAAGGAGGTCTGGGTTTCGCAGGCACCGGGTGCAGAAGCCATGCCCAAGATTTGTCGGCGAACCACACCATCGGGATCAATGGGCAGATCGCTGAAGCCAATGCGATCGCCTGGAATGCCTGCTAAAGGTCGAGTGCCGCCGCCTTCCCCGACTTCACAAACAGCGACAAACTGGGGCATTTGCTGGAGTTGCGCTGTGAGATTTGTGGTGGGATCAAGGGGCGCATCCCGGTAGATATCTAGGCCAACGACGCGGGGTTGGTGGGGGCGGAGTTTTTCCAGGAGTTGTGCCAGGGTGCGATCGGAAATCGAGGCTCCCCGTCGCTCGGCGGCATTTTGCTGCTGTACATCCTGTTCGGTAATGGTAATCAGCAGTAATCTCGGATCGGGAGGTTCTGCGGGGCGCAGTTGCAGCAGTTGATCGAATGCACGGAGTTCCAGGGATTGGAAAACGCCCAGGGAACGCAGTCCAAGAGCCGCGATAGTGGTGATGAGGGTGGCGATCGCCATAGGTCCCAAAAAGGGCAGACGCAGACGGGTGAAGGGGGCAGGCGGCCAGAGGGATGCGGGCGTATGCCACTGGATTGGCTCTGCGGCGGGATTTTGGCAGATCAAGGGCAGCCAGGTGGCGCAGGGATATTCATCTTCCAATTTTTCTAGCTTTTCACGGGCTTCGCGGACAGCGGCATAGAGGCTGTAGCCCTTGGCAAACCGAGTGAGAAAGTCTTGAAAAAAGGTTTGTGCCACTGCATCGGGCACCAATTCCCGCATCACCACCACTTGAGGAATATTCAGGTCGGCCAATGCCTGCGCCAATCCTAAGCCATCACAGGAATTGAAGATTGCCAGTTTGAGTCCTCGCTGAATGGCTCGCTTGAGGGCGTTTCGCATTTGGTCGAGGGTGAGGCTTTCTTGGGGGTTGATGTAGATGCGCCCCGTTTCGGCATCCGTGTAGCTTTCGGTTTTGCTATGTCCGGCAAAAAACAAGATATTCCAGCCGCGATCGTCCCAGAGATGTTCATGCAGTTCTGAGTAGCTGGGTTCGGTTAAAAACACAACATCCGCGTCTGATAGGGCGGCGATCGCCCGACGATCGCCCTGGAGATCTAGCTGATGGCTGTTGCCCAGTACAGCTAAGATTCTGACCTTGCGGGCGGCGGCAGGTCGGCTGGTGACGCGCTCGTAGGCGGCAACGCTGAGGGTGACTTCGGCCTGGGGGAAGTCTTCAAAAAAGTTCCAGAGATGCCAGGGTAACCGCCGCAGAATGGGATCGTTGGTTTGGATGATGACCTGAAGTGGATCGGTGGAATCGAAGAGGCGACTGAGTTTGCGATCGATGGGGTGGAAGGATTCGGCATTGAGCCACTGATTGAGCCGTTGACGCAACTGCTGAGCCAAATCGCCAAACTCGACAGCGGAAAAATGGGTGACACCGCTGGGTGAAATCGTGATGGCTCGGGGCTTGGAGAGGTTAAGGCTGTGCGATCGATAAAACTCACGGTAGAGCAACTGCCAGCGGCGATAGAGTTGTTCCAGGTCAGGGGCAGGCGGCAAACTCCCGACAAACTGCATGGGGTAGGTGCTATCTCCCCGCTGAGAAACCTGAGCAATGACATTGGCATAACCATTTTGTAAATCACCAACGCCTAAATTAATGACAACTAAATGGCTCATGTCAACGGCTATCGCACTTTATAGAATAAAACTTTCAAGAATTTGGATCTGACCCAGGCTCAACTGAATATCGAAGCTATCCCCGGCTTCGCCCTGAAAATGTCGGAGTTGAATGTAGCTATCCTGTTCTCTAGCGCAAACTTCTTGCAGCACTTCAGCCGTTTCGCTCAGCATGGCGAGTTTCAGGTTGGGGGGCAAATGGGCTTGGCTAGCGGGATGAACTTGCACCCGTACATTCATACTGGTGTCAGGGTTCAAAGTGATGGCCAGGGACAACACGACTGAATGGTTTCCCAGGTCAATTCCAACGTCAATTAGTTTGGCCTGCCGCACGGTGATCTCGAATTGGTCAGAACTGCGAACCGCGACAAAAGCAGGAGAATCTGGCTTGTCCAGGAGTTGCCAGCCCGCTTCCACGGTGCCTTCTAGCCATTTTCTCAGATTAATTTTGGGGGGTAGATTCATCGGTGGTGAATCAATGGTCATGGAACTGCCCTCTGATGTTTGCATATGACTTACTCCATTGTTTGAGATACCTCATCTGGTTCATTGAATCCGGTCACGGTTGTGAGATGAGCATCTTGCTGATCCGGAGAGGTAGACAGGATGTCTATCCTACGGGAGAGGTTGATGGGTCGCGATCGCAACCCCGATCAGGAATGTGAGAATCACCTCGTCCTTCACTCTTTGTTGACTGTCTGACTATCTTCTCTTCTATTATCTCAAAGATTCGGGATTCCATTCATCGATTGGATGAGAGTTTTCTCATGTTTTAGCCGCTATTTTCCTTGGCACCAAAGCTTGTAAAACGGCTGGTTAGAGCGATTTGTACGTCAGAATCCTGGTCAGATCTCAATTTTAATGTTGAATGAGAGTTTTCTCATGTTCCAAATTTTATGTTCGAGGTTGGGATAGACTAAATTTGTCAAACAGGGTAGCGCACAGATTAAACATTGCACAGATTGAACATTGCAGTGAGCTTGATAGCACTGGGTTGAAATTAATTTTGCAGCAGATCAGATATTGAGGATTTCAGTCTATGAATTTTTCATTCACCTATGCTCCCGGAACGACACTAGAGCAGATGGTTGCCTTTGAAACTGCTGGAAGACTCTGGGCAAGCCATCTCACGGACAATGTGACCGTGAATATTTACGTTGAACCCACCAATACCTTACCCGTGGGTGTTGCGGGTGGGGCACTCATGGGGGTGCAGGCCGATCAAGCCTATCAAAGCTGGCGAACCCGGCTCGCTGCCGATCGCAAGTCCACCACTGACCAATCCATTCACCGCAATCTTCCCCGCAACACCAGTTCTTTCACGGCCTGGGTCAACGAGATCACCGCAGAAGGAACCACATCCAACAAGCTGGAACAAACCAGCAGCACGATTAACGTCAGCCGAGCCAATGCCAAAGCTTTGGGATTAACGAATGCACAGGGAGCTGCATTAGACGGTTACATCCTGATGAACAATCAGTTGCCAGCTTTGGGACTGAATTGGAGCTACAATTTGGGCGGTGCAGTTCCGGCCAATCGGATTGATTTCTTTAGTGTGGCGGTTCATGAAATTGGTCATGTTCTCGGCTTCTACAGCGGGGTTGACGCTTCGGGCTGGCAGATTACGCCGATTGAAGGATTCTTCGATAATGACGATGATGATGACGATGATGGCGGGAGTGGGAGTGGCGATCGCGATCCCCGCACCCCTCTGCGAAACGCCACTGGATTGGATATGTTTCGCTTTTCCAATGAGGATCAAGTTGATTTGGTGATTGGTGGAAGTCCCTTCTTTTCCATTAACGGTGGCACCACGAAACGGGCGGATTATTCCACGGGAACAAACCGAAATTTAGGCGGTGATGGCTTCCAGGCCAGCCACTGGAAAGCCAGTGGAGGAACCCTGGGTGTCATGGAACCGACAATTGCCCCTGGTCAACGGCGAGGGTTGCGTCCGCTCGATCGGCAGGCGCTGGACGCGATCGGCTGGGATGCAGGCACTGGACAGGCGAACCTGACCACGCTCCAGAATCAGGCCAGGGCTGCGATCGCCACTCGATTAGGCGTGACAGTAGCGCAATTACAGGCTAATCCAACGCTGGTGCAAGGGCTGACGGGCGATCGCACCCAGGATGTCAACACCATGATTGACCAAAGTCAGGTCTATGAATGGGGGTGGAGTCGTCGAGGGAGACGCTCTCGATATTGGGATTCCATTGATTTGCCGCCTTCCAGCATAACAGCGTCAACAGCGAGTGTGAACCGAGCCAGTGCGATCGATCCCTTAGCCAGTTCACTCGAAAGTAATGCTTTGTCCACAGGTTGGGGACAGGCTCGTACAAGCTCCGATTCTCTCACAGCAGGAGGTCAAAATCAGCCTCCCTCCACACCGCAACCCAGCGGCATTCAAGCCGAAAGTCGGATGGTCGTGGCTCCCAGTTTGCTGCGCTCTAGTCCTATGATCAATGCATCGACTATCCTGGTTCCGAGTGATGTGTTGGCTCCTAATGATCTGATTGGCTCAGAGGTGCTGCAACTTGCTTTTTAGCTGGAGATCATGAGCAGGGGGATAAGGAGAGGAATGTCAACTTTACGAGCGAGATGCAGCAAATTTAAGCTCCTGATCTGGGTCAGAGCGATCGCACTCATCGGTTGCGCTCAGGCTTCTGCGCTGGCCAATCCAGCGGTGGTGGGCGATCGCACTCTCCCGCAACCCACTCGTGTGAATGTCCAGGGCGATCGCATTGAGATTACAGGCGGCACTCAGGCGGGGGGCAATTTGTTTCACAGCTTTGAGCGGTTTTCGGTGCCAGCAGGTCAGGCGGCTGCGTTTCAGAATGATGCAACCGTGGCGAATATTTTAAGTCGGGTGACGGGGCGATCGATTTCTCGCATTGAAGGTGAACTACGTACCAATGGCAACGCCAATCTGTTTTTGATCAATCCCAACGGTATTATCTTTGGAGCCAACGCATCCCTGAATATTGGTGGTTCATTTGTGGGCAGCACGGCGGATAGTTTAAGATTTGCGGATGGATT
>JALOOP010000484.1 GCA_025454315.1 Oculatellaceae cyanobacterium Prado106
CTCCCCACTCCCCACTCCCCACTCCCCACTCCCCACTCCCCACTCCCCACTCCCCTCAAGAAACCGGATGCGCCGAGTGGCTTCGTAGCCGTCCATGATTGGCATTCGCATGTCCATCCAGATGAGATGGGGGTGCCAGGATTGCCATTGGGCGATCGCTTCTTCTCCATTGGCTGCTGTTCTTACCTCGAATCCGACTATGGAGAGGAGTTGTCGCAGCAGTTCGCAGTTTTCGGGACGATCGTCTACAACCAAAATTCGGTAATGGGGTTGACCGGGGGCTAGGCGCAGGACTCGGCGATCGCCATGAGACACCACCACTTCTGACGAATCGGCTGGCGGTAATTGTATGGCAAAGCGGAACGCGGAACCGACACCAATTTGGCTAGAAACCTCAATTTCACCGCCCATAAGCCGAATGAACTGGCGGCTGATGGCCAATCCTAGACCTGTGCCTTCTCGCGATCGCAGTCCACTTCCCGTCTGAACAAATGGCTGAAACAGATGATCAAACTCATCGGTCTGAATACCAATGCCTGTATCTGTGATTTCAAAGAAGATAAAATCACGAGAAGCTGGGGAAGAATTCAAGGATGATTCTGGTTTGAATCCAAGTCCTGCCCGAAGTTGAACCCTTCCCGATTGGGTAAATTTAATGGCATTACTGAGTAAATTCAGGAGGATTTGACGAATTTTATTTTCATCTCCCAGGACATATCGAGGTAGGTTCTCTGGCCATTCAAAGAACAGGGAGAGATGCTTGGCTTTAGCTCGCGGTTGGAACATTTCCTGGAGCGATCGCAGCAAGATATGCAAATCAAACGCGACTGAATTCAATACAATCCTTCCAGCCTCAATCTTAGACATCTCCAGAACGTCATTGATTAAGGTCAGCAAGTGTTCACCGCTACGGTTAATGGTGGCCAAAGATTCCTGTTGCTGTGGTGTAATCGCTGGATCACGTTCTAATAGCTGTGAGAATCCTAGAATTGCGTTCAGCGGCGTTCGCAGTTCGTGACTCATGTTTGCTAAAAAGCGACTCTTTGCCTGGTTTGCAGCTTCCGCAGCGTCTTTTGCCTCTTGTAGTTCTCGTTCGACTCGTTTACGCTGGCTGATGTCGCGGGCTACCCAGACGACTGCGTTTTCATCAATGGGGGAAATGCTGGCATCTGACCAGATTTCTTCGCCTGCGATGTTGAGTTTGTATTCTACATTGAGGGTTTTCTGGTCGTGGAGTGCCTGTTGGAGATAGGTGCTGAACTGTTGGGCGATCGCCTCTGAAAACACCTCATCAAAGGTTTTGCCAATTCGCTCCTCGGACGGGTCATAGAGTAAGCGATCGCCTGCAGAAGGAATCTTCAGGTGTCGTCCTTCTCGATCAATCACCAGAATCAGTTGATCCATCGCTGCAAACAGAGCATTCATCTCAGCATTAGCCGCCCGCAGATCCTCTTCTGCGCGTTTTCGCTCTAGCTCTGCCCCCGTCCGCGCTGCAAAGATTTTTATCATCAGTTCTCGGCCTGGATCGGGCTGCATGGGTTTCACATCCATCACTGCCAAGTGTCCCAAGATTTCTCCAGCCGTGTTGGTCAATGGCAATCCCAGGTAGCTTTCTGCCTGTAGCTCAGGCAGATCGGGATCATTGGGGAAGAGCACTTGCAGATGTTCGGGGTAGGAACAAACCTGCCCCAGCAGCACATGCTCACAGGGCGAATCGACAATGTCGTATTCAATTTCGGCTTCAAAGGTTTTGTTTCGCCAAATGGCCAAGGTGCGAACCCGCTGATGCGTCTCGTCTGTCCATTCGGTCACCCAGGCCAATTCAACCTCCAGGACTTCTGCTAAATAGCGCACGCAGCTTTGGAAAAAAGCTTGCCCAGTTTTAGCCGCTGTCCCTTCTACAATCAGGCGCAGCGCCCGTTCCCAGCGATTGCGCTCGGTAATGTCATCAGAGATAGACAGCACATGGGTGGCATGGCCTTGGGCATCCTGCAACGGGATTTTCCAGCCCCGGATCAACATCTGGTCTTCTCCTTCGCCAATCCACTGTTCTGGGATTTCTAGCATGTCTCCTTTGGCGATCGCCGCCAGATCCTCATGGTGATGGTAATCGGCCTGTTCTTTGGAGAGCAATTCATAGTCATGCCGCCCTAAACCGCTTGTCCGTGAAAAACCTAGGATTCTTTCGGAGTGTTTATTAATCAGGGTATAGCGGGAGTCTTGACGTAGATCTTTGACAAAGATGGCCATGGGAATGTGATCAATGACGCTATCGAGAAATTGGCGCGATCGCAGCAGTTCCTCCTCTAGCCGCTTGCGTTCAGTAATACTTACCCCAACGCCCAGAACACTGTATTGGTCACTTCCTGGAAGCTGAAGCGGATGTTTTTGCCATTGCAGCCACTCGGTTCGTCCGTGAACTTCGATGCGTTCCTCTGGAATTAACAAGGGTTGTCGTGATTCAATCACCAGACGGTTTTCTTGGGAAAATCGCTCTGTCACTTCTGGCCGTGAATGCAGGTCGCGATCGCACTGTCCCACCAACTCCTCCACGGTTAAATTGTAGAAGTCCGCAGCCGCCTGATTGGCCAATAAATAACGGCCTTCCCAATCCTTCACAAAAATCATATTCGGCACCGTATCCAGCACCACTCTCAAAAATTCTTGCTGTTGTCGAAGCGATTCCTCTGCCTGTCTTTTTGAAGTGACATCGGTTCCCACCGAAAGAATCTCAATGAGATTTCCATGCTCATCTAAAATTTGTCTATCTGCCCAGACGATCCAGAGTTTCTCTCCTTGTCGATTGATATGCTCCCCTTCGCTCAGAAGATGATGCTCTGGACGTTGACGAATATCGGAAATTAGATCCTTTAATTCCTGTTCTGCGACCTCTGTTTCCGGAATAATCGTGCCAATCATCGGATGGTTCAACAATTCATGCTCTTGGAAGCCAAATAATCGTTGTCCAAACTCATTAATAAAGTGAATCGTTCCGTCTACACTCCAGCGTAAGATAATACAGTTTGCCGTTTGTACCAGGTCACGATATTGTGCTTCTCGAATTCTTAATGCTTCTTCGGTGGCTTTGCGATCGGTGATATCCGTGGCAATTCCACCAATTCCCGTTGCCGTTCCATTCTCAGCCCACAGCGGAAAAATCACTGTCACATAGGTTCGATCATTGTCCGTTTCTTCAACTCGAATTGCCGTTCCATTGATCAAGGCTTTCAGGTCATTGCGCTTGTAATTTTTGGCCACATCCGGCGGCCAAACTTCTTCGTCTGGCTTTCCTAAAATTTCGTCAGGGGGACGCTGTACCTCATTGGCATATTGCCGATTGACAAAGGTGTAGCACCCCTCCAGGTTCTTCGTGTAAATTGCCGCATTAGCATTGTTCAAAATCGTGCGGAATTGGGATTCGCTTTTTTGCAAAGCGTACAACTGCTCCTGCAATTGTGCCTTCTCTAGTTCGGCCTGTTGCAGTTGCAGTTCCAGATGCTGCTTCATGTGCTGAAATTCAATCTGCAACTGAGCCAGCTTTTCTTCATTAGATACATCGATTTGACCGGAATCCTGGGGCTGACTGTTCATGGGAAAACCTCCGGATCGCAAGGGCAAAGATTGTGAACGGCTCGCTGATATAATTCATCGACACTCAACGCTGCTTGCTCGTCATGAACCATCGCCCAGGCAACGCCAACTTGAAATCGTTCATGGGTGGAACCTATAAAAATCTGCTGTCGCAACAAGGTCAAAAAATCACTCAAATCAGTTTCAATTTCAGCCTGAGTTAAATCTGGCATTCCTAAAACAAATTCACCATTGCCCCAATAGCTTGGTGAAAAGGCTCCCAAATAGGCTTGGAGCGATCGCCCCCACCAGCGCAACACCCGATTCCCCGCATCCGGCCCATATTTCTGATAAATCTCTCGCAAATTGGGAATTCGCAGCAGCACGAAGGTTCCCGGTTGCGATCGCCCCACCCGATCGCGCCATTGCTCATAGGAAGCCGCAGCTTGAGTTAATCCCGTTAAAGGATCGATCGTCGCCAGTCTGTGCAACAACCGATGTCGATCCAATCGATTGGTAATCCGGGTCAACAACTCTGAGCCAATCACTGGTTTACTGACATAATCATCCGCCCCCGCCGCAAACATTTGCTGCACCGTCTGGACATCTCGGTGAACCGTCAGCACCAAAATAGGCAACTCCTGCCACTGTTCATCCAACCGCAGCCGCTGGCATAGCTCAATGCCGTTCATCTGGGGCATATCCACATCCAGGATCAATAAATCGGGCTGCACCTCCGGCAACACCTGCCAAACCTGAAGCGGATCGTCCAACCCGACCATCTCCATGCCCCAAGGTTCCAGCAACGGACGCAGCGCTGCCAGCACCGTCAGATCATCATCCACCACCAGTAACCGCACCGTTTCACATCCGACTGATGGCTGGGACTGAACCGGGAACGAGGGTTGGAAGGTTTGTCCCAATCTATTCCTAATCAATGTATTTTCAATCGAACGTTTCTCAGTCGATTTCTGAGCTGATTTCCCAGTCGATTTTCCAGTCGATTTCTGAGCTGATTTCTCAGTCAATATTTTCTCTATTGGCAGTTTCTCAGTCGATAGTTTCTCGATCGCCGTTTTCTCGATCGCCGTTTTCTCAGTCGATAGTTTCTCGATCGCCGTTCTTTCAATCGCCGTTCTTTCAATCGCCGTTCTTTCAATCGCCGTTCTTTCAATCGGCAAATCCAGCGCCCCAATCAACTCCTCCACCAGCGCCAACAACCGCCGCCGCTGCGCCAGCAGCCCATCCCGCCCCCGCTCAAACATCTGCTCAATCTCACGCGCCCACTCCGTCTCCACCTCCCGCCCAAACATCCCCAGCACTCCCGCCAGCTTATGCGCCTCCCGTTCGCTGGCCTGCCGCAACTCATCGCTCAAGGTTCCCCCATAGAGTGCGATCGCCCCCTGCCACACCGTCGTCAACCGTTGCACCATCAGCCCTTCGGATTGAGTCCAGAGTGTGGCGATCGCAGCGTCGAATTCTGTAGTTGATGAATGGATGGGTGGATGGGTGGATGAGTGGATGGGTGGATGGGTGGATGAGTGGATGGGTGGATGGGTGGATGGGTGGATGGGTGGATGGGTGGATGGGTGGATGGGTGGATGGGTGGATGGGAGGATGTTCTCCCCCTCTACCGACC
>JALOOP010000084.1 GCA_025454315.1 Oculatellaceae cyanobacterium Prado106
GTTTGACACGGGTCAGCGCTATTACGACATGATGGATTATTTGGACGCTTTTCGCTTTATGGAGGCCGCTTTTGCTTAGGATGATCCAAGCGATCGCCTTAACTCAGATCTTGCACCCGTTGCAAGAATCCGCCGCTGACGTTGAATCTCAAGTGCTTGGAACGGCTTCGTTTTCAGCCCGCCCGTAGATGAATCACGGGCTAATAGTCAAAGTCCATTAAAATGGACTGCGGAGGCTGGATGGCTCTCTAGAGAGGCTTTTCAACCCATTTTAATGGGTTTTGCTGATTAGCCCGCAATTCATTCGCGGGCGAGTCTGGCAATGACTTATGAGACAGGTACAAGATCTCAGCTAATCCAATTGGATTTTGTTTGCCCTACCCAAACCTGCTCTCCTGAATTCCCAAAGCAATCGATGAAATATCCTAGAATTGATCCTTTGTCTGTCATTGGGGTGGGGTTGGCGATCGCCACCTGGTACCTGCTCTCCCTGCTGCTAGGCAACAACTTTCCACCCCTCCATCAGGTTCTAGCCAACGCCACCGAGAACCTGCTTGACAGCGCTTATCTCGTTGGCATTACCCTGCCAGAGGGGGGCTATTGGCCTCATTTGGTGCGAACCATTCTGAATGTGGTCGTGGGAGTTGCGGTCGGAACCGCAATGGGAATTTGCACCGGAACCGCCAGTGCAAGGTGGGCGATCGCCGATCGCATCATGGACCCAATTTCGGCGATTCTCGGAATTTTGCCAATTGTTGCAGTGGCTCCGTTTTTTCTGATCTGGTTCGGGTTAGCACCCTGGACACAGGTTGCTCTAGTTGCGATTTATGCCTCGACGATCGTCCACTTGTACACCCTCAGAGCCATTCGCAATGTTAATCCGCGCTATATCGAGTATTCCTACACCCTTGGAGCCAATGCATTTCGCACCTTTGCCCAGGTGAGTTTGCCTGCGGCTTTGCCCGAAATTTTTGGCGGTATTCGCACCGCACTATCGGCGGCTTGGGGTATTTCTGCGATCGCCGAACTACTCGGTGCAGAGTACGGCGTGGGGCGAGTGATTATCAGCCTTTGGGGCGTTTATGATAATACGGGAATGTTAGCGTTGTTACTGTTGTTGGGATTGATTGCGGTCATTGTGGATATGATGCTGTTAGGACTTCGAGAATACCTTACTCGGTGGTCAGATGCGGGGAGTCAAGTATGAATGCGGTAGAAACCCATCTTATCGGTTCTGAGAACGCTCGGGATATCATCATTGAACAAGCCCATTGCACCTTCCGTCTTGGCTCAGGACGAGAGGTCAAAGCGCTGCGGGATATCAATCTGACAATTCCGGCAGGGCAGTTTGTCTGTTTGGTCGGCGGCTCAGGACATGGTAAATCGACCTTGTTGCGATCGCTGGCTGGCCTCAATCCGCTGACGGGCGGCCAAATCCGAGTCGGCACCCACTCAATCACTCGCCCCTCTCCCGAAATGGGCATGGTCTTTCAAGAGGATACGGTGTTTCCCTGGATGAAAGTCCAGGCCAACGTTGAGTTTGGTTTGCGCGCCAAAAAACTCCCGGCTCAAAAATGCGCTCAGATTGCCAAAGGTTGGCTAGAGGTCGTCGGTCTGGGAGACTGCCGAGATGCTTGGCCCAAGGAACTCTCCGGCGGAATGCGAAAAAGAGTTGCGATCGCCACTGCCTTTGCCCTAGGCGCAGATATCTTTCTCATGGACGAACCCTTCGGCGCACTCGATTATGTCACCCGGTTAGGGCTACAGCGACTCTTGCTCGACCTCTGGCAACAAACCCAAAAAACTATCGTATTCGTCACCCACGACATTGAAGAAGCATTGATCTTGGCCGATCGCATTGTCGTCCTTAAACAAGGATCGGTCGTCGATGATCTGCCCATTCGCCTCACCCGTCCCAGAACGGAAGAAGTCCGAGCTAGCTCCGAGGCATTAACCATCACTAAAACGATCATGAGTCATTTGGGATTAGACGAAGTGAATCAGCCCAGTAAACCTTCTGCGGTCAGCCCACTGAATCTCCTGCGATAAATCTTCTACGATAAATCTTCTACGATAAATCTCCTGCGATAAATTCTCCGCAATCAGGTTCTGCGATGATGCATCCCTTGAAGTCCATCCAATCCTATCTGATTCGCCACCGGATTAGCTTAGCGACTCTGCTGACGTTGATCGTGCTCTGGCAAATGGTCGCCTATGTCAGCCCCAAAGACCCGGCCAGTGGCACTTTTCTGGTTCCCCCTTGGGAATCTATCTTTGGCTCCGCGCTCAAGGGACTCTCCGATTACTGGAAGATAAATTTCCTCGCTCCCGTTCCCTCTACAGGAGGTGAACAGACTTACCTGGGGGCGTTTCTAGCCGTGGTTTATCATTCTGCGCTCTCGATCATGCGGCTGGTGTTGGGATTGGTTCTGGGGGCGATCGCAGGGGTTGTATTAGGATTGTTGATTTCCCTTTCTTCCACCCTAAAACGACTCATCGCTTTTCCGCTGCATCTTCTCAGAATGTGTCCCCTGTTAGCTATGGTGCCGCTCTTTCAATTCTGGTTTGGCACTGAACTCATTGGCTCCATTATTTTTATTGCCTATGGAGTCGGGGTAATTTATTTAGTCGGGACTTTGAATGCAGTTGCAAACGTACCTCGACGTTACGTTGAATATGCAGCTACCCTTGGCGTTTCAAAATTTGTCACCTATTCCCGCGTCATTCTTCCTGCCATTTTACCGGAGCTATTTTCCAGTGTTTTCATTACCTTGGGGTTGGCCTGGACTGCTGTAATTGGCGCAGAATATGTCGGGGTTGAAAATGGGCTAGGCCGAATGATTATCTGGGCTGAGTTCTTTAGTCAAACCGATCGCATGGCGCTGATCACCCTGTTCATTCTGCTGTTTGCCAGCATTAGTTTTATTATTTCTCGCAAGGTTTCAGCTTATGTGTTGAGATGGATGCCGACTCAATACGATTACAACAATTAATTCATCCTCTAATTCATTATCATTAGGATGCCACGATGGGAAATCGTCTAGAAAATCGTAAAGCCCTGATCACCGGAGGCAGTCGCGGAATTGGTCGCGCGATCGCCCTTGCCTTTGCCGCTGAAGGCTGCGACCTATTCTTCTGTCACTGGAAAGACCCTGAAAATGCCACCGTCACCCAATCCAAGATTGAACAAATGGGGCGGCAGGTTGGGGCGATCGAAGCCAATGTCGCCGATGAAGCCTCGGTGACCAATCTGGTCACTGAAGCGACTCGCTTTCTGGGACAGATTGACATCTTGGTAAACTGCGCCGGAATTGGCGGCGATGTCAGCTTTGAAGCCATCACTCCTACCGCCTGGGATGAAATGATCAACGTGCATCTCCGGGGCACCTTTTTGGTCACCCATGCCTGTTACACCGGAATGGCAGCACAAGGCGGGGGACGAATCATCAATATTGCCTCCCAGCTTGCCTACAAAGGCGCACCCCAACTCAGCCACTACTGTGCCGCCAAAGCAGGCATCATCGGTTTTACCCGCGCCCTTTCCTACGAAGCCGTCTCAAAGGGAATTTTGGTAAATGCGATCGCCCCTGGCCCCACCGAAACCGATATGCTCGCTGGCTTAACCGACGAATGGCGCGCCATGAAACTAGCTCAACTCCCGATTGGTCGCTTTGGCCAACCCGAAGAGATTGCACCTACGGCGGTCATGCTAGCCTCCAGCGACGGAAACTTTTATGTGGGACAAACACTCTCGCCCAACGGAGGAGATGTCATGCTATAGCGCGAATGCATTCTCAGAACCGTCAATGCCTATCAAGTAAAATCGCATCACCTTTTTTGTTGCCAGGTTAATAACCAGCGTAGAACGAAATTAAACGACTAGGAGAACGATAGGTGCATCAGCATGTTGAAGGATTATATCCCTGGCCTTTTGATGGTCAGTTGTACAAAGAAAATACAGCTTTGCTCATCATTGATATGCAGGTTGATTTCTGTGGTGAGAATGGCTGGTACGATCAACTAGGAATCGATCGCCAACCTTTTCTAGCGATCGTTCCACCGCTAAAATCCCTGCTAAAACTGATGCGGTACGCTGGGTTTCCGATTTTCTTTACCCGTGAAAGCCACCGACCGGATTTAACCGATCTGAATCCAACGAAGGCATGGCGATCGCAACAACGAGGCATCGGCATCGGCGAACTAGGCTTACAGGGGAAGATCCTGGTGCGAGGTGAACCGGGCTGCGAAATGATCCCAGACCTTGCCCCCAAACCCGGTGAAGCCATCATTGACAAACCCGGTGCCAGCGCATTCTATGCCACTGACCTAGAGCAATTGCTTCGTCGTCGAAACATTCGCAATCTGATCCTCACCGGAATCACCACAGATGGAGCCGTGCAGTCCACCCTGCGAGATGCCAACGATCGCGGCTATGAATGCCTACTCCTCAGCGATTGCTGTGCCTCCGATGTTCCGGCTCACCATGCGGCTCAAATTCATGTTCTGAGTCTGTCCGATGGACTTTATGGATCGATTACCGAAAGTCGGATGCTAATGACAGCGATTCAATCGGCATATCTGGAGCCTGTTTAACGGAGTCTGTTTAACGGAGTTTTGAACGATGGATTTTTCTCAAGTGCAGTCTGAGCCTTATCCTTGGCCTTACAACGGAAACTGGACATCCCAAAATACTGCATTAATGATCATTGATATGCAGACGGATTTCTGTAAGCCGGGGGGCTACTGCGATCAGATGGGACTAGATGTTTCGATCACGGGTGCGGCCATTGCGCCGACTCGTAAAGTCCTCGATGCCATGCGTCAGAAAGGTTTTCACATTATCCATACGCGGGAAGGTCATCGGCCAGATTTATCAGATTTGAATGAGAATAAACGATGGCGATCGCAGCGTAACGGCGCAGAAATTGGCACCGTCGGCGTATGTGGCCGACTCCTCACCCGAGGCGAACCGGGTTGGGATATTGTACCAGAATTAGCTCCCTTGCCCTCTGAACCGATTATTGACAAACCTGGGAAAGGATCTTTTTACGCAACGGATTTAGAACAATTGCTGCGTCGGTTAGAGATTCGCAATTTAGTGTTTACCGGAGTCACCAGTGATTGCTGTGTCCACACCACCATGCGCGATGCCAACGATCGCGGCTATGAATGTCTTCTCCTGTCAGACTGTAGTGCAGCCCTAGATCCGTTTAATCACCACAACATTCTGGAGATCACTAAAAAATCCCATGGACAATACGGCACCGTTGCCTCATCGCATGAATTGCTGGCGGCACTCCATGAATAAACTCAATCATTGGGGTGCGATCGCCTCTCCTAGCAGACTATTCAGAGATTGATGTAGAACAATTATTGAAGATCACTACAAAGATAACCATAAAGATAACCACGAAGATAACCACGAAGATAACCACAGAGATCACTACAAAGATAACTCCGAAGATAATCACAGAGATAACCACCTATGAACAACACCCTTGAAATTGCAGGAGGAGGCATTGCCGGACTCACCGCCTCGATCGCCTTTGCCAAACGGGGCTGGAACGTCCGAGTCCATGAGCGCAGCCCTGGCATTCGCCCCGATGGCGCGGGGATCTATCTTTGGGAAAACGGGCTGCGCGTTTTGGAGACCCTTGGCATTTACGAGGAGACCATTAGGAATAGCATTCCGGCGTGGCGACACCATAAACGTGACAAAGATAATAGCGTCTTTGCGGAAGATTATTTTTCACCCACTAGCCGCCTGTACGTGCCTCCGCGCGCAGACTTGCTCCATGCGCTTTACGATGAAGCCTGTCGCTCGGGAGTGACGGTAGAGTTTAATTCCGAGGTGGTTCGGGCAGAGCCGGATGGGACGGTTTACTTTGCTAATGGGAGTTGCGATCGCGCCACCCTCGTCATTGCCGCAGACGGCATCAACTCCAAAGTCCGGGACGCTCTAGGACTGCTCAAAAGCCGTCGCCCTGCCCATCAATTTGGCTACCGCGCCATGATTCCCCGTCTCCCCGAAGAACTCCACACCGATGAAGGTCGCGGCCATTGTGAACATTGGCATGGCTCACGACGAATCCTCTATGCGCCTTGCACGGCGGAAATTGCCTACATTCAACTGACTGCGATCAAGGGTGACCATCGAGGCCAATCCCTGCCCGTCGATCGAGACTATTGGAAAGAAACCTTTCCGCATCTAAGCTGGATCATCGATCGCCTTCCCCCCGAAGGTCGAGGTGATCAGTTCGAGATTCTCAAGCTCAAACAATGGCACAAAGGCCGGGTGGTGATCCTAGGCGATGCTGCGAACGCTCAGCCACCGTTTCTAGGACAGGGCGGCGGTTGTTCCATGATGGCAGCACTGGCTTTGGCCACCCGTATCGCCGCTGCCGAAGATTTATTCCAGGGCATTCAGGACTGGGAGCGTCACGAACGTCAACTCATTGAATGGACTCAGGATGTCGCGTTCTATTATGGCCAGCTTGCATTCCTCCCGGCTCCGCTTCGCACCTCCATTTTTCGGATGATTCAGCAATCGGATTGGCTGAAGACTCAAACCATTTGGATGACGGCGCTGCATATTCCAACAGGAACCGTGCAGCCTTCCCCAGGGAATGTTTTGCAGCCTTCATAAGCAACCGTCATCACAGCCCACTCCCAGTATTTTCCTTCATTGAATCCGCCCGCAAATCATGAACAGACCGATCGCCTCTACAGATAAATCTTCCTATCCTTGCATCATGTCCCAACCAGTTACTCAATGCATTGATATTGGAGCGCTAAAACTCTGTCTTCGTCAAGCGGGAAGTGGCTCAGCGGTAATGTTTTTACATGGGTTAGGCTGGGATCATCATCTCTGGGATAGCGCGTTTGAACGCTATGGCGATCGCCACCACCTAATTGCTGGAGATACCCGAGGCCATGGCCAATCAGACAAACCCCCAACGCCCTACAGTATTCGACAATTCGCTGAAGACTGGCTCCAGGTGCTCGATCGCCTCCAAATCAATACCCTGAAAATCATTGGATTTTCCCAGGGCAGCATGATTGCTATGCAAATGGCGTTGCTCCAACCCGATCGCTTTTCGGCCTGTTTATTTGCCGCCACGACCTGCTGCAATCCTCCAGAAGTGGATGCCAATATGCAGCAGCGGATTGCCCTGCTTGATCAGATGGGAGCCGAAGCGGCAGCAAAACTCGCCAGTGAATCAATTTTTTCACCCCGCTTCATCCGCCAGCATCCTCAGTATATTGCAGAGTTCATTCAGCGTCGGGCAGCCTCGGATCAAGCCTCACTGAAACGGGCGATGTTAGCCACAACTGGGTTTAATCTTTGTGAGCAACTGCAAAGGTTGCATCAACCTTGTTGGGTCATGGCTGGAGCAGACGATCGCCTCACCCCACCCGCCCTAGCGCAACAGGTGCAGGATCATTTACCCAACTCCAAATTCATCATCCTACCGGACACAGGGCATATGATGCCGATTGAGCAACCGGAGCCGTTTTATCAATGGATCGATGCTTTCCTAGATGTAACCTAACGGAGAATTTTAATGACCACGATCGCCCCCTCTAGACTCGCCACCCTCTGGCAGGAAATCCTCACCCTAAGCCAGGTTAAGCCCACAGAAACAGTCATTGTAGTGGACACTCCAAACCGGATTAATCCATACCCAGAGATGGCCATCACCCAAGCGAAAAGTCTGGGAGCAACCGCAGAATATCTCGAAGTTCCAGGACGCACCGATTTACCCGAAGATGCGGTCGCCCTCCTCAAAACCGCCGATCTCATCATCGATCTGGCCTTCATCCTCGATGGCCGCATCCGGGACTGTCGCAATGGCGGCACCCGTGTTCTGGTCGTCCTAGAACCGCCTGAGATCCTGGAGCGGATGCTGCCCACGTTAGCCGATAAACAACGGGCGATGGTGGCGCGCGATCGCCTTCAAAAAGCTAAAACTATGAGAGTCACGTCAAAAGCAGGGACAGACTTCTCCGTTGAACTGGGAGAATTTCCAGGAATGTGTCAGTATGGCTTTGCCGATGAACCAGGACATTGGGATCAGTATCCCGGTGCGTTTGCCTTTACCTTTCCCAATGAGGGCAGCGCTAATGGAGTCGTGGTGTGCGATTGGGGAGACATCATCTATCCTTTTTTCACCTATATCCAGGAACCGATTACATTAACGATCGAGAACGGTTTTATTCGAGAGATTACCGGAGGTGTGGATGCGGAAGAGATGCGATCGTTTATGGAGCGCTACCAAGATCCAGAAGTCTATGCGATCTCTCACATCGGCTGGGGATTGAGTCGGACGGCATCCTGGGAAGCGATGGGGCAGTATGAGAAAGGACAAACAGAAGGGCAGGATGGCCGCGCCTTCTATGGAAACTTCCTGTTCTCAACAGGGCCAAACAGCGTCGGCGGTGGGCTGCGAACGACACCTTGTCATTTGGATATTCCTATGCAGGGTTGCTCCCTTTTCCTGGATGATGAACCGATGGTTCTAGAGGGTATAGTGGTTGCGGCAGGACAACAGGCATAACGCTGACCGCCTGACTTTATCCCGCAAACTCACACCACACCTGACACTTTACCCTATCCCGTAGGTTGGGTGGAGCGCAGCGCAACCCAACGTCCTCACCAGAAATTCCAATTCAACGCATTGCTCTTTCCGAGGTGTTAGGACGTTTTCATGAAAGGAAATCCCAGACTTTCTTTCCCAGAGATCGCCTTAAATTTCTATCCTAATTTTTCCTGGAGCGCCGCAATTCCAGCCTGGGCAACCTCCACATCCTGAGCGCCTGTCCCAGAACCCACCCCGATCGCCCCGACCAGTTGCCCATTGATTTCAATCGGTAAACCGCCTTTTAAGTTAGTCAGTTGCCCTGCTGTTGCCAGCGCCAGTTTGAGTTCCACATCAGCCGCAACCCCTCCCGTCGGAGCTTTTGACGACATCGCAGTAATCGCTTTTTGGGTTGCAGAGATCTGGCTGAGAAATTTGGCTCCATCCATCCGGATAAAGGCAAGCAGATTGCCGCCCGTATCTACGATCGCAATACATTGAGGAACGCCCATGGCCTCTGCTTTGGCGATCGCACCCTGTAAAATCACAAGTGCAGCCTGATGTGTTAATTCCTGAGTCTGACGAAGATACATGAAACGGCTCCTGAAAAGCGGGTCGATGATGACGGTGGCAGTCCACCGCTGAATTACGAGTGAATGTCACTGAATGACACTGGATTTTAGCAGATATCAAAGAATGTCAAAGAATATCAAAGACTACGGTTCTACTTGGACGATCGCCGCTACCAAATTACTGCCCCGTTTTCCCTGGTGTTCGTTGCCTGCTGAGGCCAAAATCATGGTATCCCCAACGACAGCAGCAACGATCGCATTGGCGACCGCTTTTGCCATAATCCCGGCATAGCCAGAGAGAAAATCGCTGTGAATGGTGTGGCGGCGCTGTCGAACAGCGGTAGTTGCATCGGCTCCACAGTTGACAAAGACTTGGGTTATCCGGGCTTGCTGTTCTGATGTCAAGGGCAAACGGCATTCTAATCCGGCTGAGGTGAGGGCGCTGTAGATACCCAAAGTGTCTAGCTGGTCGTTCATCACGCCGTGGCCAACTCGGTAACGACTGAGCGATCGCGCCGAATTTCCCATGACGATGACTCGGCAAGCAGACTGTTCTCCACCCGCCGAAACCGAGCCTCGTTCGGTGTAAAGTGAGGCATCTTTGAGAATTGTGTCATCAGTGACCTGGGTCGCTGAAATTTCCTGTAGTGCCAGCGCAATACCGAGCGCAGAAGCGGCCTTGGACAAGACACTAGCCTGATTCAACTGGGGGCTGACGACGGTTGCGCCCCGGTTCTCGGCATCGATGATCCGGGCTGGAGTCATAGCGGGACATTTCACTTCGACACAGTGGACATCTTCTAAGTCTAAAATGCCTGCATTGGCGATCGCCCGTTCCACCGCCTCGGCGACTAGATTAACCTGAGTCAGAGTTCCATACTCCTCGGGCAGCAGTACTCGAGTATCGGCAATGCCAACGGCCAGTCGCTTTTCGGATGGGGGGGACAGGTGGGGAGGAAGCTGTGAAAACTGCTGTCGAACAAAGACAGTGTAATGGGGACTCATGAGGCCACCGCAGAGTCCAATCATCATCATGGGAATGCGATCGAATACGGCTTCGGGAGAAATCTGGAGATACTTAGAGAGCAGAATCTGCATACACAGGGATGCATAGCCTCGGGCATAGCCTGTGCCTTCTGTTTGAGCAATAATGCCAATGATGTCTTCCGCTTGAATTTTACCCATTTCTAGCAAATGCTCCAGTCCACTGACATCTTCAGGAGCAGTCATAGGAAGACGAAAAACGTCAACATTGATCCAGGGGGTTTCTGAGAACTCGGGCGGCATGGGGAACTCCTTACTGGAATGCTACTTTGAATTTGGGAGAATTATTTCTTTAAATGGCTACAGTTTGAATCGCCACAGTTTGAATGGCTAGCATTTGAGTGGCTAGAATTTGAATCGCCATAATTTGAATGGTCACAATTTGAATCGCCATAATTTGAATGGCTAGGAGATTGGAGAGCTATGGCGAATGCCGCAGTACAGTCCGGGCAATCTCCAGGGTGGTGTTGATGTGCGACAGCATGATGCTAATGGCGCGATCGGCATCTTGACTGCGATAGGCATCGAGAATGAGGCGATGTTCACGGTTGGAGGTGTCTCGGTGGAAGGATTTGTCGGCTAAGGCAAGGTTGATGTAGACCGCAGCAATGTCAGAGAGACGCTGTAGAATTTCGGTGGAACGGGTGTTGGAACTGGCTCGGTACAGGAGTTCGTGGAATTGGCGGTTGAGTTGAACCCATTGGGTGCGATCGGTTTCTGCCTCCATTTGGTCGAGCAGCGCCGAGGCTTGTTCTAAATCCTGGGGATGAATCCGCTGAATGCCTTTGCGTGTATTCAGTGGTAACAGGGCGGCTCGGACTTCGTAGATGTCTTCTAGTTCGGAGAGGGTGGGGGTATGGACAACCGCTCCGCGAAAAGCGTCCAGATCAATGAGTCCTTCGGTGTTGAGTTCTCGGAGGGCTTCTCGAATGGGCGTGACGCTGACACTTAGCACCTCTGCTAAATCGGCTTGCACCAGTCGAGTGCCGGGGGGCAATTCTCCAGAAAGAATCGCGGATCGGAGATATTCGGTGACGTTGGCTTGGGTGGTGCGAGACATCACTTTGGCGGGCGATCGCGGATTCAGGGGCAATTTAGAGGACAAGATAGCAACTCCTGGATGAAGGCGCAGTAATTTAAGGATAGTAATTCAAGGACAGTAATTTAGAAACGGTGATTCAAAAACAGTAATTCAGGGACGGTAATTCAAGGACAGTAATTCAAGGACAGTAACTTCAGAATGTTATCCATAAGCCTGACGGATTATTAACCTCAAGTCCGTAGCTCTCGCTACAGTTCATATATCATATATGAAATATCGTACCTTAAGTTGCTGAGCATTTTAATTGGGCTAAATTCCAGCTTGAATCTTACAACAGGCTACAGGCAGGAACCCTAAAGATATCAGCCAGAAGAATAGAAGTAATTGACCTGTATGAGGCAAGGAGAGAATCGGTAGCTCTTGTTACATTTCATATATCATATATGATGTATGAAGTATAGGACCTCAAGATGCAACTGAAATAAAGTTGGTTGTTAAAGTTGGTTGTTTAATGAGTTTGCTAGAACGAGTTTGCTGATGAGTCATCAAGGACGATGAGTCAGAAATCTGTCAACAAAAAATGAATTCATGTTGCTTAGGAACGTTCAATTTTTGTTGATTGTGGTTTCAACTCAATTACTCAATTCATAGATTTCGATAATATCCGTCAAATTGAGAAGTCCTTGTTTGAAGTGCGATCGCCAACATCACCCAAGTAATCACTCTGAATCACCTAAGTAATCACTCTGTATCATCCAAGTAATCACTCTGCGATTTCCACAACCATGCAGAGAAGAAATCTCTCAAGTATTTTCTAAGTTTTCAACGCTGTTCCTCTTTGCTCAGAGACTTTCTTTGCTCACAGAGCTTCTTTGCTCTCAGCCCTTCCTCCACAAGCCTGAATTCAACCTATCCTTTTACGAGGTGAAACCAATGAGCCAACATCCGATGAAATGGACGCTGCTGAAAGCAGGTTTTGTCACGGCCTGTCTGCTGTTCGTCACGTCCTGCCAGACCAATATCGAGGCAACCGTGCCCACTGCTGAATCCCCAACCACCGCCGCCCAATCTGAACCCAAACAACTGAAAAAAGTCCGCTTCACCCTG
Organism: Oculatellaceae cyanobacterium Prado106; assembly: GCA_025454315.1. Lineage (GTDB taxonomy): Bacteria > Cyanobacteriota > Cyanobacteriia > Elainellales > Elainellaceae > Prado106. Next base: position 12,345 of record JALOOP010000084.1, read on the forward strand.
TCCTGGCTGCTGCAAGGGGTAGATGCTCCGCTGACCTTGGCGATGGAGCGAGGGTACTTTGCCGAAGAAGGCGTTGAGGTGGAGTTTAGTCGAGGCTTTGGTTCTTCTGATACTGCTGGCAAAATTGCAGCAGGGCAATATGACCTGGGCTTTGGGGATATGTATTCCATGATTGAATTCAATCAGAAAAACCCAGACCAAAAGCTGGTGGCCGTTGCAGTCCCCTACAACCGCGCCCCCTACGCTATTATTTCGCTCAAAGATCGCAACATCACATCCCCCAAGGAACTGGCCGGCAAAAAGCTGGGTGCGCCTGCGGGAGATACACCGCGTCGGCTGTGGCGCATCTTTGCGGACAGCACTGGAGTCGAGCCTAATTCGGTTAATTGGGTGACGATGGAACCGAGGCTGCGAGAGAGTTTCCTGCTCAAGGGTGAGGTGGATGCTATTAGCGGCTTTATTTATTCGATGTTGCCCTCGCTGGTTAAAGGCGGAAAATCGCTCAATGATCTCAACATTTTTTACTACAAAGAAAATGGGCTGGACTTCTACGGCAACGCCGTTCTGGTCAAAGAGTCTTTTCTGAAGGAAAACCCTGATCTGGTCAAAAGCTTTTTGGCGGCCTATCTGCGGGGGTTGCAGGATACCTTAAAAGATCCCGAGGCCGGGTTGGAAAGTGTTTTGGCCAAGGGAGATCAAACCATGAGCCGGGATGCGGAAAAGCTGCGTCTCAAGCTAGCGGTTGATAATTTTCTGGTGAATCCGGAGGTCGAGAAAAATGGATTGGGAGCCGTTGATCCGGTTCGCTTTGAGCAATCGATTCAGCAGACGGTGCAAGGATTTGGCCTCAGTCAAACCCCAGCGATCAAAGAAGTCTTCAATAGCGATTTTCTACCCCCTCTCTCAGAGCGGCAGGCTCCTGCTGCGGCTGAGCGGAAATCATTGGAATAGCCGGAAGAACTGTCAAGTCTAATTTTGAGGATTGCTTAGTCTAGAGATGAATGGGTGTGTAGCCGAACGGCCACACACCCATTCATTCCACGAACCTCTGATTTTGGGGTCTCGGGAACATCCTATTTACTCATCCTGCTGAAAGAGTCTCTAATGCCCCATCTTGGAACTTCTCCGACCAACCTTTGGACAGTGAGCGATCGAACGGTTGATCTGGTTCGCCCTGTGATTCCGCCGCGTCGGCTGACAATTTCGGCGCGACCTCAAGATGTCATTCTAGATCTGAATCGAACTGCCCTATTGATTTTAGATATGCAGAATGATTTCTGTGATCCAGAAGGTTGGTTCGCTAGCAAAGGCGTGGATATTCGACCAATTCAGGCTGTCATTCCGGTGCTAAATCGTCTGCTGCCCGTGCTGCGATCGCTCCACATTCCCATCCTCTGGATCAACTGGGGCAACCGTCCCGATCGCCTCAATCTCAGTCCCTCCCTCCTCCATGCGGGGAATCCCAATGGGGCTGGGCTGGGGTATGGCGATCGCGCTCCCAGTGGACGGGGTGAGATTCTGAGGCAGGACAGTTGGGGATCTGAGATTACCGCTGCGCTCCAGGTCGAACCGAGTGATATTCAGGTTTACAAGTATCGCTTTAGTGGCTTTTGGGACAACGAGCTAGACAGTATTCTGCGAAATTTGGGAATTACCACGTTATTGTATGGCGGGATCAATCTCGATCGCTGTTTATTTGCGACTTTACAGGATGGCAGCTTCTTAGGCTACGATAGTTTGCTAATTCAAGATGCAGCCGCAACCGTTTCACCCCAATATGTGAGTGATGCCATTGTGTTTCTGATCCATCAAATCTATGGATTTACAACACAGTCGGAGGCATTTTTGGAGGCACTTCACCCCTAAGAATGCAAATTCTGGGCTTGCAAATTCTGGGCTTGCAAATTCTGGGCATCTCCTTGTAACGGACTTCGAGAAAACTATGGTTGATATTCAGCGATCGCTCACCCAACTCATCGAGCAGACCGGGGCACTCCAAACCGGACATTTTTGCTTAGCTAGCGGACTTCATGCCAGTCGTTTTTTTCGCTGCATCAAACTATTGCGCTATCCCCAGGCTGCTGATGTGATTTTCCAGGGAATCGCCGATCGCTTTACCAGCCAGGAGATTCACTTTGTTTTGGGGGCGAACGAAGCGGGCAGTATTTTGGCCTTTGAAGTAGCCAAGAAACTGGGGGTAGAAGTGGCGATCGCCCGTGAAAAAGCAGGGAAATACAGGCTGATTGAGGGGTTTGAATTTCAGCAGGGGAGTCAGGTTCTGATTGTGGACGATATCACCACAACGGGTGGCACTGCAAAACAACTGATTGAGATTGTCCATTCGGCGCAGGCGGTTCCTGTTGGGGTGGGGTTAGTGGCCACCAAAGGGCTATTTGAAATTGATTTGGGGTGTCCTACAGAGGTTTTAATTTCGTTAGAAGGCATGGATGCCACTCCGGCGGATCAGTGTTTGCTCTGTCAAAAAGGTGTGCCGCTGACGGTTTAGTGGAATGCTCTAAGTCCATGCTCAATTGAGTCAGTCAACGATTATCAAGGTTCTTCCCATGGTTAATTCCCTTTGTCCCAATCCATCTTCAGCACTGTCCACAACTCCCATCCTGGAATTCAAAGAAATTTCTCTGACCTATGATCTGAAGGGACACTGCACAACAGTTTTGGATCGCGTGTCGTTGGCGGTGGAGCGATCGCAGTTTGTTGCCCTGGTTGGCCCTAGCGGCTGCGGCAAAACCTCGCTGCTGCGGATGGTGTCTGGACTGCTGCCCATTCAGCAAGGAACGGTGAGCTTTGACGGTGAACCCATCACGAAACCTTTACGCAATGTGGGCATTGCCTTCCAAAACCCAGTCCTGCTCCCCTGGCGCAACACGTTGCAAAATGTTCTTCTGCCTCTGGAAATCGTTCAACCCCACAAAAGCCAAATGCGTCGAAAACGCGCGGCTTACCAGCAGTCTGCCCATGATTTGCTTCAGACCGTGGGCTTAGAAGGGTTCCAGCATCACTATCCCTGGCAATTATCCGGCGGCATGAAGCAGCGAGTTTCCCTCTGTCGTGCCCTCATTCACCAACCCGAAATTCTGCTGCTTGACGAACCTTTTGGAGCCTTAGATGCCTTCACCCGTGAAGATATGTGGTCCATGCTGCAAGCCCTCTGGTTACGGACTCAATGCACGGCTCTGCTCGTCACCCATGATCTACGAGAAGCACTATTCCTGTCGGATGTGGTGTATGTCATGAGTGCTAGACCCAGTCAGATTTTACTGGAGCTAACGGTGAATTTACCCCGTCCTCGCACTATGGAAATGACGTTCACCGATGAGTTTCATCATCTGTTCAATGAGTTGCGTCGGCATATTCATCACTAATCGCGATTTTATTTGAAGATGTACGTGATTGCATCCTCATTGCTTCTGTTTTGTGAGATGCGTTACGCTCCGCTAACGCATCCTATATTTTGCGATATTTTGCTCGGTTGAATTCTGCGTTCAGGGGATTGATTTTATGTTGAAGCAACAGATTTTGCCTATCTCTTTGAGTTCTCGATACGCAACCTATCTTTTACCGACCCTGGCAACAATCACGATTCTAATTTTTTGGGAACTGATTGTCCATCTTTTTAGTATTCCTGCCTTCATCCTTCCTGCCCCAAGCGCCATTCTAGGCAGCCTGGGGAACTGGGGCATGGTGGTCTGGCAAAATTCACTGGTCACCCTACAGACGACTTTGATTGGGTTTGCGATCGCCCTCTTCACTGGACTGGTTCTCGGGTTCCTAATCGGCTATTCCAAACTGGTGTACACGACGCTCTATCCGATTTTGGTTGGGTTTAATACCATCCCCAAAGTGGCGATCGTCCCGCTTCTGGCGATCTGGTTTGGCATTGGCACCATTCCCGCTGTGATGACTGCGTTTCTGTTAGCTTTTTTTACGATCGCAGTCAATGTTTCCTTGGGGTTATCCACCGTTGAACCAGAAATGCGCGATGTCCTCAAGTCTCTTGGTGCTTCCCAGTGGGAGGTTTTTCAGAAGGTGGGCTTTCCCCATTCGCTGCCCTATCTGTTTGCATCTCTCAAAATTGCAATTTCCCAAGCATTCATTGGCTCCGTGATCTCAGAAACCGTTGCTTCCGATCGGGGCATTGGCTATTTGATTGTGACGGCGACTTCTAATTTTGACATTGCTCTAGCATTTCTCTGTTTGTTGACGCTTGCAGTCATGGGGATTGCCCTCTATGCCATTTTTGCGGTTGTTGAGCAACGAACCGTTCATTGGCTGCGCTAATGGGAAGAAGGTAAATTAAATTTGGTGTTGCGGGATGTTGAAACTATCTCTCAACACTCCATTTTATGTTGTCTTATGTGATTTCAAGGAGGAGTAAGCGGTGAATCCACGCACTCCTCCTTGAAATTGTTTTTTTAGGAATCACCTTACTTCCTTAAGATGAAACATTAGCCTCATATTTGAGAATCACGGCGATCGCCCCACCCCCCATCGGCCCCTGATGCTCACTGCCTCCTGAGACATAGATCATCGGATCTTGCACCACGGAGGCGATCGCTGCTCCCACCACCGCTCTAGCCATGCGCGTATGGTTAATGTCCGAGTCATCCAGCATGGTATGACGACGACCTAGCACTTGTCCGGAGGGATCAGCTTCGGCTTTCGCAAAGACATTGACGATCGCGTTCAGACCCGCGTTCTTTCCAGGAAGATCTGGGGTGCTGGCGATCGCTCGTTCCACCGATGCAACATCCAGCGCATGAGCCATGACGCTATGCCCAATGCAGTAATCGCTGTAGGAGGTGGGAGAATTGCCGAGGACTAGAATTTCGCAGTTTTGCAGTTCACTGCCCGCAGAGGTGGAGGCGACGGAAGAGTAGAGGCTGTAGTTGGTGCAGATATCAGATGCGCTGAGTTGAGCCGCGTCAATTTCGCCGAGGGCTAGCGCTACGCCCAGCGCTGAGGCTCCTCTGGAATAGGCCATGGATTTGTAGCTGTCTGGGGTGATGGTCTGTCCCTGTTGTTTGGTGGATTGGATCAAGGGGCATTTGATTTGGACAAAATGCACATCTTGGGGGGAGAGGTTGGCCTGTGCGATCGCCGTCTTCACCCCCGCAGCCACTTCATGCACCATCGCCAGGGTGCCGATTTCTTCCACGGAAAAATCGCGCGTGTGGTGGATTCCTAGCACTAATCCAGGACGCGGAGAACCTGATAAACCCTCGACCTGTCGTGTAAACACAGTCAGGTGGGGACTCAACACGCCTTCTGTGCCGCCGGACATGACAAAGACAATTTGCTCGGTGAGGGTGTCGCCGATTTGCGATCGCAGATAATTCTTCAAACTAGCCACGGCAAATCCGCGTGTAAAATCATTGACACAACCGTTGCCTTCGGTTTTCCCCATGACGGCAACGATGGATTTAGGGTCAAGTTTTTGTTGTTGGATCAGTTCCATTAACCCAGATAAATCATCGGGTGCCTTTTGCGGAATCTTAAAGACGTCAACTTTCATATTCTAAAGTTTCTTAATCGTTTAACCTGGGGTGGTAAGTAGGTGAGTCTAATTAAACATAGGATGCGTTAGCAGAGCGTAATGAATCTTCCTCAAGTCTTTGATGCGTTACGCTATTGCTAACGCATCCTACAAAAGATGACTCCTTGAGCGCCTAAGTAATCATAACACTGAAGAAGACGCTGAAGAAGACGCTGAAGTATTCGATGGTTGAAAGGAGGATATTCATCAAAGCATATCCCCAAAGAATATCACTGAAAAATCTCGCTGAAATCAGGCAGACTGAAAAATCTCGCTGAAATCAGGCAGAGAAATTAGTCAGGAAATCAGTCAGATCCCTCGGCAAACCGCCCCCTAAATCCCCCAACTTTGGGGGACTTTGAATTCAGTGATTCTTCTGAAATTGCTCCCCAGAGATTCCCCTGAAGACTCATCGAAGGCTCGGCTCCCCCAAAGTTGGGGGCTGGGGGGCGCGAAATTCCAGGGGGCGACGAGGGCGAACTGGGGGAGGTACGGCAGACCCAAGTGGGAAGTTCGAGGGCGATCGCATGATGATTCAGATGATGATTGTGACGAGAGCGATCGCACCCCTTGCGCCGCCGTAACCAGCGACAACTCCTAATTTTCCATCATCGAACCTCGCAGGTCGCTTACCTGACCGTTGAGTTTGGTACAATAGCTCTATCCTTAGCGCTGTCCTCCATCCACCTGCCAATCCGAGCCCATGACATTCATCAATCCCAAAACGGATTTTGCCTTCAAGAAAATCTTTGGCTCTAAACAGAGCACGGATATTCTCATTAGCTTTTTGAATGCCATTCTCTATCAAGAGCAAGAAGTCATCCTCGATTTGGAAATTCTTGATCCGTACCAAGCTCCCCGAATTAAGGGCATCAAGGACTCCTATTTGGATGTGAAAGCTACCCTCAGCGATCAGACAACCGTCATCATCGAAATGCAGGTGCTCAATGTGCTGGGCTTTGAGAAGCGCGTTCTCTACAATGCTGCCAAAGCGTTTTCCATTCAGCTTGCCGTGGGCGAAGATTACACCTTGCTCAACCCCATTATTGCCCTCACTATCACCGATTTTGAAATGTTTGAGCAGAGTTCAAAGGTGATTTCTCGATATCGCTTAAAAGAGAAAGACGATCTGACAGACTACAGTGAGGATATTGAACTCGTCTTTGTTGAACTCCCCAAATTCAAGAAAGAATTAACTGATCTCGAAACGCTAACCGACAAGTGGATATATTTTCTCAAGTCTGCCAATCAGCACAAGACCATCCCGCCCATCATGGACGAAGTGCCCGCAATTCACCATGCGTTTACGGTGGCTCAACACAGTAAACTCAGCAAACGCGAACTGGAAATTCTGGAGAAGCGGGAAATGTTTCTACACGACAACCGCAATGCCATCCTGAAAGCCAAGCTAGATGGAGAAGCGGCAGGTCGATTAAAAGAGAAACAGGCGATCGCCCGTTCTCTCCTCGGTATTCTGGACATTGAGACGATCAGTCAAACGACGGGCTTGGCGATCGCAGAAATTGAGCAGTTACAATGAAATCCCCTCAGCCATTAATCCTCTTAGCCATCTTGAAATGGATGCTGTGATAGCCTCACAGTCATTACAAGGAACGAGTAATCCCTGATTTTTAGCGAAGATGCGCTGGAACCCGCAGTTTGGGATATTGATTTGAACTCATGCGTTCCCCTTGCGGGTGCGATGGGGTGTAGCGAATCGTGTCTACCTGGGTGCTGGTTTCAGCCGACTGAGTCTGAAATTCGACTGGGGTTTCGGCGATCGCTTCTCCAGCACAAATCCAGGCTCGAATCTCCTGATCGGAGAGGGAAAATCGCAAACAAATCGGAAACGGAAAGGGATTTTGAAACCGCAAATCCTTATAGCCATATACGACTGTCGCATCCGAACCCAAGGGCGCAAATCGAGTTGCATCGGTGTAAATATCTTTGGAATGGGGATGCCTTTCCAGAATCGTCAATCCACTCTTTAGCGCTAGAAAATACAGGATTCCTGAGAGTTGGCACAAGCCTCCCCCAACGGTTGTGGCCAGTGCGTCTCCGGTGATAGTTCTGCCCTCGACATAGCCTGCTTTTTCATTCGGATTGCCCACAAGATGCCAAAAAGAAAAGATTTGACCTGGTGCAATCACCACCTGCTGAAGGTTTTGAATCGCTAGCGAGAGATTTTGCTTTTTGTTGGTGAGATGCTGAGACGCCGCTGAACCGAGAGGCTGCGCTAAGGTGATTTGAGGCTGAAAATCTAATCGGGTATCCACATCCATGACACGGAAATGAGCAAGTTTCTGCCATTCACCGGTGAACCGATCAGAGAGATGTCGCTGCAAGCATCGGATCTGGATTCTCCAGGTGGGTGGAATTAGTTTTTTCCTTCAATTATCCTAAACCGGAACAGGGAAGAACTGTATTTTAATCAGAGTTGCTTGATTGTCTCAATCAGCGTAAATACTGAATCTGAAAGAATTCCTTTGATGAGTGTTGCCTAAGGTGCCCTTAATTTCTTAGGAGAATTTATTTTGTTGATAAACTTAAACAATGCGATCGCACTCCATGGTCAAACTAACCCGGACAGACGAGCAGGCAGATCTAATCCTTGCTAGGTCTTTCTAATCCTTGCCGAGTACAGCCTTAACCAACAGAAACAGGCGTCCCTCATCGTCGGCTTCAGATTAAATCACAAATCAGTGATCCAAATTTTGAGAGTTGATCTACGATTTAATTCAAGATATTTAATGCTCGTAAGAAATAAATATGAAAGCCTCTTCTCGTTTTACTCCACCCTAAAATAAACGTTTAGTATCATTAAATTTATTTTTGATTACAAAAATCTGAGATCGTCATCTTTGCACTGAGCTATTTTTAAAGCTTGCTAAGCTGATGGAAATTCTAGAGTATCCATGAAATACCTCAAAAAATAAGAACTATTGCCTTGGCAATTATAGAGAATGCATCCGAGCCGCCCTCATCCCCCAACCCCTTCTCCCTAGGGAGAAGGGGAGCCGGATTGAAGTCTCTCTCCCT
>JALOOP010000485.1 GCA_025454315.1 Oculatellaceae cyanobacterium Prado106
AACTTAGCGTCATTGGCTCCATATTGCTTCTCTGTTTGAAGTCCTCTTAATTCTCCTGCTTGCTCTACTCTTTGTCAAAATCTGAATTTGGAATTGCTGCTGAACCACTGCCTCTTTAAAGTGAGGAAATCCGCTACCCTCAAGCTCATCTGCAAGCTGTTGCATCAGTGCAACACTGGGATAGAGCATCCGGTAGGTCAGCGGCAATCCTTCGGCAGAATAGCCCGTGTGGGCTTCCTCGGGATTCATCAATACCACGCTGCGAGGTGGCGCTAAATAGGTGGTGCCACGATAGGAGTTGCCCCCCACGCCAGATTCAATAACGCCGATCGCATACCCCGCATGAGAATGACGCGCATAGTGATAATGAATTGCCTCTGCACGAAATAGCTCCAGATTGTCGAATTCTGGTAGACATGCAAATCTTGTGTTTTGATGAACCCGGTTCCCCATAGGATGAATGACAAATCTTCAAGTCAACTCTAACCCAATATTAAACCGACCTTCGTACCCCTCTACGGCTGGTGTCAATGTCAGTAACAATTGTTCGCCACTCCGTTGGAAAATGCCGTCCTGGTCGTTCCTCTGGGTGCGTTGTCCTCGGGCAGCATAGGGAGCTTGGGCATCGACTTGATCGGTTACAGCATCGTCAAAGTAAAGCTGGGATGTGAATTCGTAGCTGCTTTGAGCGGTGGCATCGGTGCGAATTTTGAAGTGAATGTGGACGGTTCTGCCGGGGTACCAGCCGGGGTAAATGGTGATGAATTCGGCGATGCCGTCGGCGTTGGTGGTTTGGTAGCCACGCAGAAACTTTTGACCCGTGGTGTCGAAACGGCGATCGCTCACATCCGAGTAAACCCCCTCAGCATCACAATGCCAGACATCGACGATCGCCCCCTCTAAGGGCACACAGGCCGCACTACTCACCTGGGAAACCTGGAAAGCGAGTTTGAGCGGAACACCAGGTTTGACTGCGCCATCGGCGGGATTGGAGCGGATGTCGGAGCGGTTGAGCTTTTCATCTCGGAAGTAGGGGCCTTCGGTCTGTTGGGGGCGGACGATGCAGGCTGGGGTTGTGGCCGTGGAGGCGATGGGAGAGACGGCGGGAGAGGCGATGGGAGATGCGATGGAAGATGCGATGGAAGATGGGGTGGAGGCGATCGAGGAGGACTCTCGGCGGAGACAGCCAAAGAGTGTGACCGCAGCAGATCCACCGATAAAACTCAAGATTCTTCGACGGGTGAGACGCGGCATCATTGCAGTTCTTTTTCGTAAATCTTTGTTCATTTTTCTAGGGGATGTTCGCTGTGAGAGCCTTCTATGAGGATAGCTTTGATTGGAGGGAGTGGGGGTGGGGAGATGGAGAGATGGAGAGATGGGGAGGTGGGGAGTTTAGGAGTCGAGGGGTTTGGTGAGGGAGCGCTTTTCTCGAAAGAGTCTGGTCATGTAGAGTCCTGTAATCAATAATCCGAGCATTCCGACTCCGTTGATAATGGGGAAGAATACATCTAGACCGATGTTTTCCAGGGTATGGAGATGGATGAGAAAGCCTGCGATGTCACGTTGATGAAAGGCTTTAGCAACCGGAAACAGCATCCCGGTGACCACGGGTAAGAGAATGGGAAGGGCACAGACGATCGCCAACCACCGATGATATTTCCGAAACAAACGTTGCATAGTTTTCCTTCTAACAATCAATGTCGTTTAAGGTGCAAATTCAATGAACTCAAAGTCCCCCAGAATTGGGGGATTTAGGGGGCGCAAAACCCAGACTCGAAGCCGATTCAGACTGGCATGTATAGCTCTAGTCAAGAAGGAAAGGGAGCCGATTGACCGTCTCCTCCCTTTGCAAAAGAGAGAACCATTTCTAGCTTCCTTTTGCAGAGACGACATCCGGCTTCCTCCTTTGCGCTAGATCCTTTGCACCAGAACGGAGAGGGGACGATCGCTAGGCGATCGCTCTACTGCTCCTCAGTTTCCTAGGAATCGCTCTGACTGAAAGGCTCCTGGGAGTTGCTTTGACGAAGCTGTTGACGTTGTTGATGGTCTTGGCGATGTTGTTCCACCTGTTGGCGTTGTTCATCGGTCAGGACAGCGTCCATTTCCTCCTGAGAGGCTTGGCGAATTTCTTCGATTTGGGCACGCTGTTCTTCGGTGAGATTCAGCGATTCAAAGGGGGCACGGCGATCGCCTCGACCTCCTCGTTGGCGGTTTTCGCCCCGTTGCCCCCGATCGCCCCGAGACGCTTGTCGGCTTTCCCGTTGGCTCTGGATTTGGGCACGCTGTTCATCCGTGAGGACTTCATCAATTTGCGATCGCGTGTCTTCGCGAATTTCCTGGAGTTCGGTCTGTTGTTCCTCGGTAAGATTGAGCCAATTCTGTCGATGCATCCGTCCCTGTCCGCGATCGCCTCGTCCACGCATCTCGGTTGAGTTGGGGGCTGGGCTGTCTGGGGTGGTGGATTGAGCAAAGGCGGGAAGGGCTGAAAGTGAAAGAGAGAGTGCGATGGCGCTAGCAAAAAAGGGAAGCATCTGCATGTTAGAAATCATTGTAAATCCTCGCTAATTGGATAGTGGAACCTGTGAGTGGTTCAATGTTCAAATCTTAGGCAGGATGACCGCTTCACCGCATGGATCAATGCTCCCAAGTTGCCATGGTACTAAAGTCCCAAATTTTATAGGACTTTTGGCACAACTAGGACGCAGTAATTTAGGCAAAAAGTCTCTCGTCAACAAAGTTCCCGCTAAAGTAGAACCATAGGTATCTTTTCGTGAACATTCTCCCCAATCCCTCCTCTAATTCCTATGCATCGCCATCCTTCACCCAGTGCGACCGAAGCGGAATCTGCCGCTGGGGCATCCTTGCGATCGCCCACCCCCTGGCACCAACCCCTCCCCCTGCCGAGTCATTCTTTTCGGCTGATTCTTTACCTGGAGTGGATTTTACTGGGGTTGGACTTCTTGCTGGTGATTCGTCCCGCACGCTTTGGTTTGGATGTGATGACTCAGGTTCTGGTCACCCTGATTTTGATTGTTTTTGGGCTAATGGGATTGAAGCGACCCACGGGCAATCTGCGGAGTAAGGTTTTGTATACCGTGTTCGAGCTAGTGCTGCTAGGAATTACCTTTTGGCTCGATCGCCGCACTGGATTTTTCCCATTGCTGGGGCTGATCATTGTCATTCGTAGTTGCCTGATTTTTCAGCGCAAGGGACAGTATATTATTACGGGATTGGTCTTTATTGCTTCGGTGCTAATGCTGTTTTGGGGAATGCCCACTCCCCCGCGTCATCGTCGTGGCATCCCCGATGATAATTTCATCAATACTATTTTCAACCTAAACGTCAACACGGCAATCACGTTTGGATTAACGCTGCTGTTTATTCTACTGCTCGTCAATGCCCTCTTAGCCGAACGTCGTAGCCGTGAAAAATTGATGTTAGCCAATGAACAACTTCGTCAATATACCCTCCGCATCGAAGACCAAGCTGCCCTCCAAGAACGCAACCGCATTGCCCGTGAAATTCATGATGCGCTCGGTCATGCCCTCACCGCACAAAGCATTCAACTCGAAAATGCTTTGCTGTTTCTGCCGCCCGAGGCTGAGAAAACTCGATCATTTTTATTGGAATCCCAGCAGCTAGGGGCTAGAGCGTTACAGGAAGTGCGGCGATCGATCGCCACCTTAAGATCCAATCCCCTGCGAGGGCGATCGCTCCCTGATGCGATCGCCACCACCATCACCGAATTCCAAAACACCACCGGAATCCTCCCCAATTCGACTCTGCAACTTACCCAATCCCTACCGCCGGAATCCAGTACAGCCCTTTACCGAATTTTTCAGGAATCGCTGACGAACATTGCTAAGCACAGTCTCGCGACAGAGGTGATGATTGATTTGGAGCAGCGGGGCGATCGCATTCATCTACAAATCACCGATAATGGTCGCGGATTTGATCCTCAACGGAATACCACGGGATTTGGCCTGCAAGGAATGCGGGAACGGGCGATCGCTCTAGGGGGGCAGTTTAGCCTCTGGAGTGAGCCTGGGAAAGGTTGTCAGATTGCGGTATCTATTCCCTTACCGAGGCAAGTGCTATTAGCATGATGACAGACCCTAAAATTCGCCTGCTGCTGGTTGATGACCAAATGATTATTCGGCATGGCCTCAAGAGTCTCCTGGAAGTGAAGCCTGACCTGGAAGTGGTCGGTGAAGCTGAAGATGGACAGCAGGCGATTGCCCAAGTCGCAGCCCTACAGCCCGATGTAGTGCTGATGGATGTGCGGATGCCTGTGATGGATGGGGTTGCGGCCACTCGTCAAATTTGTCAGCAGTTTGGCCAAACGAAAGTCCTCGTGCTAACGACGTTTGATGACGATGAATATGTTTCACAGGCCATTCGCGTGGGAGCCAGGGGATACCTGCTCAAGGATACACACTCCGATGATTTGGCGAATGCGATTCGGGCGATTCACAAAGGCTACACCCACCTGGGGCCAGGGTTGATTGAGAAAGCGATCGCCCCCACCCCACTCCCCGAACCAGTCTCCGCCCCACTGCCGCCAGAACTAGCTGGACTCACCGCGCGGGAACGGGAGGTATTGAGCTTAATTGTCGCTGGAGCCAGTAACCGAGAAATTGGCGAAACCCTCTACATTTCTGAGCGAACGGTGAAAAATCACATCACCCATATTTTGAAACAGATGAATGTGCGCGATCGCACCCAGGCGGCTTTGGTGGCTAGCGCTTTTCTGCCCTTGCTGGAGCAGCCTAGGCTAGAGTAGCCCCAGACTTCCTTTAACAGATCAAAATGTTTTGATCCCTGTAATTGGAGCCTACTGAACAGAAGAAATATATTCTTTGATAAATTCTTCTGGAGTAAAACACTCGAAATCACCAGTTTGAGCGGCTAGAACCCGAATTAATTTGTAGTTGGATGAGACAAAAACCTGAGCTTGTCCTGCTTTAGCACTGAGATAGACTCCAACATCCTCGCGAGGTATTACACCTGCGGCTTCCAATGACTCAAAGTCGTTGAAATTCAGTAGAACATAGCGAACATTGAGACTTTGCCAGATAAGTCCTTATGCAAAAATCATTACCCAGTTTCCAGATTCTTGTAAACTGGTAGATGAACGAATATCCTACTCTGATTCTATGCGTACTGTTGCC
>JALOOP010000085.1 GCA_025454315.1 Oculatellaceae cyanobacterium Prado106
GAATGTAACGCGAGTGAGACAAAAGGAGAGAGACGAAGGTTAACCCTGGCCTTGCCTAATCGTCTCATCTCATCGGCTCTTGATGCTCTATTTTGGATTCAAACAGGATGTAGTTTTTAAGACATAACCTACTGAGACTCATTCGATTTGGAGGGTTGGAAAGATGGATGGAACAGATTCGCAATGCCTCACCTTTCAAAATCCAGAATGGGATGAGAATTGAAAGTCTAAAACAGTTGCAGATCTACAACTGTTCTCTCCAAAACCTATTCAAGACTCTCTCCATGATTTTCGGCCAAGACAACCCGATTCAATCTATCCAAGAAAACGCCCTAACGCGCTATCCAAGCCCCTTCTCTTCGTCTCCGACGATGTCTCCCAGGTCTTGATCCATGCCCTTCAGAATTTGGCTGAGATGGGGGAGGGATTCAAATCGCATCCCAGAGAGTCCGGGTTGGGCATGGACGCGATCGCGAATTACATTCAATTTGCTCTGGAGTTGCTTGGCCATCCCGAGGGCATCGCGTTCGAGGGCGTGAAGCTGCTGTTGTTGATAAAACTTCAGGGCGGCTCCTCGCAACACTTGAATCGTCGCGACTTCGCCCCGTCGATTGGCCGTAAAGCGGAATCGCAGCAGCACTCGCTCCTGCTGATACAGATATTCCATTTCGACCTGGGAGGCGGTTTCCACTGGGTCAGGTGCCGTTGCAACCATGCGGTGCAGTTCCTGAACGATGCCTAAAAAAGTCGAGAGTGGCAAGGCATCCAGCGCCGCTTGTAAAACACCGTCTTGGCTCCAGAGGACTCGTCCCTGTTGAGCATCACACTCAAAGTACAGCCGACCGATGCCGCCTTGCAACACTTTAGCCAAGAGTTCCTGGAGAATTTCGGGGGGAGTAAGACGGGCGATCGCGATCGTATCCAGGGGCATTGAGAAATGCTGAGTCTCCAGATTGAGCGCAGGCAGCGGCGAAAGGAGGGAAGGGGTTGCTGCCGATGGTTCTCGCGGTGATCTTGGAGCAGGAGCATCTGTGCGGGGTGGCTGGGGTGGAGATGGGGCGATCGCATCCGGTTCCAAGGGCATCCCAGAAGGTTGCCCAGAAGATTTCTCAGAAGGTTGCTCAGAAGGTTGCTCAGAAGATTTCCCAGAAGATTTCCCAGAAGATTTCCCAGAAGGTTTCTCTGGTTCTGGTTCTGGGATTTCGGGGTTTTCGATGAGGAGGGTGGGGCGATCGCTCTGATCCAGCACCTGTTCACTGCGAGAGCGGATCGGGGCACGGGCAGAATTGGTCGCGATCCGAGGGGAAGTCTGCTGGTTGGCGTTGTAATTGAGATGTGTGGTAAGAACCAGTTGGAGCGCTTCAGCGGTGATCAGATAAGCTACGGGCTGATAGTTGAGATAAGCCACAATGCGACGAATATACTCAAACGCTGTGCCGTCCGTGGGTGTCACCATGCCTAGATGAAGCTGATTGCCTTCTAGATAAAGCGGCAGAACCTGATAATAGAGGCAAGCTTCAAAAGGCAGCAAGCCGTCAATTAGCACCATCATTTGGTCGAGATTGATTTGAGCCTCTACCGCCGCCGCTTTACCAACTTTCCAATCCCCTTGAAACTGCGACAGAATTTTTTGCCGAGTCGCAGCAGGCAAAGAAGGCTTCACAGGATTGTCCGATAGGGACCGCATCATAGTAAGAAATAAGGATTGGGCTGATCAGGGGCTAATTTCCTTCATCTAAAGTGCCCAGAAATGCAGCTTGTTTAAAGATTTCTTGAAGCCGGAAGGATTTAACCGCAGAGACGCGGAGACGCAGAGAGGAAGAGGGGGTTGTGGCGGACGATCTGTAGATCCTGGGTTCATCTTTTCCTTAAATCCTGAATTCGTCTTTGCCCCACTTGACTCACATTCAACACCTCAAAGCTCCCAGAAAACGCTCTTACCCTCTTCGCCTCTGCGATTTTTCGACACCACAAAACCACCGAGATCACCCAAAATCTCTCTTACCCTCTGCGCCTCTGCGTCTCTGCGGTTAATTAATCTCTTAAGAAGCGCTCCGCAATTCTTGAGCAGCCAAATAGAGCTTGCTCCATTCCCCCATGACCTGATTAGTCTTCATATTTCGGCTTTTGGCGATCGCATCCAAACTCTGCCCCGCCTTCAACCCATCCAGAATCTGCTGTTGAAAGTCATTGAGTCCAGAACGATACTGCTGCCACTGATCCGGCGTTAATCCCAGGCTATGGTCTTGGAGCGAAGTCCCTAGCCAAGCCGCCACCAGTTCTGGCTTTTGCTTAAACCCAAAGACTCGAATGGCGTGATAGCTAATTTTTTCCCGCAGTCGATAGACCTGTTTAATGGGGAGATTGAGCGTTTGGGCGATCGCTTCTTGAGTCTGTCCCTGAAGATGGAGTTGCAGCCACTGCGCCGCCACGGGTTCCACCTGCTCAGCCAGATAGTCTTGAAATTCCTTGACCACATTGCCCCGCAACGACTGCTGTTCTTCAAAGGCTTGGGCATCCTGATACTGGGTCACCGCTTGACTATCCAACAAGCTCACAGGATTCTCTGACTCATCCGGGGCGATCTCCTCAGACACCAGCCGAATCAGTTCTCCCGTGGGCACATGGGTCATGCCGCCACGCTGCGATCGCCGCAAGTAATTGACAAAGCGATAGACCAGCAGCGGTTGATTGCGAATCGGACGCAGACAATATTCTTCTAGCGTGGTCAACATCAGCGAATTTCGCAGGCGGGTATTGGGCGTACACTTGGCAATCCAGGCAATCTGCTGACGAATGTAGCTATCGCTCTGCATCATTTCCTGGATGACTTCTTGCAGCACATCCATGACGGTTCGACGGCGATCGCGCGACAACGCCACCCAAGTACGAATCTTGCTGCGAATCAGGAATAGACTACTCAACCGCTGAATCAACTGACGATAGGCAAGCTCCGGCTGCACCCCCATATACCGCTGTTTCAAAATCCGGTAGCGATAGTCCATTGCTTGTTCTGCGATCGCCACCTGAGCCGCCTCCAACTCAGCAAACCGCGTCAAATCCTCCCCCAACAGCCAGGAAATCACACTCTCCTGATCCTTGCCCAGAAGACTGGGATAATCCGCCTCCAGTCGCGATTGCCATTCTTGTCTAAAGTCGTCAGCCAGTGCCATGAATCCCGTAATCCTCTGCTGCGATTTCCCCTATGGTATCTGTCTTCGGAAAAGTTGAAGCACTTCCCGCCCCTTCCCTTCCTAGTCCTCTCTTCCTAGCCTTCCTCGATCGCCACCACCAAACGCTGCAAAGCCTCCGAAAGCTGCTTCAGCTCCGCCAAAGCCCCATCATGATTCTCCGCCAAGGTCTGAATCGCATCACTCAGCGCAAAGATCTGATATCCCTGCTGCTGCACCTGTGAAACCAACGCATCTACCTGAGCCGAGAGCTTATCCACCGTTTCAGTCGTCGCCAACACCGACTCGCCAATCTGAAGGACAACGGATTCTAATCGATTTGTTTCAGTTTCCACTCTGTAAAAACCCTTAACTCTATATCCTGCTCAACAATTGTTAACAGTATAGGGTAATGGGGGAGTGGGGAGTGGGGAGTGGGGAGTGGGGAGTGGGGAGTGGATGGGTGGATGGGGGGATGGGTCGATGGGTGGATGGGTAAAGAATCCCCCTTTCCCCTTTCCCCTTTCGCCTTTCCCCTTTCGCCTTTCCCCCCCCCAAATCCTTCCCACTCCTCCCAAAACTCTCCTCCCCTCCTCCCCTCTTCCCCTCTGCGTCTCTGCGTCTCTGCGTCTCTGCGTCTCTGCGTCTCTGCGGTTAAATTTCCTCTTCCGAAACCTCCATCTCCCTACAAATATTTCCGCAACAAAAGTCCTAGCTTCTGCTTTGTCGCCTCTGGAGCCTGATTAAGCGGCGTGATGATGGCATACTTCAGCGCCGAATGCGCCTCAGAGCCAGGTGGGTTCTCGCTCAGTCGGCGAACCGTCTCCCGAATGACCCGTTGAGCATTCACCGCGTTCTTCTTCAAATTGCCAATCACCAGTTCTACCGTCACACTGTCGTGATCGGGATGCCAGCAGTCATAGTCCGTGACCATCGCCAGCGTCGCATAGGCGATCTCCGCTTCCCGCGCCAGCTTTGCCTCCGGCAGATTGGTCATGCCAATAATCGTCGCGCCCCAACTGCGGTAGAGATTAGATTCGGCCTTAGTGGAAAAAGCAGGGCCCTCCATGCAAACATAGGTGCCGCCCTGGTGCAGCGTTACCTCGGGCAAATCCAGACTGGCGATCGCCCCACTCAACACCTCCGCCAGCTTGGGACAAATCGGATCACCAAAGGCAATATGCGCCACAATCCCTTCCCCAAAGAAAGTCGAAATCCGGTTGCGAGTGCGATCGATAAACTGATCCGGCACCACCATATCCAATGGCTTGGCCTCCTGTTTCAGCGATCCCACCGCCGAAGCCGAAATCAAATACTCCACCCCCAAACTTTTCATCGCATAGATATTGGCGCGAAACGGCAGTTCTGAAGGAGTAAGCGTATGGCCACGGCCATGGCGTGCCAGAAAAGCCACCCTTGTGCCGTCCAGCGTGCCGACAATCAGCGCATCCGAAGGTGCCCCAAAGGGTGTCTCGATCTTGACCTCTTCCACATCCTTCAGCGCCTCCATTTGATAGAGTCCACTGCCACCAATAATGCCAATCTTAATTTGCTCTACCATGTCTTCGTTATCCTCAGCTCCATTCTTAGGGGTTCACAATTGTGGCCATACAGGCTGATATCCCGCCCGTTTCTTCCTGGATGATCATATCGGAAGAAACCCGTTTTCTAGCGGGCACAAAAATCATTACAAATTCAGCACCACAGTCATTTAGAGTGATAAGTTGAATAGGCGAGGATGTGCGATCGCATTTTCCCCACTCAACCCCCAAGCTCAACCACCCCAAAAATTATTTCAACTTTATTTCAACCCGCTAAATTCAATAGGCTGAATCTAGTTGAATCCAATTAAGCTGAATTCAACAAACTTTGCTCAATCAGCGTAACTTCAGGTAACTCAACAGAATCTAGGGTCAATGGAACCCCTTGGACTCACTCTGTTGATAGCGAGTGTAACGGATGAGAAGATCCCAATTGAACGCCCTTTACAACCCGTTCAAAGCCTTCTCCCATCCCATCCCTCAAACCTGCGCGGAAACGCTCCTCAAAACTGAAGACTAGGATTGGAGGACATCATGGTTAGGAGACGTTCATCAGGTTCATCCCGGCTCAATTCACAGCCAGAACCCAAGGCAGATTCAGGTTCAACCGTCGATCAAGTCGATCAAAACGGACATTCATCCTCAGCAAAAGCTGATCAGGAGGAGGGGGCGATCGCCACAAAATCCGAGCATCCCACCGACCTGGCCACCACCATCAGCGAACTCAAAGCCACCCTGGACGCGGCTCCTCCCAAAGAAGCCGTCCTGCAAAAAGACTTGCAAAAACAACTGACCGACCTCCAGGCCGAACTGGAGCGCAAAGACACCTTCATCGCTAAGCTCCAAACCGAGCTTCAGTCCGCCGAAGCCTTCACCCAAGACCTCAAGACAGAA
This sequence comes from Oculatellaceae cyanobacterium Prado106, assembly GCA_025454315.1. Classification (GTDB taxonomy): domain Bacteria; phylum Cyanobacteriota; class Cyanobacteriia; order Elainellales; family Elainellaceae; genus Prado106. The sequence goes on from JALOOP010000085.1 coordinate 5,606, forward strand.
CTCGCCCGCCTCCAGGCCGAAGCCAAAACCGCCGCTGCCCTCCAAGCCGAAGTCGATCGCCTCCAGGCTGAAGCCAAGCCAACCGCCGCTCTCCAAGCCGAGCTAGCCGACGCCAAACAAATGATTCTCAAACTCTCCGAACACAATGCCAAACCGGAGACTCCCGTTGAGCCACCCCCAGTCAAAGCCGAAGTCAAAGCCGAAGTCAAAGCCGAGGTCAAACCCGAAGTCAAACCCGAACCTGCGCCGCCACCCAAGACCCTGCAACTAGAGCAGCGCCCCGCCGCTAAAGAGCCGCTGAAGCATGATTCACAGCATGAGGTTGAACTGCGGAAAATCCTGGATCATCCGACTCAGCCTGGAAAGCCACCCGCCATGCCCTCCGAGCGCGAAACCCGAATTACCGAAGTCGAGATCGGCTGGATGGACTAGGCGATCGAAGAAGCCGCCCCCACCACTTGCAGTTCAAAGCGATAATTCTCAATCACCGGATTAGCCAGCAACTGATCGCACATCTGGTCAAGCTGTTGCTGAGCAGACGCTTCATCCTCCGCCTGGAGGGTCAGTTCCACATACTTGCCAATCCTCACCTGTTCCACATTCTCATAACCCATATGCTTCAGCCCAGACTGCACCGCAGTGCCTGCTGGGTCTAACACAGAGGGTCGCAGCGTCACATAAATCTGAGCCTGATAGGTATAAGCCACGGGAGTCCTGGAATACTGAAGAACACCGTCAATTCTATAGCAAAGTTTCGTCAGCACTTTAACGAAAGGTGATCCAGTTGCCTGAATAATGTTCTGGGACATTAATATAGATAAAAATCAGGGCAGTCCTTCAATAAGCTTCCCTATCCACCTTTGGGGTCAAGTGCATGATGAAAACCCAACGCACCCGCAGTCAGGAGCGCATTCTGAGTCTACTCAAAGTTCTCAATCGAGCCATTTCGGCTCAAGACATTTACGTGGAGTTGCGGGAACGGAACCAGAGTATGGGGCTAGCCACCGTCTACCGATCGCTCGAAACCCTCAAGCTAGAAGGCTCAGTCCAGGTACGCACCCTAGCCAACGGCGAATCGCTCTACAGCATGATCCAAGAGGACAAACACCACCTCACCTGTCTCCAATGTGGCTCTTCCATCCCCATTGACGAATGCCCCGTCCATGAACTCGAAAACCAACTCAACCAGTCCCACCAGTTCAAAATTTTCTACCACACACTAGAGTTTTTTGGTCTTTGTACGCAGTGTCAGGTGGTTCAGTAATGGGCGAGGGCGAAAGGGGAAAGGGAAAAGGGGAAAGGGGGAACCTGGGGCAAGCAGCGTATTTTCTGAGCATCTCTTTGACCTTTTTGGGTTTGCCTTGAAACATCTTTAAAACTCCTCTTTGAGAACCTCCTCGACATCTTTTTGGAGCCTCTTCGATAGCTCCTGAAATATCTCCTAGAAATTCCCTTTCCCCTTTCCCCTTTCCCCTTTTCCTTCCCAAGATGTTCCACTGCAATATCTGTCCTGTCTGGTCTTGCGTTTTCGTGACTAGCGTGGGTGAATGTTCAGAAGGAAAAAGACATGGATTAGATCTAAGGGAATTGCAAGGGCTTTATGAAAGGGCTACTGGAAAAGACGGTAAAAAAGCTGGAAAGCATGGTGCCGGAGTATTCGCGGGTAGGGGAATCGGTTTTCTTTGAGAATTCGCAGTTTCCCTGGTCAGAAAAGCTAGAGGCCAACTGGAAGGTGATTCGCGAGGAGTTGGATCAGGTGCTGGAATATGCCGAAGACCTGCCCAACTTCCAGGACATCTCTCCCCGTCAGCATCGCATCGCCAATGACAACCGCTGGAAAACCTTTTTCTTTTGTGCCTTTGGCTTTCGGGCACAGAAAAACTGCGATCGCTGCCCCGAAACCTGGAAACTCCTCAAAGACATCCCCGGACTCAAGGTCGCCTTCTTCTCCATCCTGGCTCCCGGCAAACATATCCCCGAACATCGCGGCAAACACAAGGGGTTAATCCGGTATCACTTGGCCTTGAAAGTGCCTGAACCCAAAGAAGCTTGTCGGATTCGCATTGCCGACCAAATGGCCTACTGGGAAGAAGGCAAAAGCCTGATCTTCGACGACACCTACTACCACGAAGTCTGGAACGACACGGAGGATTACCGGGTCGTCCTCTTTCTCGATATCGCTCGTCCGTTGCGGTTTCCCCTTTCCTTTGTCAATGGCTTAGTCTGTACCCTGATTGCCCTCTCCCCCGTGGTACAAGTCGCCAAGGGCAACCATCAAAGCTGGGAAAAACAATTTGATGCCATTCTGAAATAGGGATTTGAAGGGATGATTGCCTGAAATAATCACCTGAAGTAATCACCTGAAATACTTGTCTAGAATACTGACCTGGAATATCCGTCTAAACTCGTTAACCGCGTTAATCCATTTCAGTTTCATCAATGGCTAAGGCCAGTTGATAAATTTGTCGTCGGGGCAGGCTGGTTTGCTGAGCTAGTTGCCGACTCGCCTGGGAGCGCGACAGCCCCTGAGCGATGAGCGTCTGTAATTCGGCTCTGAGGGCGGATTCTGAAAGCTGGGGCTGGGTCATTTCTGCGCCTGCGATCACAAGTGTGAATTCTCCTTGGGGATCGCGAGTTTGGTGGTAGGCGATCGCCCCTTCCACCGATCCCCGCCAAAACTGCTCATGCATCTTGGTCAATTCCCGAGCTAGGACAATCGCCCGCTCCGATTCCATCACCGTCAGCAAATCCTGGAGCGTTTGCCGAAGACGATGGGGCGACTCGTAGAGCACCATCGTGCGGGTTTCGCCGCCGAGGGCTTCTAGGCGATCGCGCCGTTCCTGACCTTTGGCAGGTAAAAAGCCTTCAAAGACAAAGCGATCGGTCAATAGCCCCGCCGCACTCAGCGCCGCGATCACCGCACTGGCACCCGGAATCGGCACCACGGTAATGTCCTGTTCCGCACAAGCTTTGACCAATTCGTAGCCCGGATCAGAAATTCCGGGCATTCCAGCATCAGAGACAAGGGCGATCGATTGTCCTTGCTGCAAGCGATCGATGAGTTCGGGAGTCCGACTATGGCGGTTGTGGTCGTGGTAGCTGATTTGGGGCGTGGTGACTTGGAAATGTTGGAGGAGTTTTCCCGTGTGGCGTGTGTCTTCAGCGGCGATCGCATCCACCCCCTTAAGAATTTTGATGGCGCGAAAGGTCATGTCCTCCAGATTGCCAATGGGCGTGGCCACCACATACAAAGTTTTGCCCTGGGGTTCCATAACATTACCTAACTATATTTCTTAAGCAAGATGTCAAATTGCAACACCTGTTGAATATTAAGGGGGTTGCCGGGAGCATCTTTTTAGATTTACAACCTCATCAAATTTTAAGTGTTACCGCACTTAAGTGTCAGGGTAAACACGAGTACCGAAAATTGTTTTTTGTTGTATTCATCACATCAAACTGTGGAAAGCACTGCTATGATTGAGGTATAAATTAGAACTCAGGCTTCTGAGATTACCGATTTTGAAGTTCCACCGTTTCTTGAAACGTTTCCCTGAAAATACAGTTTCCGTGAAAGAACAGTTTCCGTAAAAGAACAGTTTCCGTGAAAGAACAGTTGCCCTGAAAGATAAGTTGCCCTGAAAGAACAGTTGCCCTGAAAGATAAGTTGCCCTGAAAGATAAGTTGCCCTGAAAGAGTAAGTTGCCTAAGTTGACTTGAAAGATAAGTTTTCCTGAAAGTACAGCCTTCCTGAGAGTCCAGCTTTTCAAAAAGCACCTTCGGGAAAGTTCATCCCTGAAAGAAGATCGTCGTGGTTGTTAGCGAATATACAGATGCATCAAATCTCTATGAGGTTCTGTGCCTGAACTCGCTAGCGCGTTAGTTCTCCGTTGTAAAAGTTAATACTAGGGGTACGGATTTCAAAAAGCTGAGCGGTATCTTTGATAACACTCAGATAGGTCACAAAACGCCTTTCTGAATACCCTCAACATCTGCGTCCAATGGCTTCAGCTCTAGCATTCAATCTCTGGCATTTAATTATTTTGTCATGACCACGACTCCCAAGCTCAAATCTTTCTTTCCCGCTTTACCAACCGATTCTGACCTGAACCCCGATCGCTCGACCGTCGATCTACCTTCAGGTCTTGATTGCGATCTTGCTCCTCCTCCTGAGATTCATGCGTCTCTCCAGAGTGCGAACAAGCGTCTGATGGATTTGCTGGGTGCTGCCGTCGGTTTAACGTTCACTGCGATTTTGCTGGTGCCGATTGCGATCGCCATCACCCTCGACAATCCCGGTCCCATCCTCTACTGTCAAGAGCGCTGCGGCTTTCGGGGCAAACGCTTCAAAATCTGGAAATTTCGCTCCATGGTGACCGAGGCCGATCAGCTCAAACATACGGTCACCAATCAGGCCAAAGGCCACATCTTCAAAAACGACAACGACCCTCGCATCACCCGAGTCGGACGATTTCTCCGACGCACCAGCCTAGACGAACTGCCCCAGTTCTGGAATGTCTGGATGGGTGACATGAGCCTGGTGGGAACCCGCCCGCCCACCCCCGACGAAGTCAAAAAATATAATAACTTTCACTGGCAGCGGCTAGAGATCAAACCCGGAATCACGGGCGAATGGCAGGCTAACGGGCGATCGAAGGTTTCAGACTTTGATGCGATCGTCGAGATGGATCTCAAATACATTCGCAACTGGTCTGTAAGCTACGATTTACGACTCATTCTAAAAACGATTCAAGTGGTGCTCCATCGCGAAGGCGCTTATTGAAGCGGTAATCGAGCGCACGTAAAAATCCTAAAACTAATTCAATGCAGGCTGTGAGGTGCTAGTCGCTTCATGGCCTGCGATTTTTTAAAGGAAAACTCTTGGTTTTGCGCCCCAACCCCAAAATTGAGGCAGACGAACATCCAAAAACTGAAAGAACTGCTATTGGAGCAGACCACTAAGACTTCAAGCGGTTCCTATTTTCGGCGGAACCACTGCCAAATTCGGCTTAACTGGGTTTCCAACCAAAGCATCAGTCGATCTAACCCTTTCAACAATCGCTCTAGCGGATGCTGAACATAGCCCACGACCTTCACCTCTGCTTCTAAGACCGTTTCAGTGAGGGCGTTGGCGGTTTCCTCTGTGTCGTGGGTCAGATGGGACGACTGTTGTTGGGCAGTTAACCCTTGGGCAGCAGCAGGCGCAATGCCGGAGTGTTCTCCAAGTTGGGGCTGGAGGGAGAGATCATCGGAGCGAGTTTTGCCAGACTTTTGAATCTTTGTAGAGCCAGCCTTTTGAAGAATTCCTCTGCCTTTTTGAGGTTTAGAGGATTCTCTCGTGGAGCGATTGTGCCGACGCTTCTCCTCTGACGATTGAGAGTTTCGATGACGATGGGCAAAGAGATCTTCGACGGTCAATTCTGGGAGAGTTGAATCTGAAGCATCAGACAATGAATCACCCGTTGGGGAATCACCCGTTGGGTCACCCTCCCGATAGAGCACCATCTCACTGTTTGTCGGCAGCAGTCGCAACAAAGGCGCAAACCAACGGCTAAGGGAATAGCGCCAAGAAGGATTGGGGGAAGGAGCAGGCTCAAGGGAACTGGGTAAGCTGGCCGGAAAATTGGACTGATTGGCTTGATTGGCGATCGCACCCCGAGGCTGCCCATTAATCTGTCCATTAATCTGCCCATTAATCTGCCCACTAAGAAGCTGATTCGAGAGTTGTTGAACACTCCCCAATCCAGCCCTCAGCCAATTTTTCAAACGATCTTGCAAAACGGCAGGAGACTCTCCCCAAAAGTCGGTCATCAAATCATCCCAACTTTTCCAGGGCAATTCCGCAGAGCGCAGGAGAGCAGAGTCTGGGCTGGATGCGATCGCCAAAGGAGTCTGCCCCCCACTCAAAACAAGCTGGGATTCCTGGAAGAGATTGGTAGCGATCGCCACCGGACTCTGCTGAATCCAACCCATCAGATGCCGAAAGAAGCGAATCGGCGGCAATACGTTGGGGCGTTCCTTGGGGAGCGGTAAAAATCGACCTGACCTGCCTTCAAGTTGAAGAGACGAAGCGGGAGCTAGCATTTGCCGCCTTCGCCAAAATTCCGCCATCATCCAAGTAATCCGCTGCCGCAGCCAATTCTGCTGCTCAGGGGTAAAAATATCCCATTCGCGCTGCTGCTCATCCACCAGCACCAGCCCTCCCGTTTGCAAAAAGGAAGCCAACGTCCACCGAGCCGCACCCGAGGAAGCCTCCAGGGAGCTATCTGAGATTGAATTTGCAAGAGCCGAGTTGTGTGCCGCTGAGTTTTGTATCGCCGAGTTTTGTACCGCCGAATTTTGTATCGCTGAATTTTGTATCGCTGAATGTTCTGCGGTTGAATCTTGGACTTCTAAATCCTGTCCAGCGGCATCATGGAGAACCAGATGATGCGCCTCAAACTCAGCTTGAAGCAACTGAGACAGCTCATAGATGGGCGCATCTGCGGCCAGTGGTTGATCATCTGGCAAACCCAGACCCTGTTGAAAAGACTGTTTTGCCGCTCTGAGTCGGGGAAAAATACGCCGAGTCGCCTGTCCCATCTGCCGAGTAACCAGTCTTCCGGTTTGAAACAGAACATAAATCGGGTAGAGCGCCACCTGAGTCCCCCAAACCGCAGCCACCTTCGCCCTTCGCCATGCTTGACCCGCTTGGTCGCGCAAACGAAGGGTCTGCTCCGAAAAAAAGCTAAAAAGCTTGCTCTGGTAGCGTCCTGAAGAAGCCATAGGAAAGGGAACAAAGGGAGTTTCAATTGCCCCAATCTTAGCGTGAATGCGATCGATCCCATGTTGCGGAGTGTTGCGAAATCCGGGAGTGGGGAGTGGGGAGTGGGGAGTGGGGAGTAGGGAGTGGATGAGTGATAGGGTGGATGGGTGGATGGGTAAGGCAAGGATGACCTAATTTATGCACAATTTATGCACATTAAAATTCTTTCTTGTAGAATTTCCTGTGTTTAGGAGAAGGCATTCCCTAAATCACCCATCCACCCATCCACGCATCCACCCATCCACTAAGGAATAAGAAGCCCGTTGGGGGGAGGCGTTTGACGAGAGAGCGGGGGGCGATCGCACTCAACTTTGGCGGGATTGCTGTGGATGAGACGGGCGATCGCTTGGACGAATTCGCCTTGCTTTAAGTAGTTCCAGTAGGCTTGGCGGGCGTTGTGGGCGATGCGTTGGGCTTCGGTGGGGTGGGTGAGGTAATAGCGGCATTTTTCTTCGACATCGACGAAGTCCCAGGTGACGGGGACATAGGTTTCTCCGGGGATGTAGAGATTAGGGTAGGTTTCGACATGGGCGACGGAGGGCTTGATCAGGAGCGCTCCTGAGCAGGCGGCTTCAAAGTCGCGCCAGGTGATTTCGCCCCAGCCGAAGGGGCTGAAGACAATGCGGCTGCTTTTGAGTTCCTGGTCGTACTGCTGTCGAGAAATCAGACCCGCATCCTGGAAGCGTCCGCTGATGGCGAGTTGGTAGTCGGCGGCGAGGGGTGTCAGGGCTTCTGTGGCGGCGAGACGATATTGGCCATACCATTCCTGTTGGTGCAGAGAACCAAGAGACATGCGACAAAAGATGTCGATGGTCTTGCGAGGCTGGGGCAGGAGACGGGTGAGTTGAGCGATGTGAAGACGACGAATCCATCGGGAATCTAGACCCAGGTTCCAGCCTGCGACAATGCGCTGTTCGTATCCTGGGGGCACTTCGGAGCCAACAAACCAACCTTCCAAGTCATAGCCGTAGCGCTTGACCAGATAATCCGTCAGCATGGTTCCGCCGATGAAGGGCTGGCGGTATTTGGTGACATCTTTTAGGCATTGGTATTTAACCAGGGCATCGACAAAGGGCAGAGTGCCAAAGAAGCGACTGCTCGTTTGATCGAAGGGGTCAATGAGGATGATTTTTTGATGGGGGTGCTGTCCTCGGAGATTAGCGGCAAATTGCTGAACTTGATCCGGGTCTTCATGCCAGGTAGGGCGGATAAAGAAGATATCGGCATCGGGATGCTGTTGAGTGGCGTAGTGGATCTCGGTCAATGTCTCAGTGTTGAGGATGCGGAGACTAAGGCCGAGGTGTCGGTGGAGCGATCGCCGATAGTACACAAAGGGATAAAGCTGAGCCGCAGAAATCCGATCCTGCCAGGGATCGGTAATGCCAAGAACGAGCGCTTTCATGTATAGATGCAACCTTAAGAGGGAACTCAGGAGCCTGACCAGAAACAAATTGGCTCAACAACTTGAATCCCTTGAATCAGGAGAATCTTCCCTGAAAACCAAGGATGAAACCCCTCAAAAAGGGGTTTGATACTCAGTAGCTTACCGAACAGATTGAGAACAATCAATTTCATTTCAACCGTTTTATTACGGATTTATTGCGGATAGCTCAAGATTATTTGCACGACGCAAGCGAACATCATACTAGGGTCAATAGACTTGTTGCAGGTCTGATCATTGCCCCCTATGGAAGTGAGCTAATCCAATCTGCTGACAGCTTGGGTTCCTACAGAGAGATAAAGACAGCATTCATTTATGTCCGATTTTTTGGATATCTTGAAAAAGACTGCCTTAGATGGTCTTGGCACTGTTTTTAGGAATTGCTTGTTTTAGGAACTGCTTGGGTCACGGGCTGGGAAAATGTTGACGGAATGGGATGGGATTAGTCATAATGGGAAGCTGGCTATTCCTGCTCGGATCAGGTTCCCAAAAGCAGATGGTGAAGTTTGACGGATGGATGGGGTTTGGCGATCGCCCAACTCCTTCACCGCTTAAACAGTCGCCGCTACCTGTACGGCAATTACTGAGGTAATTACATGACTTACGCAATTATTGAAACGGGTGGCAAACAACTGCGGGTAGAACCGGGTCGTTTCTACGATGTGGAGCGACTGGCGGCTGAAGAAAACGCATCGATTACTATCGATCGGGTTCTGTTTGTCGAGAACGACGGTGAGATTTCCGTGGGACAACCCCTGGTCGCAGGCGCAACCATCCAAGCCACCGTGCTGCGGCACCTGAGAGGCCGCAAGATCATCGTCTACAAGATGCGCCCCAAAAAGAAAACTCGCAAAAAGCAAGGGCACCGTCAAGAACTCACTCGCCTGATGGTGGATGCCATTCAGATTGGCGGCAAATCGGTCGGTTCTGCCGCAGCGACAGCAGCCCCAACCGCAGTAGCTGAAACCGCTGAACCCATGGCTGAAGCTACCGCTGAATAAAACTTTGAAGTTAAAAAGCTTGGTAGCTTAGAATCCTTTAAATTATCAAGCTTTTAAGCTATCAAGCTTAAAAGTTGAATCGGCTCAACCTTACACAAGAACTGGTAGAGGAAATCATGGCTCATAAGAAAGGCACAGGCAGTACCCGTAACGGTCGCGACTCAAATGCTCAGCGTTTGGGAGTCAAGCGATTCGGCGGACAAGTGGTCAAAGCAGGCAACATCTTAGTACGTCAGCGCGGCACAAAAATCCACCCCGGTTCCAACGTGGGACGGGGCTGCGATGACACATTGTTTGCCTTAGTCGATGGCGTTGTCACCTTTGAGCGTCGAGGCAAAGGACGCAAAAAAGTCAGCGTCTATCCTCCCGTTGCCGTGACGGCTTAGTTTTCAGATCACAGCAGAGCCTTAAAAAGCTCTAGCAATTTTTTCATTTTTTGAATTCCAGGTTTAAGGAGATGCGGCAAAGCCACACCCCTTAAACCTGGAATTTTTTGTGGTTACCCCTTCGGTGTCTTGAATCGTTATGCCTTCAGCGATTCAGGCCAAAATCCTAGTGATGCTCGGCGGCATGGCTGCTGACTTGTTGAAGGAAGCGATCGAGATCTTGAAAAGACCCCGCATAGGTCAAGGTATCGGTATCGTAGCCCTTGAGTGAAACAATATGCTGCTTAAATAAGTTGTCGCTGAACTCAGATTCGGCTAAATATTCGTAGGTGGTTTCGCCAAAGGCAATGTCTAGCCCCAGTTGCTTGGTGGAGGATTCCAGGCGGAAGGCGGCATTGACCGTGTCGCCGAGGGCGGTGTAGTCGGGGCGATCGCCCGTTCCCGTATTGCCCACCATGGCATAGCCCGTATTTAGCCCTGCCCCAATTCGCACCGGGGAAGAGAGGGGAAATTCTTTGTGGAGGCGGTTGGTCATTTTGTGGAGGGCATCAAGCGCCTGGGCAATGCGGATCATTTCATGGTGATCGACAGCCTGGGCACCGTGAATCCAGACCGCCATGACTGCATCGCCGATGTATTTATCGACCCAGCTCCCGTACTCTCGAATAATTTCTCCAGCGCAGCGAAACCAGGTGCCAATGACTTCTGAGAGGATTTTTTCATCTAGCTGGCGGGTCATCCCAGTGAAGTCTCGGATATCAACGACCAGAACGGAGATGTAGCGACGGACATGCAGGGTTGCGGTGGCGGTAATTTCGGGTAAATCCAGGCCGACGGGAGCGCCAATTAGACTGGTAATGTCGGGACAGTGGAAGTCGAGATCGGTTTGGCCAAAGGTGAGGTGATCGCCGTTTTGTAGCGTGACTGGGACACTGACTCGGCGACCATTGACAAAAGAACCGTTGCGGCTGCCCAGGTCAATCAGGTAAAACTCGCCGTTTTCCATGCGCTGGAGCATGGCGTGGTTGCGGGAAATCCAGCGATCGGGCAACACAAAATTATTGTCATCTCCGCGACCGACCGTCCAACAATTGTTGCCGATGAGCGAGAGATAACGATTGCCGGACTCAGTTTTGAGGATTAGGTGTGGGATGGGTTGTACGGTCATTAGCGGCTAAGCAACCGTGGAAGTTTTCCTATCATGCATCTTGGCATGGCTTCATGTCCGTTTAGTAGGAGTAATTTGGACACTCACAAGAGATTGATCCTGCGCTAAAGCTTACTCCTCTGTCAATCGGTAGAACGGGGCACCCCTGGTATCTTGAGAGTGTTTAACTCAGTAGAGCAACAATTACTTTACTCAGAAAACGAACCCGAGATGAGGATATGTCCCAGAATTCTAGAAATTCATGACAGATTGCATTCAGGATCACTGCTTAGTTTTCCCGGAACAAGTTTACAAATATCTAAATTCAAACGGCGCTGAGCTTCTCTCCGTGAGAAGCGAGATCAAGAAGCCGATAAACCCCATGATAGAAGGAATAGCAGGGGCGAGGTGGAACTTGGATTCTATAGCGTTCTAATTTTGACTTCTAAACGGCTTTTTGAAGGGAGGGGCTGCACCCCTCCCTCCCCAAAAACTTCAGGATCGCGCGCCGCCTAAAACTGAAGGGCGACTAGCCAAAATAGTCCATCCACCAACAAAGTGCTTAAAACGGCTCCCGCAAAGACCCAGGCATGAAGCGAAGCGGATCGGAGGGCTAGACCGCCGACAGTGAGCAGCAGGGCGACAAGTGCGATCGCCCAGCCTACCCCAGCAGGAGTCTGCATTTGGACGACCGCCTGATGGAATATGGTCGCAATCTGATCCGGCGGTACCTGCATCAACTGCCGCCATGCCGGGATCAGGTTCATTAGATAGAAGTAGGCATCGGTGACGGCGGTGCCCAATAAGGAGCCGAGGTAGAACCAGTTGCCCACCTTGCCCCAGCCTCTGGAGAGGGTAATGAGGGTGAAGGGGAGGGCGATCGCCTCTACAGGCAAGTGCAGCAAAGGCTCAGTCCGCAACCAGCCCCAGTAAAGCGAACCTGCCAGCCAGGTCAAGCTGAAGCCCAGCAACAAATCCCCGGCCAAATGGGTGGCAGGACGCTTTCTGAGAAAAAGACTGACCGCCAGCCAAACGCCCGTTAGCCCCAGGCTAAGCCAGGGAAAGGCACGCACCAGGGGAGCCTGGAAGAATACGGGAACGGAAACGAGGAAAGCCGATGCGCCAAAGAACAGCCAGGTGTTGGGGACGGGCTGCTCTAGCACCGCTGGAACCTCGGACAGTTGGCTCTGGAATGCTGCGGAGTAGGAGGGAGGTGAAGGGGGCGTGTAGGAAGACAAAGGCTTTGTAGAATGTAGAAGTTTTCTAAGAAAAGATTCACTTTCCTTAACATATCACAGAAATATCCCCCAGGGGGGCATCTAAAATCCATATTACTCGATAATTTCCCAAGAGAATCGATCATTTCTGGGAACCAGATCACTTCTTGGGACAAGCCCCCCCCTCCTAAGCCCCGATCATCTCTGGGGGATTTCTTGGGACAATAGTGCGGATGAAGTGAATTTTTCGCAGTAAGATTGACGGGGTATTTTTTCAGGGATACCGAGCCGAACCGATAGGGGACTAGTGTGGAATTCATTCAAGAGCTATTTGGAGCATTTGTTCTGGGCATTGTGCAGGGCATTACGGAGTTTTTGCCGATTAGCAGCACGGCACATCTGCTGGTGTTTACCCGAGTCCTCCAGTGGTCTGACCTGGGGCAGAAGTACTTTGTCGATGCGATTCAGTTTGGCAG
>JALOOP010000086.1 GCA_025454315.1 Oculatellaceae cyanobacterium Prado106
TTCATTGGCCGCTATCCCGATGCCCAATCCTGGCGCATCTGGATTATCTTTGCACTGATTGCAGCCCTATCGGGGCTAACCTGGGGCATTGTGGCACGCAATACGCCCAAGCTGTTTAGCCGCAATGTGTTGATTGGGGCTGGCGTGGCTGCCGTCGTGGCTGCTCTAATGCCCACCCTGATTCCGCTACGGATACTTTTAATTGGGATTATCGCCGCCGTTTTAGCCTGTGCCTGGGGCGGTCGGATGCTGGGACGTGCCGTTCCCAAGGCGGGTCAATGGATTTCGGCGGCTTGGGGGTTGTCCTTTTTTATTGTGATCTGGCTGCTGATGGGAGGATTGGGGCTGCGAACTGTGTCCACGAATGATTGGGGCGGTTTGATGCTGACCTTGTTTATGGCGGTCATTAGTATTGCTCTTTGTTTTCCCATTGGCGTTCTGTTGGCCGTTGGTCGTCAGAGTAGCCTGCCCGTGGTGCGGTGGTTCTCGATTCTCTACATTGAAGTGATTCGCGGAGTGCCGCTGATTTCGCTGCTGTTTATGGGGCAGGTGATGATTCCGCTGTTTTTGCCCGAGGGGGCTAGACCCGATCGCATTTTACGGGCGATCGTTGGACTCACCATGTTCAGCGCCGCGTACCTGGCCGAGAATGTTCGGGGTGGCTTGCAGTCCCTGCCCAAAGGTCAGGGTGAAGCCGCCAGTGCATTGGGTTTAAACAAGCCCTTGTCCCTTGGGTTGATCATTTTGCCCCAGGCGCTGAAGGTGTCTATTCCGGCGATCGTTGGTCAGTTCATCAGCCTGTTTCAAGACACCACCTTGCTCTCCATTGTTGGCCTGTTAGAACTGCTGGGCATTAGCCGCGCGGTACTTTCTAATCCCCAGTTCTTGGGACGTTACACCGAAGTTTATCTGTTCATTGGCGTCATTTATTGGGTTTTCTGCTACTTCATGTCTTGGGGCAGCCGCAGATTAGAACAACAGCTTAATCAAACCCATTAACCAAGACGGTTCCAGGGCTAGAGACAGAATCATTGAGCCTGCTTTTCTAGCCTTTAAGGGATCGAAATCCCTAACCTTTCACCCAATTGACGATTCATACTTCATACTTTTACAGAGGGAGACTAAAAGGATGACGCAAATGCAGACTGATACCAGCCCAAACAACACCGTCGGCTCCGAAACCATGATCGTCGCCGAGAATGTCGAGAAATGGTACGACAACAACTTTCATGTCCTCCGGGGTGTCAGTCTGACGGTGACGCGGGGTGAAGTCGTCGTGGTCATGGGGCCTTCCGGTTCCGGCAAATCGACCTTCATCCGCACCTTCAATGCCCTAGAAAGCTACCAAAAAGGCAGCATTGCCGTTGACGGCATCCGTCTGTCCCATGACCTGAAAAACATCGAAGCCATCCGCCGCGAAGTGGGCATGGTGTTTCAACAGTTCAACCTGTTCCCTCATCTGACCGTCCTGCAAAATGTCACCCTCGCTCCTATCTGGGTCAGACGCTGGCCCAAAGCCAAAGCTGAAGAAGTCGCGCTGCAACTCCTAGAGCGGGTCGGCATCCTGGAACAGGCCAAGAAATTCCCCGGTCAGCTTTCTGGCGGACAGCAGCAGCGGGTAGCGATCGCCCGTGCCCTGGCCATGCAGCCCAAAATCATGCTATTCGACGAACCCACCTCTGCCCTTGACCCCGAAATGGTGCGGGAAGTGCTAGACGTGATGCGAACCCTGGCAGGCTCCGGCATGACCATGGTCTGTGTCACCCATGAAGTCGGGTTTGCCCGAGAAGTGGCCGATCGCGTGGTACTGATGGCGGATGGGCTATTGGTGGAAGAAGGCACCCCCGAAGAGTTCTTCAATAATCCCAAGGAAGAACGGACTCAGAAATTCCTTTCCCACCTTTCCCAGATTTTGCACTAGGAGATCAGTCGGCAAATCTTCCGAAATATTGGAACCTTTGAGGCGCAGCAGATGCAGTCTTCATTCTTTTCGTGTTGATAGAAGTACGTTTCGTTGTTTTTCGTTCGATTTCAAGGATTACATCCTGAGATCTCCAAGAATTTCACTGTGGTCTGTGGGAGTGGAGGGGCTTCCCTCTCACTGAAATTTTTGCGTGGGAATGTGGATTTGCTTTAGGAATGGAGGGAAGGGGCGATCGCAGAAGGCAAACTCGCTAAAATGCAGAGATGACCTCTTCAGAGCATTCAGTTATGCAAGAAATTGAAGTAATGGGATCGATCGACGAACAGGGTCAACTCATGTTGCTCCAGCCCCTCAACCTGGCACAACATCGCAAAGTGCGGGTGCGGATTACTCTCCTAGATGAAGAAGTCGCCCCGGCTCCCCCTGAATCTGAGTTTGATCCGGAAACTGATTCTAAGGAGCAAATTCTCGCTGATCTCAGAGAATCCTTCCGACAAGCAGAAGCAGGACAAACCTTCCCGATTGCTGAGCTTTGCGATGGCATTGATGTCTGACGAGCCTGCACCTATCAAGCAACGATTACTGCCGAAGAGATTCAGGCTTTGATAGAGGCTCATGCAAAAGAACGGGAAGCATAAATCCTGGCTTACTGAAGAGTCTTCATGGCAATTCTCAACCCATCAATATAGGCTTGCTCCCGTTTCTTGACGAGTTCTAGGGCAAGATGGTGCATTTGTTGTTCGCGACCGGAGAGTTCTGGTTGGGGTATTGCCCCGATCGCATCACAAGCTTCCAGTTGCTTCTGATGTGCCTCTAATTGCTGCTGGAGCAGGTGGGCGATCGCCTCATTGGGTAAACAAGCCGCAAAAAAGAGTTGCGCCAACAGCGGATCGCGAATCGTGGGCAGGGGCTGACTTTCTTGCAGCCAGCGCAGCAGTTCGGCACGGCCTGTTTCCGTAACGCTGTAAACTTTACGATTAGGGCGGTCATGCTGAATTTCGATCTGGCAGGTGACCCAACCCTGCGTCACCAGTTTGTCGAGCGATCGGTAAATTTGTGCCTGATCGGCTGACCAGAGGTGCGACAGAGCTTGTTCAAAGCAAATATTTTTCAAATCGTATCCGGTTCTGGCTTGCTGCTGCAGAAATCCCAAAATGACATGGGGCAGGGACATAGGAGGAACAAAAGGGGGAGAATCGATAAGGGCTACATTGATTATAATACTATGCTATTATATGAGAAGTCTCATATAGGACTAGTGAACACTAGAACGACTGGATATTAGAACGACTGGATATTAGAACGAACAAGGTTAGGAGGCCATGATGACGAGCGATCGCCCCAACACTACCCCCACCCTCTCCCGGCAGCAATTGGGAGAACTCCGCCTCAGCTTACTCAGGCTCCACAAAAAGCTGCTCGACTTTGAACGAACCGGATATGAGCAAATCCACGGCCAGGTCAACGCCTACACCCTCCTAGACCTGGTGATGCATGATGAGTGGTTCGACTGGCTCCACCCCATCTCCCAACTCGTCGTCCAAATCGACGACCTCCTCAAAGCGGAAGAAATCGAAATCCTCACCCACGCCAGCAGTATCATCAACCAGGCGCGCACCCTGCTCAACCCCTCCGAAACGGGCAGCAAATTCGAGCAGTCCTACTTCAGAGCCATCCAGGGAGAACCGGATGTGGTGCTGGCTCATGCGGATGTGATGCAGTTTTTGGCGGCAACTCGGTAGGGGGAGTAGGGAGTAGGGAGTGGGGAGTAGGGGAAACCCTGGGGCAACGTCAGTGTATTCTGAAAATACTGATAGCTCCTGATGAATAAGAAAGATGGAATGAGCCTACCTTCCCATCTCCCCACCTCTCCATCTCCCTATCTCCCCATCTGTAAACTAGACGCGATCGCCTCCGCAGTCGCCAAGTTCGTTGCAAGTGCCACATCATGGACATTGCAGATGCGGAGCAGGGCTTGGATGTCTGGCTCGTGGCAGTTGTTCTACGGTCAGTCCGGTGGCGGCTTGGATGCGCGCTCCGGTGGTGCCTGTGGCAATGAGACGGTAGTTTTTGAGCCAGGTTTGATGACGTTGGGCAAAGGCGACAATGTCATCTTTTTTTGCGATCGTGGGCAATCAGGGCAAGGGTTTCAGGCATAGGTTAATCCAAGAAATCTCGAAGAACCGTTACGTTCTAACAATGAATCTGAGCGAATCAGAAATCACTATTAACACAATACCGTTAACACAATAAGGGTTCTTAGCGAATCATAGCGCTGTGTACGATACCAGGAATATCCGGTACACTATTGACTCAACCAGGCGATCGCCTCCCGAATCCAATCTTCTGCATTTGCATTTTTGGACAATGCGGTTTTGCTGCCCACCGTTCGCAGCGCTTGCATGATTTCGGTATTGGTATAGCCCAAAGCTAGCAGCGTCATTTCCACATCTTCCTGTACCGTTGAGGCTGGAATGGCATCGGGTAGGGTTGAGATGCCGGATTGGAGCCGCCATTCTGCTAGTTTTGTTTTCAGTTCCAGGGCAATTCGTTCGGCAGTTTTTGCCCCGACTCCGGGCGCACGGGAGAGCAGGCGGGTGTTGCTGGTGACGATCGCCTGCACCAAGTCCTGCAAACCCAGCGCATCTAACAACGCCACCGCCATCTGCGGACCAATGCCACTGACACTAATCAGTTGACGAAACAGATCTCGTTCAGCCATCGACTCAAACCCAAACAGCACCATCTGATCTTCTCTCACCTGGAGATGGGTAAAGACCTGTACTGGGGTATTGCCAGAGGATTGGCTAGATAACTGTTGAAGGAACCGGGAAGTAATTTGCAGATCATAGCCAATCTGGTTAACTTCCAATGTCAAAATGACTTTGGTATTACTGACTTTTTGAACGCCAGCAACCGTACCTTTGAGATAACTAATCATCGGTTTGTAAATAGAATTTTTATTGGGTTTTCAATGGATTTGCACAATGAGGACATACGGTTTCTGTCGCAGCCACCGGATGGCCACAACTGAGACACATCTCATAGGTGCCCTCCACCAAATCTTGCTGCAACGCTACCCGCTGGTCAAAGACAAAGCATTCCCCTTGCCAAAGACTCTCCGCCGCCGGAATCTCCTCTAGATATTTCAGAATGCCGCCCTTGAGATGGTAAACCTCCTGAAATCCCTGAGCCAGCATATAGGCCGAAGCCTTCTCACAGCGAATGCCGCCCGTACAGAATAGCGCAACTTTGGGAAATTGGTGGGGGTCAAGATGACGCTGAACATATTCGGGGAATTGGCGAAAGGATTGGGTCTGGGGATTTTGTGCCCGCTGAAAGGTACCAATGTCCACTTCGTAGTCGTTGCGGGTGTCTATGACCAAAACCTCTGGATCGCTAATCAGCCGATCCCAATCCTGGGGCGCAACATAGGTGCCGACCTGCTGATTGGGATCAATCTCGGACAAACCCATCGTGACAATTTCTCGCTTCAACCGGACTTTCAGCCGATCGAATGGCATTTCCTCAGCCTGAGAAATCTTAGGTTCCAAATCGGCCAATCGAGGATCGGCACGGAGGGTTTGTAGGAATGTGGCGATCGCCAACTCACTCCCCGCTAACGTCCCATTAATCCCCTCTTCGGCCAGCAAAATCGTGCCCCGAATCTGGAGAGCGGAACAGTGCGATCGCAACCCCTCCTGCATTTCTGCAAAATCCGGCAAGCGCACAAACTTATAAAACGTCGCAACAGTCCAAACCATCTTTGATATCTTCTAGGTCTTCGCCAAAGGATTGAAATTCGATCGATCTCAAATTCAATTGATTTAAGATTCGATCGATCTAAATTGTGTCTGTGCTGCGGTCGAAACGGGTTGAATATGCAAGATATCGCAACAATCTTTTCCCTAAATGAAACAAATATCGGGTGAGGAAAAAATTCCCCACCCGATATTGATGGAATGAACAGAGTTACCGCAACCTCTTACCAGAGGGCGCGCACAGGTTCAGCGGGTCTGACCGTAGGCTCCGGCGCAGGTGCCGGGGCAGGTGCAGGCGCGGGAGTGACTTGTGGAGTCACTTGGGGACGTGGGGCAGGCTGGATCTGGGCTTCTTGCTGAATTGATTGGCGAGACTCGACACTGCTAGAGGTCGTGGTCGTGGTTTGGCGAGTGGCGATCTGCTGGCGGTAAGCTCCGGCTTCACTGGACACGCCAATGATTTCATCGCCCCGCATGGAGACATAGATTTCGGCTCCTGGAGCCAGAGAACTGAGACGGGTGGAGCGCAGCAGGCTGATCATTTCGTAGCTGCCGTCGGGCATTTTGACCCGCACAGCGTTGTTGTTGGTGACTCGAACCACCGTTGCTTTGACCTCGGTGACACCCGAAGCGTCCGTTTCCGCAGCTTCCATCTCCGAATCGGGCATTTCGGGTTCGGACAGGCTGGGTTCAGTCATTTCAGCGGGGGCTGAAGGAGAAGAATTTTGACTGAGCGATTGTCCGGGCAGAGCAAGGCTGGGCTGGGCAATGCCAAGGTTGGCGATCGCCATCAACGCCAAACCAGCCAGGATATTTTTGTTCTCTAAAATCATGCTAGGCACTCCCTGAATATTAAGTAGCTTTTGAGCATTGAGTCTGAATGAGCGACCTGAAGAGGGTCTAGCTTTCGGAGACAATGCGGCCATTGCAGGCTGCACCAGGATCGAAAGCCAAGACTCGAAAGCCAAGCACATTGAGGCTTTTACGGTTTGTAGAATCTCTCCAATGGAACGAAATCGATTGAAATAGACGATAAAAACGGATTCAGCCTCAAATCTCCCAGTCATTATAGGAGGAATGGGCGCATCCGTAAAATTGATGATTTTTGGCAGAGGATAGGTATAACTTAAGGTAGGTTTTGTGGTCAATGGTGGGAATTTCTAGCAAAACGCGCAAATCAACCTTTCAGAGCTTGTGCTGGCGATCGCAATCTTTTATTTTGAATGACAAGTAAACCGCTTTGGAGAGGTCAATGATCCCACTTTTAACAATCATCAAAGCACAATCATCAAATAACAATCATCAAACCAATCGTGAGATCCAAAATCTAAGATTCAAAATGATTTGAGATCCAATGCGTTTGCAGTCTGTTTTCTTCAGTCGATCGCATCCTAAAAAAGTTTGATATTTTGGTATATTGCTATTTTGTCTTAATATTTCTCAATAAGAATGGGCTTGGCCAAGGGCGATCGCGGGTCTGCATCTGGCAGTTCCTGGCAACTAATGGCCATAACCAGGGAATCTTTCGTTACGAGTGACAGAGCATAAGGGGCGATGGATAACATGCAACAGTCAAAATTCCAATGGCGTAAAATCCTGGCTGGAATCCTGCTGACTTCCGTGCCATTTACCAGTCTAGGAACGTTCTCTGCACCCGCGTTGGGACAATCCACGACCGATATTCTAGCCATTCCAACCAGCCAGACGACTTCACCAGATGTCACTGCCCCTGTGGGATCTTTTCCTCCCGAAGCTGCCCCCTCAGAAACTCTGCCCCAAGCGCCCTTAACCCAAACGCCTCTACCTCAAGCGCCTGCAACCCAATCGCCTCTTCTCCAGGAACCTGCCGTTCAAAACCGCACACCTCAAAATTCCGTACAACAGTCCCCACCCGCCGCCCCAGTCCAGTCCCTGCTGGATAGTCTCCTGGGTCTAACACCTCCGGCTTCCCTACCTGCCCTAGGGGGAGCCGATATGTATGTGCCTTTTCCAGAGGCTGCTACCCGGATTCATTTGGTGATTCGACTGGCCGATCGCCGCGTCTACATCTACGATCGCGACCAAATCAAAGCCAGCTTCCCGATCGCCGTCGGTCGCAGCGGTTGGGAAACCCCCGTCGGCAAATATCAAGTCATGCAAAAAATCATCGACCCATCCTGGGAGCATCCCTTCACCGGAGAAATCGCTCCCCCCGGCACCGACAACCCCCTTGGCACCCGCTGGATCGGCTTCTGGACTGACGGCACCAACTACATCGGCTTCCACGGCACCCCCAACGAAGCCAGCGTCGGCACCGCAGCCTCCCACGGCTGCATCCGCATGTACAACCAGGACGTTGAACAACTCTACGACATGGTCAAAATCGGCACCCCCGTCGAAGTCGTCCCCTAACCCCCAAATCTTCCCCCACCCCGCTAACAAGAAAAATTCCTCCGCGCCTCTGCGTCTCTGCGGTTTAAAAAATTCCAACCCATCTTCTGTTCTCAACCTAAAGCCTAAGCAGGATGCTGCTTACGATAGCTCAACAACCAATTCACCATCGTCGCCCGCCGAGTCTTCCGAGGCACCAACTCATCCACCTTGTACCCCCCAAACTTCAGTTCCTCCTTCAAAAGCTGCTTGTCCTCCTTGGGAATCGATCGCGTCAGCTTCACCGTCGCCGGACGACTGTCAATAAAATCGGGCGGCGTCGGATATTCCTCGCGCCAATGGGATACGACCAAAGTCGTATCCCATTGGCCATCTACCTGACGGTAACCCAGGTAATGCCAGACCAACTGATTGGCGATCGCATCCTCCACCTGATCCTGGAGAATCGCCTGCAGGGTTTCATCTGTTAAAGCAAAGGGATCTGTCATGATTGAAGATAAAAGAGAGTCTTGGTAAATGCCTGACCGATGGGGCAACTAACGTAATAATCTATAAAGAAGTGTCTCCGGTTGCAATCCGTACCCGCGTGGCACCCGCTATTTATTCTCAACCCTGGACTGGAATTGCTTGTGCCCAAAGCTGGCGTTATTTACAACGATACAAAACCCGTTGCTTGCCGAGCGGCTGAAGACATTAAAGACACCCTCACCGCCCAGGACTGGGAGGTTTTTTTGGCGACTGGCATGGGCGGCATCCTGGGCTACTCCAAACCCGGTCGCCCCATTTGCCATACGCCCATCACCAACCTGGCACCCCCAGGCTTTGATCAGGACATGGCCTTTGCGATCGCCCTAGGTGGCGATGGCACCGTTCTCTCTGCCTTCCGCCAGGTCGCCCCCTCCCACATCCCGGTTCTCACCATCAACACCGGACACATGGGCTTTCTCACCGAAGCCTACATCAACCAGCTTCCCCAAGCCCTCGATGCCCTCATCGCCGGACAGTTTGAAGTCGAAGAACGCGCCATGCTCTCGGTGCAGGTGTGGCGATCGGATGCCCTGGTCTGGGAAGCCCTCTGTCTCAATGAAATGGTGCTGCACCGCGAACCCCTGACCAGCATGTGCCACTTTGAAATCGAACTGGGTCGCCATGCCCCCGTTGATATCGCCGCTGATGGTGTCATCATCTCTACCCCAACCGGTTCCACCGCCTACTCCCTCTCCGCCGGAGGCCCTGTCGTCGCCCCCGGTGTTGCCGCCTTGCAACTCGTGCCCATCTGTCCCCACTCCCTCGCCTCCCGCGCCCTCGTCTTTGCCGACAGCGAACCCGTCACCATCTTCCCCGCCAACGCCAACCCCCTCGTCATGGTCGTCGATGGCAACGCTGGATGCTCCGTGCTACCCGAAGATCGGGTGAGAATTGTGCGATCGCCCTACTCCGCCCGCTTCATCCGCCTCCGCCCCAACGAATTCTTCCATGTCCTTCGCGAAAAGCTGGGCTGGGGTCTGCCCCATGTGGCGAAGCCGACTTCGGTGGAATTGCCTTAATGGGGGAGTGGGGAGCGGGGAGTGGGGAGTAGAGGAAAGGGAAAAGGGGAAAGGGGAAAGGGGAAAGGGTCGAAGAGAGGGTTTAATGGATTTTTCTGGGGTTCAGGCTTAGAAAGTTCTGGGAGATAGACAAAATTTGCCTGAACGGGTTAAAAACATAGCTGTTAGTCTACCCAGGTGGACTTTTAGTCTACCCAGGTGGACTTTGTTTCTCTTTTTGTTTCCACCCAGGCTTCATCATAAATAGCGCAATTGCCGCTCTCCCCATCCCCCCATCCCCCATCCCCACCATGAACCTCCCCCTCTCCGACCAACGCCCCCAAGTCCTGGTGATTGAGACTGATGAAGTGCTGGCTAAGCATATGAGTGCCGACCTCCAAGAAGCGGGGTATGACACGACGATCGCCCATGATGCGGCTTCAGGACTGCGGCAAGCGCGAGATCTGCAACCTGCGCTGATTGTGGTTGACCGGATGCTGTCGGGAGATTCGGGGTTGTCGTTGTCGAGTAGCTTGCGATCGACGGGAACCCGTGCCCCAGTGCTGCTGTTGATGGTGCGGGACGCGGTGGAAGACCGGGTAGCCTGTTTGGATGCGGGAGCCGATGATTATTTCCTCAAGCCCTACCGGAGTGAGGAGTTTTTGAAACTGGTGCGGTTGTATCTTAAAACCGATGTGCCCAGTACTGAGCAGATCCGGTTTGCGGATTTGCTGCTAGACTTAGCGACTCGGCGAGCCAGTCGGGGCGATCGCATGATTGACCTGACCATGAAAGAGTTTGAACTGCTCAAATTCCTCATGGAGCATCCCCGCGAAGTCCTCACCCGCGAACAAATCCTGGAAAATGTCTGGGGCTATGACTTTGTCGGTGAGTCCAATGTGATTGAGGTCTATGTCCGCTATCTGCGGCTGAAGGTCGAAGAGGAAGGGGAAAAACGCCTGATCCAAACAGTGCGAGGCGTTGGCTATGTTTTGCGGGAGTCTTGAATCCTGCTGGCATCGCTTGGGCAAAGCCTTTTAGTTTACGCCTTGAAGCGGGAACGAGACAATCCTCAGATCGTCTAATGGACTTCGCGTTTGTTCTAGGTTAAAGATCCTAAGCGTGCAAGTGCTGAACCTGGATGCTTTTTTGTGCGATCGCCCACTCCCTCGCCCGATCCTTTGCCAAGGAACTACTGTCTAACCCACAAATCCTGGCTTGCTTTCTCTTCTGAATTTCGCGCCCCCCAACCCCCAACTTTGGGGGAGCCGGACCCTCCCGGAATGATCCAGGAACCTTCAAAGTCCCCCAGAATTTGGGGATTTAGGGGGCGAAAACCCTTGAGGCGAAGCCAATGAGATAGATTGACATGCCCCTGAATCCTGCTCCCTTTTCTCCCTCAACCCAGCCATTCCCCTATGACCTTTAAACGGATTCGCACCCCACTTTCAGCGGATTGCACTGCCACCCACCGCCTGCATCGCCTCTTTGGCTGTGGCCTAAGCCTCCTTTTATTAGGCTGCTCGATCGCCACCCCCTCCGCCGAATCGCCCCTCACCCCTGACGCAAACCGCCCCTCCATAGGGCAACCTGCATTAGAATCGACGCAATCTCCAGCCGCTTCCCCAATGGGTACCGAGTCTGACCGCCCTGGAAAACCGGATCAGCCTTCTATCAGCCAAGAATCTCCGCAGCCGATTCAGTCCGGTCAGTCTGACCAGTCCAACCCCTGGCAAACCCTGCCGATTACTGCCCAGGCCAATATCAACGGTCAAATCATCCAACTCGAAGTTGCTGAAACCCCTGAACAGCAGGAGATGGGGCTGATGCATCGTCCGCCCCTGCCCGACGATCGCGGCATGTTGTTTCCCTTCGAGCCACCCCGTCCCGTATATTTCTGGATGAAAAATACCCCCTCTCCCTTGGATATTGTGTTTCTGCTGAATGGAGAAGTGAAGGCGATCGCCGTCAATGCCACCCCTTGCACCAGCGACCCCTGCCCCGTCTATCCTTCCAATAGCGCCGTCAACCAGGTGATTGAACTGCGGAGTGGCCGTGCTGAAGAGTTGGGGCTGAAGGTGGGCGATCGGGTGGTGATTCAGCCGCTTAGTAGTCCTTAGTCGGGAGTGGGGAGTGGGGAGTGGGGAGTGGGGAGGCTGTAGAACAGGTGTTTGTCGGTGTCTTTGCGGTTTCGACCGTGGTTTTGCGGATGTTTTGAAGGGGAGGGGAGGGGGCGATCGCGAAACTCGCTCCGGCTGGCGTTACAGAATCGCAAACTTTTGTGGCATTTTGCTTCATAAAACTTATTGTGGAAATCGATAAATTCATCACATTCAGCACTACCCAAACGACAAAGAGTTTGCTATTGTAGCTTGCTTAGTACGAGGCTCAGAACGGGGAACACTGCCGAAATTACACGGAGTTTGAACCAGGTCTAAAGATTTACATAATCTACAAAACAAATTGAGCTTCCCTTTATTGTTTTGATGGCAGATTAAATACCAGTAGTTGACCCCAGCTACTGAGATTCCACCTCTGTCAAGACCTTACTTAGTCTCTCATCGGGCTGAAACCCCGCACTCGCGTGAACTTGGCACCTGTATCCCGCTTTACCCACTTAACTGAGCCATGAAACTGACTGAACCCGGCATTTACACAGAAGACTCACCAGGGGTGTACTCAAAGGAGGTGAATGGCATGACACCTGCAAAATACTCTCGCTTTCTCCAATTTCTCGAAGAAGATCTCTCACTCTCTACCTCTTCGATTGCGATCGCCCTCCGCCATCGCGAACATGACCCAGGCCCCATCGCCATGATCCTGTGGCAGTACGGCCTCGTCACCCTCGAACAACTCGATCGCATCTTCGACTGGCTCGAAACCGCCCAACCCTAACGCCCGAATCCATCGCCCATCCCAAACCCACAGTTCCAAGGTGTGAAGCCAAGCAAAAGGTGTTCCAGCTAAAGGTGTGCAAGTTATATAAGGTGTGCAAGTTAAAAGTGTGAAGGAGTAATTCCCTGATGTTTACTGGGTCAACCCAAAAGCGTGAATCGAACAATCTATCTTCAAAAGCGAAAGAGCGAGGTTAACCTCGCTCTTTCGCTTTTGGGGGGCGAAAGGGGAAAGGGAAAAGGCGAAAGGATGAACGCTGAATGCATCCCGGCCTGAGTCAGAGAACAGATCCTAGAAAGAACATCCAAGAAAATTCTCTGTCTCCCCCCAATGCTCCACTCCAAGAGGCAATCTAAGATCCCCTTTCCCCCTTCCCCTTTCCCCTTTCCCCTCTCCCCCTACTCCCCTTCCCAAAATCCGCGATCTTCCGGAAAACGAACCGTCTAGAATGAGATAACTAGTTACGGTACCGTGAATCAATCAGGAGTTGTTCCCCGTGGAGTCCCGTTATAACCCGGCAGATATTGAGGAGAAGTGGCAGAGCGTTTGGGCGGAGCAGGCGCTGCAAGATGACCTGGAAGCCAGTGACAAGCCCAAATACTATGCCCTGGCCATGTTTCCCTATCCTTCCGGCAACCTGCACATGGGGCATGTCCGCGTCTATACGATTACCGATGTGATTGCCCGCCACAAGCGGATGCAGGGCTACCGTGTCCTCAATCCTATGGGCTGGGATGCCTTTGGCTTACCCGCTGAAAACGCCGCCATCGACCGGGGCGTTCATCCCGCCAAATGGACTTACGAAAATATTGACGTGATGCGGGCCCAGTTGAAACAGTTGGGCATCGCCTTCAACTGGGATCGAGAAGTGGCCACCTGTTCGCCCGACTACTATCGCTGGACGCAGTGGATCTTTCAGGAATTTTTGCGGGCGGGGTTGGCCTACCAAAAAGAAGCAACCGTGAACTGGGACCCGATTGATCAGACCGTGTTGGCGAACGAACAGGTGGATAGCCAGGGGAAATCTTGGCGATCGGGGGCGATCGTCGAACGTCGGTTGTTACGCCAATGGTTCTTCAAAATTACTGACTACGCCGAACAGTTGCTCACCGACCTGGATCAGCTCTCGGGTTGGCCTGAGCGCGTCAAGCTGATGCAAGAAAACTGGATTGGCAAATCCACCGGGGCACAGGTGACCTTCACCACCGAAGCCGGAGACGAGTTGCCCATCTTTACGACTCGTCCCGATACCCTTTGGGGCGCAACCTTCATGGTGCTGTCCCCTGAACATCCTTTAGTGGAGAAATTGACGGTTGCCGACCAGGCTGAGGCGGTAGCGGCCTATCAGGCGGCAGCAGCGGCCACCACGGAAATGGAGCGAACGGCTGAAAACCGTGAGAAAACTGGGGTCTGGACAGGCAGCTATGCCATTAACCCCGTCAATCAGGAAAAGATTCCCATTTGGATTGCCGACTATGTGTTGATGGGCTATGGCACCGGGGCGATTATGGCGGTTCCGGCTCATGACCAGCGCGACTTTGAGTTCGCTAGAAAGTATCAGTTGCCGATTCAGGTGGTGGTTCAGCCTGTCGATCAGGTTCTGGACAGCGCTGCCATGACCGAAGCCTATCCCCATGATGGGGTGATGGTGCATTCGGGGCCGTTGGATGGGGTTCCCGCCGGGAAGGGCGAGGGACAGAGCGTTTTGGCGGCGGTGCAATGGCTGGAGCGGCAAGGCAAAGGCAAAGGCACCACCAACTATCGTTTGCGGGATTGGTTGATTTCGCGGCAGCGCTATTGGGGTTGTCCGATTCCGGTCGTGCATTGCCCCGAGTGCGGCATTGTTCCGGTGCCCACGGAAGAGTTGCCCGTGCTATTGCCCGAAGATGTGGAGTTTAGCGGTCGCGGCCCCTCGCCCTTGGCCAAACTAGAGCGATGGATCAATGTGCCCTGTCCCACCTGCGGCACTCCCGCTCGTCGTGAAACAGACACGATGGACACCTTCATTGATTCCTCCTGGTATTTTCTCCGCTATCCCGATGCTCGTAATGAGCAGCAGGCATTTGATCCGGCGCGTGCCAATGATTGGTTGCCCGTGGATCAATATGTGGGCGGCATTGAACATGCGATTTTGCACTTGTTGTATTCGCGGTTCTTTACGAAGGTGTTGCGCGATCGCGGTCTGCTCAATTTTGACGAACCTTTCAGCCGTCTGCTCACCCAGGGCATGGTACAAGCCGCTACCTACAAAAACCCCAACAGCGGCAAATACTTCCAGCCCAACCAGGTAGACCCCAGCAATCCCCAAGATCCCCAGACGGGTGAAGCCTTAGAAGTCACCTACGAAAAAATGTCGAAGTCCAAATACAACGGCATTGACCCGAGAGATGTGCTGGCTAAGCATGGGGCAGACACCGCCCGCATGTTCATCCTGTTCAAAGCACCGCCCGAAAAAGATTTGGAATGGGAAGAAACCGATGTCGAAGGCCAATTCCGCTTCTTGAATCGGGTCTGGCGATTGGTCACAGAATTTGCTGCACAGTCTTCAGGAAACCAAACTCCAGGAAATCGAACTGCGATCGATCTGTCCAAATTAACCAAACCGGAAAAGGACTTGCGCTACGCCATTCACTATGCGATCCAGCAAGTCAGCGAAGATTTAGAGGGTGAATACCAGTTCAACACAGCGGTTTCAGAGTTGATGAAACTCAGCAACGCTCTCACCGATGCCCCCTGCAAAGACTCCCCCATCTACGCAGATGGCATTGAAACCTTGCTGAAGCTTTTGGCTCCCTTTGCCCCCCATTTGGCAGAGGAACTTTGGCATCGCCTGGGTTATGCTGACTCTGTTCATCAGCAATCCTGGTGCATTTTCGATCCCCAAGCCCTGGTGGTCGATGAAATTTCCCTGGTCATTCAGGTCATGGGAAAAACTCGCGGTACGATTCAAGTCCCCGCCCAAGCCGACAAACAGGCGCTAGAGGAGTATGCGCGATCGTCGGAACTTGCACAGCGCTACATTGCGGACAAGGTGATCAAAAAGGTGATTGTCGTACCGGGGAAATTGGTCAATTTTGTGGTCGAATAAAACCATGAGCAAATCCCAAATCGGTCGAAACTTCGCTTCCCTGCTGGTTGGGGTCAGTCTATTGACCCTGACTGGCTGCATGTTATCGCAACCCCAAGACACTGCCCAAACCACGCCTGAAACGCAGACCTCACCTGAAGCTCAAACTTCTCCTGAAACAGCCGCACCCGGAACGGGAGCGGTGGCCAATGTGGCGACCCAAAACGGCTCCACTTACCAACCCGCCAGCCGCGTCATGCCCATCACCATTGAGGGGCAGACGGTAGAAACGCAGCTTAACCTGTTTCAATCCGACTCATTGCCCTTCACGACCTATGTTCCCGCCAAGGACTTCCAAACCGGAGTTAGTGGCTCGAATCAAGGGCAGGAAGCGCAGTTCTATTTCAGCCCCACCGGAACCAAAGATCCCAAAGCCTATATCCAGGTCTTCTTGCCACCCTCCACGAGTGTAGAAGACTTGCAGCAAAGTCTGCTGAGTGATCAGGGTATCATGGCCACCAATCAATGGGAACTGGTCGATCGCACCAATGTCGTCAGCTATCCTTGGGCTACAGAAAAGCTAATTTACCAAAAACAAACGCCAAACGGTCTAGAAGTCGGTGCCATTTATCTGGGTGAACATCAAGGCAATGCCTTCTACGTTCTCACCCACTATCCTGCCGAATATGCAGACGGCTTTGAGCCTCGCTCTGCTGTCATCCTGGAGAATCTTCAGTTCAAAGAATAAGTTCAAAGAAATAAGCTCAAAGAATTAAGTTCAAAGAATAAATTTGGATTTATTTTTGGCCTGGATTAGGATCGAACCCTGAACGATTTGGGTGTTTTCCATAAAGTTCCAAAGGTGTCGAATTTCTCTCGTCACTGCGTCTTTCAGGTTGCAAATCTCAATCAGCTTATTTTCGCTGCAATCCTTGTCATCATGAGGGTCAATAGCTGATGTTCATTCCCTTGCTCTGGTTTTCCCTGTCTTTAGACCTACAGCCTGCCCCTTGGCGGGTTGCGCCTCCGTCGATCGCCCATCGCGCTCTGGCTCAAACCCCCATGACCTCTACTCCCACTCCCACGGCTGCCTTAGAACGATTATTCACGGCACCAGCCATCCAAGCAGACTGGTTTGCCCCTTCCTTTCTCCAAGCCGTGCCGTTAGCTCAAATTGAGCAAATCC
Organism: Oculatellaceae cyanobacterium Prado106; assembly: GCA_025454315.1. GTDB lineage: Bacteria > Cyanobacteriota > Cyanobacteriia > Elainellales > Elainellaceae > Prado106. The sequence continues at coordinate 16,730 of JALOOP010000086.1, forward strand.
TTCAGGACATTCGCAATAACTCAGGAGCCTATCAGTCTTTGCAGCCCTTTGAATCGGGCTATCGGGTTCAGTTTGAGCGCGGCAAGGTTTCGGCTCAAATTGCCTTGGATGAGAATGGACGGATTACGGGACTTCTGCTCCAGCCCCAGGCAGAGGCGATTTCGCCAGAGCAAGCGATCGCCCAACTTAGCACCTTCCCTGGCCAAACCAACCTGCTGATCATGGAGGGCGATCGCACCCTTGCCAACCACAACGCCGACCAGCCCCTGGGTGTCGGTTCCACTTTCAAACTCGCCATCCTAGCCGCCCTGCGCGAACAAATCAACGCAGGCACCCACACCTGGGATGAAGTCATTGCCCTCCAACCCCAAGATAAAAGCCTACCCAGCGGCTTCCTCCAAACCTGGTTCGACGGTGCGCTCCTGACCCTTCAAAGCCTCGCCACGCTGATGATCTCCCAGAGCGACAATACCGCCACCGATACCCTGCTCCGGGTCGTCGGACGATCTGCGGCTGAGGCACAGACCCCGCGCAACCAGCCTTTGCTTAGCACTCGGGAATTTTTTCAGCTAAAAGCGCCCCAGAATCAGGGGTTTCTCGATCGCTACCGGGCAGGCAACCCGGATCAGCGTCGTCAGGTTCTGGCTGAACTCGCTGCCCAACCCCTGCCCGATGCCGCCAGCCTCTTCCCCGAAGGCAAACCCTATGCCCTCGATGTGGAATACTGGTTTACTCCGCATGAACTCTGTAGCCTTATGGCAAAGGTCGCTGACCTGCCGCTGATGAGCGTCAATCCAGGAGGCGGACTGGTCAAACCGGAACAATGGACGAGGGTTTCTTTCAAGGGTGGTTCAGAACCGGGTGTGGTCAATCTCACCACTTGGCTGGAGTCGCCTCAAGGCAAAACCTACTGTGTCAGCGCCACCTGGAATAATCCAGATACAGCGCTAGATGAAGCCCGTTTCTTTCAACTCTATGGCAATTTAATTGAGGGCTTACCCCGATAGCGTATTGTGAACCTGAAGAAGATTCCCAAGGATTAGGGTTAAGAAAAAGGGGAGAGAAGTTGCCTCCTCTCCCGCACTTTAGCCAATTGCGCTATTTATTCTGAACTGGAAGTCGAATCTCTGGATTGCTTGGTCTTTTTTGAATGAAGAACGAGACATCCAAGAGGGAGTGGGGGAAAGGGGCGATCGCTCCTATCGCTGCACAATTCATCGCTGCACAATTCCATGTTTGGTCAACGCAGTTCCATTAAAGCGATCGTGCAAGTTACAGTTGCGGCGCATCAGTCGATAAGCGCCCGTTTCCATTTTTTGCAGGACAAAGGGACAACCCGGAACCACAGGCTGATCCTTCAGCGTGCGATGCTCATTGCGGGCGGCTAGCGTTTTGGTAATGCTGCTGCCATGCAAAGCGTCAAACTGCTCACGGTTTCTAGCCCAGGCTTGTTTTACGCCTTCTTCAGCGGGTGGATCTGCTTTGATGAGTTCCGGATAGGTCGCTATCAATCCCGCGTTCCAGTTTTCGTCCATCGTCAAGGTGCCGCCCCCATAAACGACGACGGGCACCAGCATCCCAAAAGAATCCACATACTCCGTTTGCTCGTAGGCAAATTCTAGGTAATGTTCTGTGATCGTCTTAATACCACATACATTCCCAGAATCTACTTTGTCAATTTGTCGAGTCGTCGTAATCAATCGCGGACTAATCAACCGCACCGTCCCTGCCGGAATCCGCAAAGCATCCGCATGGCGCATAATGATCCGAGATAAGGTCGTTGCATCGCTGCCCGTATGACCCTGAAATGCTTGCCCCACCGTCGAATCGGACACCGTTAAATCGATGTTCTCGTTCCAGAGTTCGCGCTGCTGAAAGATCTCTTTGGCAATGTCGCGGAATTTGCTGTCTTGGGGAAAGACCCGCGCATCCGCTTCGTAGATCAAGCGCGCCAGCATGGGCATTGTGAGAGCATTGGGCGGCGTATAGTGTAGCGCCCGCAGCAGCATCCCTTTGATCCAACGGGTGGCATTCACCAACGCTTCAGAGAAGTTGCCAAAGCCTTCGAGGGTTTTGGCAAATCCGGTTGGATATTGCTCCCGCACCAGGCGCTCCAGGATGTCGTAAATCGCCGCTGTCCACACGGTCGATCGCGAATGAGGCTGCTTGGGCGCTTTGGAATAGACTGGGCCTTCTAGCGCCGATCGCAAAAACGGTACCCCTGCCCCAAAGATTCCCTGTCCAAACTCTTCGCCCAACCGAGTAATCAGACTGGCATCCCGCATATTGCCATAGGTTTCGCGGTAAAGATGCTTGACCACGCTCTTATGTTGCAGCGCAGAAAACATGGCCATCAAATCTGAGAAGGATTCGTGCAGGGCTGGAGTATCGACATCAGGACTGAAAATATACAGGGGACGGAATGTATCTAGAATGGCATGCCCCAACTCATGGGTGACGATGTCATGCGAGAGACAAGTCCAGACCGGGGCACGGCGGAAAGGCGTGGTGAAAAAGCCAAAGTTGAGGGAAGGAGACATGGGATCGTAGTAGGCGTTCATCCCTTGAAAGGCATGGGGCCGTACCACCAGCGCAGAGCCATCTTTCCACACCAACGGGTGACCAATTTCTTCTTCGACAAAATCCAAGGCTCGATTGATCACGGCAAAGGTATTGACCTGATGAAATTGGGGATTGTCAATTAACCCTTGTGACTCAAAGTGTTCAAAGGACAAATCGGGTTCAGTCGCCCAATTCAAGCCGGGGAAAACCTCTGCCCCGGATTCATCGTTGTCTTGAATCGCGACGCGACTAGAACCCGTGCCGCGCAGATAATCCACCTCAATGGGAAAGTCATAGTTGTCACGCAGTTTCGCCAGGGATGGGTCTTGCAGAAACATGCCCATCTTTTTGACATCGGTGGGAAGGCAGCGATCGCCATTTCCCTCATTGCCAACGGTGCTTTTCTGACCTACAAATTCTGCTGTCATAGTGCAATTCTCCTGAATAAAAATCGGGGGCTAACTTCAGGTCAATGAATGGTTTGGTCGATGATGATTGAATCGATTTTGAAAGGGATAGAGACAACTCACCGTTCGCGTAATCTCAAGTTGAAATAATCCATTCCTTAATAATGGCTGAAACCGTTGCTAGGATCAGATCGAAATGCGGAAGTGCCCACCAATTGTCCATTTCGCGGTTTTGTGGATTCACCACCAAATTTTACTCTGCTTACAAAAACAATAGCCAATTTTGCCTGAAAATTAAACTACGGCCTCCTGAAAATTAGGGGTGCCAAGTAGGTTAAATTAGCAATTTTAGCTGAAAACTAGGCTGGAAGAGGGTTTCAACTATTTCTGAGAATCGATTAAACTCTTTTTGGATAACGCGAACGGTGAGGACAATTTTCAGAAACAAGATTAAGAACAAAAGCAATCTACTGCAGCGTCACTTCTAAAAATTAGGGTCGATCCATCATAGTTGTTTGAGAGGTTCAACAACTGGAACGATATGAACCCTAAAATTTAGCGTTGACTCAGCACTACTTCAAGGAAATTCACTCTGAAATAATTCCTCTGAGATAAGTCAGAGGTAAATCACTTTGAGGCAATTCAGAGGCAAACTACTTTGAGGTAGCACAACCCACTCTGAGGCAACAAAGTCAAACACACTCCAACAGCCTGCCAAATTCACGCCGTAATGGGCAAACCTGAAACGCTTTGAAAAATTTCGTAAGGCTTTGCAACAGAAGTTGGATTTGGGCGATCGCTCTTGGCCATTCTGAAGGTTCAGCAAACGCTTGGCGATTACCCCATGGGGTACCTTTTTACACCGTGAATCTTGCAATGCTGTGAACTTGGAATATTGTCATTCCCTGCTATGGTTTGACTCGTTTCTGCCAAGCCAACCGCGCCGCGCCAACCATTCCTGCTTGATTGCCCAAAGAAGCTTTCAATATCTGAAGTCCCAGCCGCGACGTGGGCAACACTCGCCGATCAATCTCCGCTTGCAGAGCCGGGAGAAAATAAGGCGCACTTTCACAAATGCCTCCACCGATTAGGACGGCTTGTGGGGTGAGGACATACAATAAGCTAGCCAGTCCTGCACCCAAGGTTTTGCCGTAGTGTTGCCAAAATGCGATCGCCTCCAAATCCCCCTGTGTCGCCCGTTTCCCCAACTCCTCTGGCTCAGCCCCCATCTGCCGCCGAATGGCTCGAATCGACACATATTGCTCCAAAGAACCATTATTGCCACTATTACAGGGCGGCCCCTCGGGATTGCAGGTGATTAGCCCCAACTCTCCAGCCGTACCGTCCTGTCCCACAAAGAGTTGACCGTTGAGAATAATCGCCCCCCCTACGCCCGTCCCCAGCGTCAACAAAATAAAGCTCTGAAATGCCTGCCCTGCGCCCAGCCAGAGTTCTCCGATGCCGGCACAGTTTGCATCATTTTCCAGCACCGTCGGAATTCCTGTTTTTTCCTCCAGCCAATCCGCCAGCGGAATATTGCGCCAGCCTTCTAGATTGATGGCAATCCGGGCGACGCGACCTTGCGGATCGGAAGGCCCAGGCGTGCCCACGCCGATCGCCAAGGCTGTGCGATCGGGGTCTAGTTGGGCGATCGCATCCACCATCACCGCCAAAACCGCCTCCGGACTGGTGGGCTGTGGTGTCGGCAGGGTCAGGGCTTGCAGACAGTGCCCTTGATGGCTAAAGCGCCCCGCTTTAATGGCGCTCCCACCTAGATCAATCCCGATTACAGCTTCAGCGTTCATGGCTCAATTGACGATAAAGATTCACAATTCAATTTGACGATTCATCAAGTTGCATGATGATAACCCAATGCCTCTGCCTACGTGAATCGTCATGAATCATCAACCTGCGATACGTTCCACAGAACAAGACAAAACAGACAAAACAGACAAAAAGGTAGGCAATGAAAATTCCTCGTAATAGAATTATCCAATATCGGTTCTCACTTTCCGTAACGGTACATAAACCCGTCTCATTTCCGTTTCATCTATGACGAATTCTCTCCCAGAGGCATTCACTCGCCTAGACCGCCTTGAATCGCTGGCCGCCGACCTCCTCCGAATCTCCCAACAACATCAGGTTCAAAGTACAAGCCAGTCCCATGAAATTAGAGATCTCAGGCAATCCAGCGCCGATCTCCTAGAGAGTATTCGGCAGCAGCAAGCC
>JALOOP010000486.1 GCA_025454315.1 Oculatellaceae cyanobacterium Prado106
TGGTGGAGTATGATCCAACGACAGAGCAGTTTGTCCCCGCTTCTCCCCAACCCCATGAGTCGTCGATCGCCCCCCAACCCGAAAACCGCGATGCCGAAGTCTGGTCAGCCCTCGTTCTCGGAGTCCGCGACTACATTCGCAAATGTGGATTCAAAAAAGTGGTTCTGGGATTGAGCGGTGGCATTGATTCGGCGCTGGTAGCTGCGATCGCCACTGCCGCCATCGGTGCCGAAAATGTGCTGGGTGTGCTGATGCCTTCTCCCTACAGCTCCGATCATTCCATTGAGGATGCTTTGAACCTGGCTAAAAATCTGGGAATGCCCACGCAGATGTTACCCATTGGGGATTTGATGAAAGCCTATGACCAAACGCTAGAATCTCTCTTCGCAGGAACGGAGTTTGGGATTGCGGAGGAGAATCTTCAGTCTAGAATCCGGGGAAATTTGTTGATGGCGATCGCCAATAAGTTTGGACATCTGCTGATCTCAACGGGAAACAAGTCTGAGATGGCCGTAGGGTACTGTACTTTGTACGGAGATATGAACGGGGGGTTAGCGGCGATCGCAGATGTACCCAAAACGCGAGTCTACTCTATCTGTCAATGGCTCAATCAAGACTTTGGTACATCCCTGTCTGAACAGCAACTGCAACAGCTAGGACACCTCACCGCCAAAATTCAATCTCCCAAATCCCCCATCATTCCACCCAATATCCTCACCAAGCCCCCCAGCGCCGAACTCAAACCTGACCAAAAAGACCAGGATTCCCTCCCCCCCTACGATATCCTCGACGATATCCTGGAACAGTTCATCCTCCGACACCAATCCCCCACCGAAATTATCGCCGCTGGCCATGATCCGGACACCGTTGCCCGTGTCATTCACCTGGTTACTCGCGCTGAATTTAAGCGCAAACAAGCACCTCCGGGAATTAAAATCACCGATCGCGCCTTTGGCACCGGATGGCGGATGCCGATCGCCAGTCGAGTCACCTCGTAAGGACATTTCTGAGAAGGGAAATCCTAAATCTTTTGTACCACAAAAAATCTGGGATTTCCCTTCTCAAAGAATACCTGACCTGGCGACTGCTTGATCTGATTTGAATGATCATTAGATCAAATTGCGGAAGACTTTAGGCGTTACCCCAACCCACTGACGAAAACGGCGAATGAAATGACTTTGATTGGCAAAGCCACACATTGATGCGATCGCCGTCAATGTTAATTCAGATTGTTTCAATAACTGTTTTGCCCGTTCTACCCGTTGCATTAGGATAAATTGATAGGGAGAAACCCCCATGGACTGTTTGAAGAGACTCGCAAAGTGGTAGCGGCTCATATTGATCAGTCTGGCTAAATCCTCGATATGAATGTTTTCGTCAAGATGGCTGTGGATATAGTCGAGGACTTGATTGAGCTTGTACCCTGGTAATCCATCCTGGCAATTGCGGATAGTCCTGGTAATTGCGGATAGACTGTTGCTGCCGCCCTCCATATTGCCGCAGCAGGTGGAGGGCTAGCGCATTTGATAAGGCTTCAATGTAAAGTGAATCGGCTGGTCGATAGGACGCTAATTCTATATTTAGAGTTTGTCCAATGCCAGAGATTAATGCGTCAGTCTGGGCAAAACAGGGCAGGATTTCGATGTGATCTGGGTCAATCAATTCATGGATCAGTTGGGAAACCCAGTGGGGTTCAAGCGCCATCAGCAAGATTTCGCTGGGATGCTGGGTGGTGAGTTGGTAATTACATTGGGCGGGGATAACGGTGACCTCTCCAGGATGATGCTCTGCCCGTTGACGAACGCCGCCTAGTCGTCGGTCAACGCCAACCTCATGTCCTAGATGGACGATGAGTAAATGCTGCACAGGCTGAAATTCTGGTGTTTGGAGGGCTGGTTGCTGATGATGTTGCAAACTAATCTGCGGCCAGTTTTCGCGCTGGTTGGTTTGCCGGGGTGGACTCGGAGAGACCTGTAAACTCGCGGCATCCTGGCGGTAATTCACTTGCAGAATCGGAGGCTCCGTCATCTCACTGCTCAGCGATTGCTTGATAAGACTATCACTCTATTAGACCATAGAGCCGTGAACGATGGAGAGTTCCAACTGTGCTGCCAGAAATTATCCCTCGATTAGACTATTCTTCGCCAGAATGGACAAGACCAAAGTGGATAAAGAATTGTAAGGTTTGAGGGACAAAAGTTATCTGTAATCACTCTGTAGTCACTCTGTAATAACCTTGAAAACAGGAGAACCTTTGGTGAAGTTGAGACATTTTTGGAGCATCGTTGCTGTCGTATTTGTCGTTATTATGATGGCGACACAATCGGTCTCTGCAAATAGGCTGGAGGCCAATAAGGCACTGGTTCGGACTGCTCTAGAAGAAGTCTTTGTCAACAAGAATCTAGATGCCGCTGAGCAGTTTTATGGGGATGTTTATATTCAAAATAATCCAAACATCCCCGATGGCAGAGAGGCCATGGTGGGATATTTTTCTCAAATCTTTCAATCTTTTCCAGATTATGCGCCCAACATTGATCTGATGATGGCCGAGGATGATTTAGTGATGGTTTATCTCACCTGGAAAGGAACACATACGGGCGAACCTTTTCTGGGAGTTGCATCCTCTGGTACACCCGTAGTCACCAAGACTAGTGATGTGTTTCGGGTGCGGGATGGCAAGATCGTTGAACATTGGGATGTGGTCGATCGCACAGGCATGTTGGTTCCTCTGGGACTGATGACGATTCAGCAAACCCAGACAGCGAAGTAGGGGCATAGCTTATTCTTTGAGGCATTCTGGGGATCATTCTTACTCGTAGGCTGATCCCTGCTTGCTTCTGCTAATAGACGATTGAGTAGGTCTGTTCCATCAATGACCGATCGATGACAGGCTTAAGTTCTCTTCCAGAGGTTTTGGAAATATTTGGTGGTGTGAGAATTGGTATGAAATTAACGTTCAATGTTCAATGGTGGCGTAATTTAGCGATCGCAGGGCAACTGTCCTTAGCGGCTGGAATCTTAACTTCGAGCCTTTACCTAGCGACCGATCAGGCGATCGCATTCCCGCAGATAGCTCAGCAAGAAAATAATCGTTCCAATCCATCTACCTCATCACCCGCTCGTTCTAGCGTGACTTGGGATGACTTTGAAAATCATGTGGCGATCGTGGATGGGGTGCGGATTCGCTACTTGGTTGCAGGACAGGGTGATCCGCTGGTTTTGATTCACGGTTGGCCGCAGCATTCCCTGATGTGGCATACGGTAGCCCCCATTCTTGCTGAAAATTTTACGGTGATTGTGCCCGATCTGCGAGGCGCAGGCGGTTCAGCCATTACCCGTGACGGCTACGACAAACGCACCATGGCGGAAGATATTCGGAAACTGCTCGATCAGTTGGGGCATGAAGAAATTTTTCTGGCTGGCTATGATCATGGTGCGGGTGTGGCCTATAGCTTTGCCGCGATGTATCCCGATCGTGTTCGCAAACTTGCTTTTATGGAATATGGATTGCCAGGATTTGGCTACGAGGATCTTCTGACGGCTCAACCTGACTGGACGGTTGGAACAAACTGGCAGCTTTCATTTTTTACAGTTCCAGATGTGGCAGAATTTGCCTTTCGAGGACAGGAACGTGAACTGTTGTCCTGGTTCTTTTGGCATGATTCCGCGAATCCTTCGGCAGTCAGTCAAGAACATTTTGAGGAATATGTGCGACACGTTTCAAAACCTGGTGCCTTAAGGGCTGGGATTGAGTACTATGCTGCTGTGTGGCGCGATCGCACCAATAACCAAGAATTTGCTAGACGACCCTTAACAATGCCAGTCCTAGGCATCGGTGGACAATATGGTATTGGTGAATTTGTTGCAGAGGGACTGAAACCCGTTGCTCAAGATGTTCGCAGTGCGGTCATTCCTCAAGCAGGCCATTGGCTAGGTGACGAAAACCCAGAGGTATTGGCAGAGGTGCTTCAGCAGTTTTTTATAGAGGCTGATTAACCCTGGATGGAGGCTGATCAATCCTGGAAAGAGGTTGGCAAATGTTCAGTGCTAGGTGCCAAATCTTGAGCGGAACTGAATGCTTAGCACTGATAACCTTGATAGGCATACCTGACAGGCATACCTGACAGACAAACTTGACGGATCGGATGACGAATCAATCTTTATCTTCTGATACAGTTTGGTCAGTGTGAGAAAAATTTCAACGACTTTTATCCCTATGGACATTCAAGCAAATCAAACCGAAGTCAATAAAGCTCTTTTTCGGAGAGCGTTTGAGGAATTCTTTGTGCAGCGTGACTTTGCATCCGTCGATCGCAACTACTCCCCCCACTACATCCAACACAATGAGATGGTTGCAGCCTGGGCTAGCGCTCAGGGATTCAGCCCCACTGAAGGCGTTAAGCGATTCTTCCAAGGCTTTTTTGTGGCTTTTCCTGATTTTGCCCCGACCATTGACCAACTTTATGCCGAAGGAGACAAGGTGTTCGCCTTTGTCACTTGGCGCGGTACCCATCAGGGAGAGTTCCAAGGTATTCTCGCCACGGGTAAACCTGTCGTGATTAAAACCGCCGAAATTATGCGGATTGAAAACGGCCAATTTGCCGAACACTGGGACGTGGTAAATGATCTGGACATGCTGAAGGTGTTAGGCTTAGCGATCATTAAGGAACCGATTCCAGAAGGCCAATAGCCATCGTTTTTTAAGGTATAAATCATGGATTATAAGGCAAGAGCGGGTATCATAATGTGCGATAGTGCCCATTGCACATTTTCAGCCCCAATCCTTGCCTAAATCCTTGAACGATCGCCTTAAACCCCTCTTTCTCACTAATCTTGGTCTAGCGGTTCTCATCCTTGGCATTGCCATTGGGATTCGCTATCCGATTCTGCATCGCTTTGAACGGTTGGAACAATACCTGATGCAAAAGCGCTTAGCCTTGGTGAGCGATGCACTCATTCAGTGGGCTGAAAAACTGGACTCTAGTGCCAAAGCAGAAGCGATTTGGACAGAAATGTACGACTACATGGCGCAGCGCAACTCCAATTTTTACGAGGAAACCTACTCCTACGAAGGCATGGCGACCTCTCCCCTGGATGTGTTTGGCTTGCTCGATCGCCAG
>JALOOP010000487.1 GCA_025454315.1 Oculatellaceae cyanobacterium Prado106
CTAGCACCTTCCATGGGCTACCAGTCACGCCAGGTCTTTGAAGCCACCGAACGCCAACGCGCCGATGTCGATGTCGCCAGCCTGTTCAGTGCTTAACTTCCACCATGGTTTCAGCAACCCCTCATCAATCGCTCAAAGTCGGTAACGACGCGCTTCGGCAGGGAGATTATCAGCGTGCGATCGCCTCTCTCCTCCACTACTGCGAAAATGCACCCGCGCAAGGCTGGGAATATGGCAAAGCTCAGATGGCCTTGGTAAAGGCTTATCAAGCTAGTGGGCAAACAGAGATGGCGATCGCTCTCTGCCAGCAGCTAATGACTTCAGAAGTGCAGGCGCTGCACATTTGGGCAACAAAATTCCTGGGCGATATCGCTATTCCTGCGCCCTCGGCCTCCGACACGACGCTCAATCCAGAAGGGTCTGATTCTGATCTAGCTTCCCATCCAGCAGAAATTCTAGAGCGCATTGAATTTAAATCTGTTGACCAATTCAGGCAATTTTGCCACCAAGAACTCGCAGATGATTTGCGGGATTTTGAAAAGACGCGCAAGCAAGTGCTGACGCAAATCTCCTTAGTTGGCGGGTTTGTTACAGCACTTGCGGTTGTGATCTTTGGGGTTGGCCTCTATTGGGTAACTTCAATGCTGCCCAAGGATTGTGCCGCATCCAGGCAAAGCGCAGAGCCTAGGTTGAATTCATTGAAACTCAACAACGGCGATCGCTCAGCCTTGCAATTGCCCGATCGCCTTCCCTCCCCAGATCCCACGCTATTTCTTACTCAGTCCAGCTTTATCCCTTTCTTGGCCTCTCATTTATTAGCCTCAAATCGCCCCAGAGTTCGCTACCGTCATCGCTCAGAGCATCCCTATCAAACCCTGATGTGCGACGATCCCGCCTATCAGCAGGCCATGGTTCGGCTGATTTGCCAGACCCTTGTTCTGCCTCTAGGGGGAATGACGCTGTGTCTCTTGGTGGGAGTCGCCTTTTATAGCGCTTCCACTGAAACCTATGCAAGAGGATTTAAAGGCAAAATCATCCATCGGATCGTTGAATTCATCGTGCCCTGGCAAGGTTTAACCTACCGGGTAAAAGGGTCTGATTCTGAAACCCTAGAAACCTTGATGCAAAGTCGGCTTTTTCCCAGCTTAAATCGACAAAGCTACGTCAGCCAGGATGACCATATTGCTGGAACAATTGGCAAAACGCAGATTGCTTTCTCGGAGGTGCGGACTGAGGCTGAAGTGGCAGGCGGTCTAGCTAGCCGTTGTCTTCACTTTGTTGCCGATCCTTACCGGGGCACCCCAGTTGATTCCTCGTTCACGAGTGGTTTGCTTGGCAATTGGACGGTTTTAGCAACTTCGCTTCCCGTCTTGGGTTGGAGCATTAAAATTCTGCGGGGGATTCCCTATGTGGTGAATCGGATTCGCAAGGGACAACGCATTGACTTTGAGCATTTTAACCGGGAAGTCATTGCTGGCACTCACCTAGGACGACATGTTTTCAAAGGATTGTTTTTCGTAGCTGATTTCAACAAAACCTTTCGGGGCAAAACCTTTCTTTTCTCTAAGGCTGGGAGTGCCAACATCCAGACTCTCCACAGTCAAAAAGGCACTCAAGTTCGCCTGGAAGATCCCCAATTTAATCAGCGATTTGTGGTCTATGGCAATGATCAGGTCGAGGCTCGCTATATCCTTTCAACTAGCCTGATGAATCGCTTGGTCAACTTCAGCCAAAAGGCCGATCGCAAAATGCAGATTGCCTTTGTTGACAGCATGATATTTATTGCGATCGCCTACGAAGAAGACCTCTTTGAACCCCGCCTTTTCAAAACCATGCTCGACCTCCGCCCCATCCAGGAATACTTTGAAATTCTCCAAATGATGCTTGCAATTGTGGATGATCTGAATCTGAATCAAAGAATCTGGACAAAGCAATAGAAGGGGGAACACAGATGAACACAGATAAACACAGATTAAAGACGGATAAGTGAACCGCAGAGACGCAGAGACGCAGAGAGGAAATAATTTTTACTCCTGACTCGCTCCATCTCCCCATCTCCCTACCTCCCCATCTCCCTACCTCTCCATCTCCCTATGACTTCACCTACCTCTCCTGCACCTCTTGATACTGAAGCCGCTGATGATTTGTTGAAGCAGGCGAACTTTGCGATCTGGGGCAAACGCTTCCCTGAAGCCATTGCTGCGCTGGAAACCTATTGTCAGCATGCGGTGGAGAGTTGCGATCGCGACTATGCAAAGGCTCAAATGTGGCTGGTGAAAGCTTACCGGGGAAATGGTCAGATGGAGGATGCGATCGCCCTCTGTCAAACGCTCATGAATAGTCCTGATGAAGCCACGCAGATCTGGGCAGTGCAATATCTAAAAACGCTACAACCGGAAACTGAAGGAGAAATTGAAACAGATGGGGCTGTGGTTGAAAATGCGGCTGAAGTTGCTCCTCTTAATTCCTCAGTTCAACAGCAGGTATTTGAAGGGCGGGACACAACCTCCGATGAGCCGCAAGAGGGCTTGATGGCAGGACGGATGGCGTTGCGACAGGGGCGGTATGGGGATGCGATCGCCACTCTCCAAACTTTCTGCCAAAACAACGCTCCGGGAACTGAAGAGTACCTGCAAGCCCAGGTTTGGCTAGCGAAGGCATACAAGGGCAATGGCCAACCCCAAATTGCCTTAGAACTTTGCCAACAGCTCACCCTGGCGACGGCTCAAAATGTTCGCACTTGGGCAGAGCAATTTTTGCAGCAGCTTCCCCTTCCAGAATCTCAATCTCAGTCAGAATCAGACCCTGAACCCACGGATTTGCCTAGCATTGAGCTGAAAAATCTAGCAGAACTCAGACGGTTTTATCAGCAGGAGTTATCCCGTGATCTGGCAAAGCTGGAACAACAGCGGAAAGTCACCATGCAGGCCAATGTGGTGGTAGGTTTGATCCTGGTCTTCACCCTGTTTGTCCTGTTTGTCATCATGGTGGGCAGAGATTTGCGGGCATTGACCACGACCCGTGACAGCATCTTGGAAGCCATGATGCATCTGGTGCCTGTGTTTGGATTTCTCTTTGTCTTTCTCCTGGGACTATGGCTCTGGGTGGGCTTCTTCTGCCACAGCATCGATACCTATGGTGCAGGGTTCAAGTCCAAAGTCATTCAAAAAATCATTCGCTTCATTGATGCCAACAAAATTCTCAAATATGTTCCTCAAGGGCAGTCTCAGGCGATCGCCACTGCCTTCATCGACAGCCAACTCTTCCACGAAACCCCCAATCATGTAGCTCAGGATGATCGCGTCACCGGGAAAATGGGGTCTACGGAAATTTGCTTCGCTGAAATTATCGCTGAAGCCAAAATCGGTGAAGGACAGGGCACCCAGCAATCGCTATACACTTATGCAGTGGGAGAATCGGAATCGCGCAGCGGTGTAGACACTGCGGTGGTCTATACCTTGAGTTTGGCGTGGCGATCGCTGCGAGGCAGTTTCTATATTCTCAGCCGTCTGCTTCGGGGACAGCGAATTCGCCTGGAGCATTTTAACTCTGACATTATGGCAGGAAAAATTATTCGACGACAGATCTTCAAAGGACTTTTCTTTGTCGCTGATTTCCACAAAAGCTTCCAGGGCATCACCACCGTTGTTCCCGATCATACGGAGCGTTTCCTGGGGCATGTTGCCCAAGATTTTCAATCCCTCAACCAGCGTCAGGGGCAACTGGTGCGACTAGAAGATCCAGAATTTGAAAAGCTATTTGCGGTTTATAGCACTGACCAGATCGAAGCGCGATACCTACTCTCCACTCGTCTGATGCAAAAACTGGTAGACTTCACTCGACAAATGCGCCGCGATACCTCGATTTCTTTTGTCAATGACAAAATCTACATCGCCATTCACTTTGACGAAGATCTGTTTGAACCCAAGCTTTTCACCCCAATGGATTTCACCCCAGTACGGGAATATTTTGACACGCTCCAACTGATGATTGGCATTGTTGAAGAACTGAAACTCAATCGCCGCATTTGGATGAAACGTTAGATTTATTGGCTGGCAATAAAAAAGAGAGCATCGGCGCATTTCGTTAGGCTCGGGCGAATGCAATTCGCCCGAGCCTTTTCCATGAAACATTGTTTCTGAAATCCTCGCCAAACCATCAATGAAAAATCCCATGATGCGGTTCCAACAGAGATTTCCGGTGTAGGGGCGAATTGCATTCGCCCTTCAAAGATCTCCCAGATCGACTCTTTAATTGCCAAAGTAAAATTGCCAAAGTAATAGTGTACTGATTTATCAATGAAGTCGTTCAGACTCGCGATCGCCGTCCAATACCGAGAGCAAGTAAAGAGCGATCGCCTTCTCAACCCTATGAGTTCCCTATCTCATCATCCGAATCTTGACATCCTCATCTACCACAGTGAGAACCGCTTCTTGATGAAACCGTTCTTTGTACTGTGCAATGATCTCTAGCACCGTCTGCTCATTTTCTGGTGTGTCGAGCATGGCGATCGAAATCACCTTACTAAGTTCTCGAATCAGCCGATTATCGCGATCCAGGAACTGACCTTTGGCATCATAGACCATATAATGCACCGGGAGACGCGGTGTCACCACCCGCTGCAAAAAGTCTTGAAACTGGGTTTCAGTAACCTGTCCATCGGCACCAATGTTGCGCCCCAAGAACAAATCCACCTGGATGCGTTCAGGGATTAAATCATTTTTGGTCAAATCCTCAGACTGATCAAACGAAATCCGCACATCCTTGTCCACCACTTCCAGCACCGACTCCTGCTGAAATTTTTGCTTGTAGGCTCGAATAATCTGATCGATCGATGCTTCGTTTTCTACCGTATCGGGAAAGACCAGCGAAACTACATTGCTAGCCTCGCGGATCAGGCGATTGCTGCGATCGAGAAATTGTCCATTGGCTCGATACACCGTCAATCCATGGGGAAAGCGTGGCGTAATCTCTTCGTTCAAAAACTGCCGAAATTGATCAGCGGTCACCTGCCCTGTTGTGCCAATGTTGCGACCAAAGTAGAGCGTTTCCTGAATCAGGTGTGGTTTCGTCGGAGTGGCC
>JALOOP010000488.1 GCA_025454315.1 Oculatellaceae cyanobacterium Prado106
CTGGGATGATAATCAATTTCGCTTAATCGGCTATGAGCCGGGGGAAGTGGTGCCCAGTTATGAGGTGTGGCGCGATCGCATCCATCCCGATGATCGAGAGGCGGTAGAACAGGCCGATCGCCATGCGCTGCTACACCAAACCCCGCTGCAACTGGAATATCGAATCGTCTACCCCAATGGCGAAGTGCGCTGGGTACTGGACAAAGCCCGAGTGGTGCATGACCCAACGGGACGATCAATTCGTATGGTCGGAGCCAAAATTGATATTACCGAACTGAAACAACAGGCGGCAGAATTACAAAAGGCCAAAGAATCTGCCGAAGCGGCCAATCGAGCCAAGAGCATCTTTTTGGCCAACATGAGCCATGAACTCCGCACCCCGCTCAACTCGATCCTGGGATTTAGCCAACTCCTTAGCCGTGACCCGTCTCTCTATCCCCATCAGCAAGACCAATTGGGCATTATCAATCGCAGTGGAGAATACCTCTTGAGTTTGATCAACAATATTTTGGAAATGTCTAAAATCGAGGCAGGTCGGGTTGTTCTAGATCATGAAGCTGTGGATCTGTTCCATCTCTTGGGTGGGCTGGAAGACATGCTTCAGATGAAAGCGGCAGCTAAGGGCATTGAATTAACATTTGAGCTGGCGGTTGATCTCCCTCGGCAGGTCAAGACCGATGCTGGAAAGGTTCGTCAAGTCCTCATCAATCTTGTAGACAATGCCATTAAATTTACGGAGCAAGGCTGTGTCAAACTGCGGGTTAATCCTGTATTCAATTCTGTGTTTGAGGATGGTGTTTCGATCGCCCACCCCCTGGCAACCTTTGTTCCTTCTCCCCGTGCTTCGCTGTTGACCCTACACTTTGAAATCACCGATACCGGATCAGGCATTCCCCCCGAAGAAACCGGACGCTTATTTGAGGCATTTGTCCAGACGACGACAGGCCGCAACTCAGGCCAGGGAACAGGTCTAGGGTTGCATATTAGTCGTCAACTGGTGCAGCTAATGGGCGGCGATATCTATGCCAATAGCATTCCGGGACAGGGCACTTGCTTTCGATTTGACATTATCGTAGAACAGGTGGAATTAGACGTGAGTGATTCTGCAGAACCTGCCCATTCACAACAAGTCATTGGATTGGAGCCAAATCAGCCGAACTATCGAATTTTGGTAGTGGAGGATTCGGTCGATAATTGCTGGTTGCTGATGCGGCTATTGTCTTCGGTGGGATTTGAGGTGCGATCGGCGGAGGATGGACAGGAGGCGATCGCACTCTGGGCGACCTGGCAACCCCATCTCATTCTGATGGACATGCGAATGCCTGTGATGAACGGCTACGAGGCCACTCGTCAGATCAAAGAATTCCAAATTGAGCAGCATCCTTTAGAACCGAAAACGGTGATTATTGCCGTCACGGCCAGCACCTTCAGCCATGAACGAGCCGCTGTCCTGACCGCAGGCTGCGACGACTTTATCGCCAAACCTTTCACGGAAGGGATTATTTTTGCCAAACTCGCGGAACATCTGGGTGTACGCTACATTTATGCCGATTCAACTCCATCCGCCCAGCCTGTCCCCCGAGTCCCTGCACCACAAATCCTTGAAGCGAACCTGGGTGCTGTCGCTGTTCCATCCCAGTTCATGACAACGAATGAACACGCAAATTTACACCCCAAAGATATCCTAAAACAGATTATTAATCTCCCAAACGTTGATCCTCCAAAAACAGGTTCACCAGATCTTTCCACAGAAACCCTGCGAGAACATCTGCAAACCATGCCCGAGGAATGGCAAACGGAACTCTACCAAGCGGCGCGGCGACTGAATGCCGATCGCTGTCAAGGTCTGATTCGTCAAATTCCAGACGCGGAGGCTGACTGGGTGGAGCGGTTGAGGGCGATCGTCCATTTGTTTCAGTTTGATCAAATTGTCAGTTTATTGGAACCTCGATGAGGGAGAAGGGGAAAGGGAAAAGGGGAAAGGCGAAAGGGGGAGTCTTAGACTTCTTTCTGGAAATGGATCTACGACTGAGGCAGGAGTAAATCCTAGTACCCCTCAAGAATTGATTCCATGTAATCCCTTTCCCCTTTCCCCTTTCGCCCACTCCCTACTCCCCACTCCCTACTCCCCACTCCCTACTCCCTACTCCCCACTCCCTACTCCCCTACATTCCCACAGACCGCCCGATCGCCCTCCGATAACTCTGGGTTGGTTTGGAGATAATCTTTGATCCATTCACAGCCGTATTGCAGCAGGTTGAGGTTGACAATGCGATCGATGTTCCAGAGGAGCACGGTTTGGTCATCGCCAGCGGAGGCGAGGGTGTGGCCGTTGGGGTTGAAATCGACGGCGAGGGCTCCGGCTTGGTGTCCGGTGAGGGTGGTGAGGAGGGTGCCGTCGGTTTGCCAGAGTTTGATTTGGCTGTCCATGCTGCTGGTGGCGAGGATTTTGCCGTTGGGGCTGAAGGCGACGCTGGTGACGGCGGCACGGTGACCGGTGAGGGTACGAATCGGTTCAGTGGGAAATTGGCCGTTTTGCAAGGCGGTGGGGTTCCAGTCCCAGAGTTGGAGGGTGCTGTCTCCTTTGGCGATCGCCAACAGTTTGCCATCAGGACTAAGCTTGGCATCGAGGACTGGAGCGCGATCGCCCGACTGGAAGGTGTGAATTTCAGCGGACTGGAAGCGTCCGGTCACGTCTTTTTGCCAAAGTTTAACGGTGCCATCGCCGCTGCCCGAAATTAGGGATTGACCATCGGCGCTAAAGATGAGGCTGACGACTCGGGCGCGGTGGGAGTCGAGGGTGCCCAAGGGCGTGTTAAAGGAATTGCCTCGGCGCTCCCAGATGCGGATAGTGCCGCTGCTGCTGCCGGAGGCGATCAGTTGCGTGGTGACGGAATTGGGGCGGTTTTCGGGGGAGAGGGGAGGGCTGATGGCGATCGCAGTCACGGGCGCGGAATGAGCCTGGAAGCTTTGCAGCAGTCCTCCGGTAAGATCCCAGAGTTTGACGGTGGCATCATCGCTGGCGGTGGCAATGAATTGACCATTGGGACTGAAAGCGACCTTGTTCACCGCAGCTTTGTAGCCCGACAGGGTATGCAGCGATTTGCCACTGAGGGCGCGCCAAAATCTCACCGTAGGATCGGAACTGGCGGTGGCTAGGGTATTGCCATCGGGACTGAATTTGACATCCCAAATGATGGCTTCATGGCCGTTGAGGGGCTGCTGCAAAATTTCCTGGGGTTTCCAGAGGCGGACGGTGCGATCGGAACTGGCGGAGACGAGACGTTGACCATCCAGACTAAAGCCCACATCCCACACGCCAGCCTGGTGACCTTTGAGCGTGGTTAGGAGGGCACCGTTGCGCCGCCAAAGTTTCAGCGTATTGTCACTGCTGCCCGATGCCAGGATTTGGCCATCCCGGCTAAAGGCGATGCCGTTGACGCTGGCGGTATGGCCTTTGAGCGTTCGCAGCAGCTTGCCCTGGCTATTCCAGAGACGAATGGTGGCATCTTCGCTGGCGGTCGCCAGGATTTGGCCGCCCTGTTCGGCTTTGCCTCGGGCTATCGGGTCAAAGGCAATGCTGAGTACAGCGGCGGAGTGTCCTTTGAGGGTAGCGTAGGGGCGATCGGCGAAACCGCCCTGGTAGTTCCATTTCCAGAGTTTCACCGTGTTATCGCCGCTGGCGGTGGCCAGCAGTCCATCGCTCAAGGTGGTGCCAAAGGCCACATCCCAGATGGGCAGGGTTTTGCCCTGAGCATTCTGATCCTGGAGAATCGCCGTGACGGTGCCATCCAAGCGCCAGAGTCGCACCGTACCATCTTCACTGGCCGAAGCCAGAAACCCGCCGCCCGGACTGAAGGCCACACTCCAAACCGAGGCGGTATGTCCTGAAAAGGTTTTGAGCAGCTTGCCGTCCAGGCTCCAGAGTTTGACCGTGCCATCTTCTCCGGCTGAGGCAAAGCTGCTGCCATCGGGGTTAAACCGGACTTTTAGCACCGAGGATTGCTCGGTCTGAATCGTTTTAATGAGTTTCCCTTGCCAAGTCCAGAGCTTCAACGTGCCGCCCCCGTTGCCCGACACAATCAGATCTGCATTGGGACTCAGGGCAAAGCTGAACACTTCGGTGTTGCTGGCGGTGAGTCGGTTGAACTCGGTTGCGCCGTAGATGGTGCGGCGGAGTGCGGCCTGGACTTCGGCTTGAGCGGCGGAGGGATTGCCCAACTGCTGTAATCGTTTCTGGGCTTGCAGGGCGACCACGAGAGAATCGAGCCGTTCGTCGGAGTTGAACAACCCTCGGGATAGGGTGGCGATCGCCTGCACTTCATTCTGTGCCGATCGCCGATACTGGACATAGCTAGCCACAGCCAAAAGGCTGGCACCCAAAAAAGCCAGAGATACTAGGGCTAACAAACGACGCTGTCTTTGGCTGCTTTGTCGTTCGATCGTCAGCAGTTTTTCAACGGCGTGGGTGCGCTCGGCTTCGATGACTAGTTGGTATTCGTGGCGATCGACTTCTTGACTAGCCGCCAAAAACTCATAGTCCTGGTTACTCAGGCGCTTGCCCTGTGCCCAGGCTTTAGCATCTTGCAAGGCTTGTCCGCGCAGCAGACGCGATTGGTCGGTTTGTTTAGAGGCCATCCAACTGCTGATCAGTTCGGCGTAGGGGCGCAGGGCAGCCAACTGTTGTTCCACCCAGTCATCGGTAAAAATTTCCTGATACAACCGATTTTTGATGCAGAATTTGCCCTGGCGCTTTTCCACCAGACCCGACAGCAACAGTTCAATATGCTCTGGGCTATCCTGTTCACAGCTAGATTGCTCCCGTAACTGTTTGAGGATCAGGGGGAGAGTCGGCTTGTCTAACGCTTGAGGAAATTCTGAATTATTAGCGTTGTTGAGAGCGTTGTTGGGAGCGTTGTTAGGAGCGTTGTTGGGAGCGTTATCTGTGGCGTGATTGATAGAGTCATTTGCAGCGTTATCTGTGGAATTATCTGTGGAATTATCTGTGGAATTATCTGTGGAATTATCTGTGGAATTATCTGTGGAATTATCTGTGGAATTATCTGTGGAATTA
>JALOOP010000489.1 GCA_025454315.1 Oculatellaceae cyanobacterium Prado106
CCCTTCAAATCAACCCTGTCATCATTGCCAGAGCAAATCAGCCACTATTTCCAGTTTGAACCATTGGGCACCAGCTATCGCACCGAATGGCTGGCGAGTTTCACTACATTTTTGGCGATCGCTCCCACTCTAGTCGTCAATGCTCACATCCTGTGCAACGCTGTTTTTCTAGAACAACCCGGAGACTTATTTGAGCAGATTATCGTCGCACTCGCCCTCTGTTCGGCAGTGGCCAGCTTTTTGGTCGGCATCCTCGCCAACTATCCCTTTGCACTGAGTGCGGGCACTGGCACGACGGCGCTCTTTGCCTTTTCGATCGTATTGGGGATGGGCATGAATTGGCGCTTAGCTTTTACCGCTGCTCTGGTTCAAGGCATTCTGTTCACGGCTCTGTCGGTTAGTCCTTGGCGTCGCCAGTTGAATAAGGCGATTCCCCATTCACTCAAGCAAGCGATGGTGGTGGGCTTGGGCTTATTTCTATCTCTGATTGCGCTGTCGGGCAAGGTGGCTCCGCCTCACTTAGGGGCAGGCATTATTGTCGCAGGTACGGCTACCCCAACGCTCTTAGGGGACTTGAAACAGCCTGCGACGCTGATTGCGATTTTTGGGATTCTGTTCACTATTCTGCTGAGCATTCGACAAGTGAAAGGTGCGATGTCGTTGGGCATTGTGGGCACTGCGCTGTTGGGGTGGAGTTGGGGGGTGGCTCCTTTGCCTGAGCGGCTGTTCACCCTACCGCATTTTCCTCAGGATTTGATGGGACAGGCGATCGCAGGCATCCAGTATCTCACCTGGTTCCAGTTGGGCAACTTTGTGGCGGTCGTGTTTCTTTTGTTATTTGTCTCGCTGTCGGATACGATGGGTTCTTTCAACGTGTTGGGGCATCAAGTCAACCAACTCACCGCCGATGGCGAATTACGCAAGGCTCAACCCGCTCTGTTTGCCAATGGGCTAGGGACTGTCTTTGGCGCATGGATGGGCAGTACTCCAGCGATTCCCTATTTAGTCTCTGCATCCGGAATTATTGAAGGGGGACGGAGTGGATTTGTGGCGATCGTTGTGGCCGTTCTCTTTGTGATTTCGACGGTGTTTGCGCCTGTGTTTGCGGCTGTTCCTGCATTTGCGACGACTCCTGTGCTGATTATGATTGGTGTCTTGATGATGGGTCGTGTGCGATCGATCGAGTGGAATGATTTAGCAGAGGCTATTCCCGCGTTCCTAGTGATTTTGATCATTCCTTTGACCTTTTCGATCGCCAATGGAGTGGCCGCAGGATTGATCGCTCATGCCGTGGCCCAAGTGGCTCAGAAGGGGGTGCGGAGGATGCGATCGAGTTTCGTTCTGGCAGGAATTTCTGTGGCTTATTTCATTCTCATCACCCTCTAAGGGGTAAGCAAGAAAATAAAATTCCAGTTGAGGGGAGATGTGGCGAAGCCACATCTCCCCTCAACTGGAATTTTATTAACCCACAGGTTCTCTAACCAAAGACTTAAGTAAGTCTACTTAGTCCATCAACGAATGTTAACTGGGTTGACTTGATTTCGTTACGTGGAAATCGAGACGTTCTTCAGATATGTTGCTGGGAATGGATCTCTACGATTAAAAGGGTTGGTGATGAGTGTCTTTTCAATATTATTTCAACACCAATTTGAGCGGTGGAAGTGGAAGTGCATCAGTTAATTTTACGATTAAGCAATGCCTCCTATACTCTCAACAAAGGCGTTTCCAAACTTAGGAGTTTTTTATGAACGACGAAGTCAAGGTACAGATTAAACAGCACAGGTTATGGCTGGAGTCGAACGGAGAAGAAGGGGCGAGCGTGAACTGGAGTGAGTCTAACTTAAGCGCTGCCAACCTGCAGAATGTTGACTTAAAGGATGCCAACTTAAGTGCTGCTAACTTGCAGAATGCTAACCTGCGGAGTGCTAACTTAAGTTTTGCCGACTTGAGCGATGCCGACTTGAGTCATGCCGACTTGAGCTATGCCAATTTGAGTTATGCCAACTTGAGTCATGCCGACTTGAGTCAGGTTAACTTGCATTTTGCGATCGGCAATATGCGCGAGGTGAAATCGACGCATTTTGAGTTGTTTTCTGCGGTGTGGTACTGCGATGCAGCGGGTGAAATCATGGTCTGCATTGGCTGTGAGCGCAAGAGTCTTAAAGAATGGAAGACGATCGATCGCGATGCTGCTGTCGTTAAGAAGGGAGATCCAGAGGTCTGGGAACGCACCATTCCGATTCTTTGGCAACTGATTGAGGCTTCCCCGCCCGTCCCTTGGAAGGTAGAGTCTGAAACGGCAACAGCAAGGGCAGCGGCAACAAAGGTGCCGATCAATCCGAGTCCGAGTCCGAGTCCGAGTCCGAGTCCGCGTCCGCGTCCGCGTCCGCCTGTCTTGACAACTAAATGAAGCCGGAGTTTTTAACCCGTAGAGTTGGGGTTAACCCCGCTCCACGGGTTGATTGGCATTGCTCGTACAGCTTCTTCTGGAACCCAATTCGGCTCTAGCATTGGGCGAGTTCTCGAAAGGCATTATGATACTTTGTGCGGGTTTTTGCAAAGGCATCCATTGAGGCTTGAAAGTTGGGGGCGATCGCATCATCGCTGGCTGGAACCGTGCGATCGCTGCTTTGATCGGTGGATTGAGGAGCCACAGCAGCTTTAACCCTTGGCCGTCTTGTTTCGGGGGTTGTCAGGTGCCGAGAGTTGTTCGACATTTTTTGTTTTGCGGATGCCAGATAGCTTCTGAGTGAGGAGGCAGAGATTTGCACCCCTTTTTGCGAAAGCATCTGAGACACTTCAGCGTAGGTGTAGCCTTTGTTGAGAGCGTTGGTAATGGAATCTTGTAAGACTGTCACTGCTTCCCGCAGTGACCAGTTTTCTTTGGGTTTTTCCGGTAAGCCTTGCAAAGCCGAAGTCGCGTCTAAAATTGCGGAATGGGAAATGTCCGCTGAGGATGACCGCTTTTGAGCTTTTGGGGTTTCTTTCATCACCTTTTGCAAAGTACCTCGCTGAGAATTTGGCATCCATGATCGCCCCATCCAGGTCACAACATGAGATTCTTTATCATACACTTTGCGGTCAGGGCGGTGTAAGCCCAAATCGGGTGGCTCTACTCAGGTTTCTGGTTCTCGCCCCCCAGCCCCCAACTTTGGGGGAGCCAAGCCTTTCCAGAGTTTGCTTTGAGTCTTCTTGGATAGTTCTCTGAATTCTCCATGACTCAAAGTCCCCCAAAATTGGGGGATTTAGGGGGCGGTTCGCCAGGGGTTTTGGCTGATTCCAGTGCCATTGGTTTAATTATTGGCAAGCTTACGGATTTATGGGGAAAATACGGTAAAACTATAGTGTCCCGATCGCCCATCCGATCGCCCACTCTTTTCCCCCGAAGCCCCATCATGCTAGAACTCCTTACCCTTGAAGTTGCAAAGACGATCGCCAAAATTGCCCTGGATAAATTCGTCGAAGGCGGCGCAGGCGAACTAGGCCGAAAACTCACCGAGGCCACCACCGACAAGGTGATGCAACTATCTTGCTCCTATCCTGCTTTTTGCAATTCTGCTAAGTACCAGCGACTTGTGCCTTCTTCCAGATGACTCGCCACAATGCCTAGGGCTTCCAGGCTTTCGAGGCAGGTGAGGAGGCTTTGCTTTTGGCGAGTTGCGCCCTTGAACTGAGCCGCAATTTGGTCGATCGTCCATTCGCCGCCTTGGATTCGCAGCAGATCGCGGACGGCAGCGAGTTGATCTTTGAAGGGTTTGGGTAGTTTTTGTTGTTCGACTGGGGCAAGGGCTACTGCTTCCCCATCGATTTCGGCACTGCCAGAGAGTCCGGCGAGGGGTTGCTGGGTGGAGGTGGCATTGGGAGCCTGGTAATCGGGGCGGAGCCAGCGAATGAGGCCATTGCGTTCTTCTTCGGCGCGTTGGGCGTTGAGGGCGACGAGGCGTTCCAGGATCTGTTCATCGCGTTGTTCAACGGTGATATCGGAGTGGTTTAACAGATCGCTCCAACCATAGGCATCAAAGACGGCGGCATCCAGTTCATCGTGGATTTGTTTGAGGGTGGAGACGAGGGCTTTGTTGTTGAATTCGCGGTCTTTGTCGGTGAGGGGTTCGCCTGCACGGATTTTTTCCAGCAGGTTGTACATGGCGGTGATGGTGACTTCGGGATGCTTTTCTTGGACTCGTTTGCGGTGGGTGTCGAGGCGATCGCCCAGTTCACGGATCTTTTGTTGGCGATCGGGGGTGGGATCGGGGAAGGGGAAGGGATCGAAGCAGGTCGTTTTGACATAAACTGGACGATCCTCTAGCCTTGAACCTATTGAAAGTGCCCAATTCGTATGGATTTTACTGGAAAGAATGCCTAGAAAATAAGCGTCTTCTAGGGCGATCGCGATCAGCTTATTGTCTGGAACAACAGTCCCATCCAGAAATACGAATACTCGATGTTTTGCCGTTTCAACAGTAGCGATGTAGTAATTCAGATCCTTTAAGGCGGGTCTGAAGCTAATCCGAGGTTCACCAAAAATCCACCAATTGTCTCTATAGGATTTACGATTGTTTTGATCCCGTTCAGGTTTTACACGCTCATAAATCCATTGATAAGCTTTGGGGTACTTTTGAAAAACTTGGCTCTCTGTGTAGCTTGACAAATCAATAATAAAGAGATTCCTCGTACTTTGAAGTAAATCGCGTCCATTCATGTATGGGTGAATGACATCAGACTCAATTTTGTCAGTATCTTGTCGATCTATACAAAATCCGCTTCCATGGAGTTTTACACCTGGGCATGAAATTCCCACATTACTCTGCAAAGATGAGGTAGCACTTATGTCGGCTCCAGATCTGAGATTGCTAAAGATCTTTCCAACACTTCTTTTGTCGATTTTGATTTGATTTGCTGAATCCTCAGGAGTAGTGCCGATGCTTTCTTCTACTACATTTCCTAATTCACTGTAGTTTGGACTAATTGACCTGCTACCTCGTAGAACGGCATGGCAAAGGGATTCAACTACCCATAAGGAGTTGAACGAAAGACCAACCGACCAATAGCTGAGAATCTAAGCGGC
>JALOOP010000087.1 GCA_025454315.1 Oculatellaceae cyanobacterium Prado106
ATCCTTTAAATAGATCGCTCATCGGTACTCTCCCAATCTGTCATCCCTTAGTCATCCCTCTTCTAGGGTAAAAATTACTTTAGGGATGGATGGGTGGATAGGTAGATGGAGCAACAATTTCATCAAACAGTTCAAAAAAACGATCGAGTGCATCGGCTTTGTCCTTCCCTTGTAACTGCGATCGCTCTCCTGTTTTGTGTGGGTGTATGGGCGATCGCACCAAGACAATATCAATAGAATTTTACGGATTTGAAGGATTGGGTGAAATGGGCAGGAGAGAGAGTCTTCGATTGCCTGTCAGACTTCTGGACTTACCTTGCTTTGCTTTTGCTGCGATCGCCCGAATCACCCCTAAAATAGGATAGTCACCCATTTTCACGCCCTTCAGGAGGCAACCCCCATGACGGCCAGAGAACAACTTCTTCAAGAACTCACAGAAATTTCCGATGAACTTGTCGAAGAAGTCTTAGATTTTCTCCTGTTTGCCAAATCCCGCAAACTTGCGTCTGCATCAGAATCTCCGACAGAAGACGAAGACGATCAACCCAAAGCCCAAGTTCTAGAAAGCCTCCGTCGATCCTTGCAAGATGCAAAAGCAGGTAGAACTCGCCCCGTCTCAGAACTCTGGGAGGGGATTGATGTCGAATGAAACACCCATTATCCAAATCCGCTTTACCAACGATTTTCAACAACAAGTTAGTGATCTCGCCAAACGCTACCGTAAAATTAGGTTAGATATTCAACCCATCATTGAACAACTCCAAATAGGGGAGATGATTGGCGATCAAGTTCAAGGCACGGGCTACACCGTCTTCAAAGTTCGCATCAAAAATAGCAATATCCAAAAAGGGAAAAGTGCTGGTTATCGGTTAATCTACCATCTTGAATCGTCAAGTTGTATCTTGCTCTTATTGATTTACTCAAAATCCGACAAAACGGATGTGACAGCAGCGGAAATCAAGGACGTGATTAAGGCGTTTTATGCTACGGAATCTTAGTGGATGGGAAGGGCGATCGCTCTCTCAATCGGCTTGCTGTCTGAAACAATCAGCTTTTGCAAGATGAGTGGGCATGATAACCAGTAGTTCCCCCTCTGGTGAATGTATGACCCCTGATAATAATCTCCGACTAATCCTGCTGAGTGGCAAAGGCGGCGTAGGTAAAACAACCCTTTCCTGTGGGTTGGCGCGTCACTGGGCACAGCAATTTCCAGACGAGCAAATTCTGCTGATTTCAACCGATCCAGCTCATTCCTTGGGGGATGTCCTGATGATGGAGGTTGACGATGAACCGCGATCGATGGCCATTCGCGGAGCGTCTCCCCTAGAGAATTGCCCCAACCTCCAAGTCAGAGCCTTGGATGCACAGCGCCTGCTTCAGGACTTCAAAGAGCGCTACGGTCAAGTCTTGGAGCTTTTGGTCGAACGGGGGAGCTTTGTCCAGGGAGAAGATCTAAGTCCCGTGTGGGATTTAGACTGGCCTGGGTTAGATGAACTGATGGGCATTTTAGAAATTCAGCGCATCCTTCGAGAACAGCAGGTCGATCGCGTGGTCGTCGATATGGCTCCCAGTGGTCACACCCTCAACCTGCTGGGCTTAATGGATTTTCTGGAAAGCTTCTTAGAAGCCCTAGAACTGTTCCAGGAGAAGCATCGCACCCTCCAGCAATCGTTCACCGGCAAATCCCAGACCGATGCTGCCGATGATTTCCTCGCCGAGATGAAAGCCGATTTAGCAGCCGGACGATCGCTCCTCCAAGACTCCACCCAGACCGCTTGTTGGATTGTAGCGATCGCCGAACCCATGAGCTACCTGGAAAGCCGCAGATTCCGCACTGCCCTCGAACAACTACACATTCCCATCGGCGGCCTGTTCATCAATCGCATCGCCCACCCGCCCATCGTCGAACAGCAAGAACTACTCCTCAAATTCGCCGACCTGGCGCATCCCTATCCCATCTGCCAAGTTCCCACCCAACCCACCGAACCCATTGGGGGAACCGCCCTAGACCAGCTTTTCAGCCAAATCCTCACTTCAAGCTCAATCCCCTCCGCAACGCAGGCCAATCCTCCCATTCTGCCTGAGATCAACCCAACCCACGACTCCAAACTTCAAACGCCAACCCTCAAAATTCAGCGTTCTAATTCTTCGGGTTTCAGTGATTTCATTGCAGAAGGACGCAGGCTGATTTTGGTGGGTGGCAAGGGTGGCGTGGGAAAAACGACGGTGGCAGGGGCGATCGCTTGGGGGATGGCGGAGCGGCATGGCGATCGCCCAGTCCGGGTTATCTCCATTGATCCGGCTCATTCCCTCGGGGATGCTTTCTCCACCCAACTGGGACATGAATCGGTGAATATCACCGCCAATCTCAGCGCCCAAGAAATCAACGCCAAACAGGTTTTAGATCAGTTCCGCGAAGACTATCTATGGGAACTTGCCGACATCATGAGTGGCAGTTCTGAGGATGACATAATCCAGATCGCGTATACGCCACAAGCATGGCGACAGATCATGGCACAGGCATTACCCGGCATCGACGAAATGCTAGCTTTAGTCACGGTAATGGAACTCCTCGAAAAAGGTGAACAGGATTTAATTATTCTCGATACAGCCCCCACCGGACATCTCCTCCGCTTCCTGGAAATGCCCACCGCCATGGGCGACTGGCTGGCCTGGATCTTCAAGCTCTGGATCAAATATCAAGATGTGGTCGGTCGTACTGAATTCATGGGACGACTTCGCACTTTGCGGCAACGAGTCATGCAAGCTCAAAAGAAACTCATTGATGCCCAGTACACCGAGTTTATTGCTGTCTTTCAGGGACAACGGGCGATCGTCGCTGAAACGGAACGACTTACGGCTGCTTTGACAAAATTAGGGGTTTATCATCGGTACCAAGTTTTGAATCGCTATCGGGAGGGAGAAGGGGCGATCGCACTCCCCTCTACGCCTCAATCCCTCGTGCCATTACCAGAACTCCCGCCCTCTCTTTCCCCATTTCTACAAGTCAAGGCCGCAGCTGATCTGCTCTTTTCATCGAACTAGCGTTTAGTGAAGTGGAGTCGCACAACTACTCCATACAACGCTAAATTAACCAACTCTAATTTGGATATTCTAATTTGGATATTCTAATTTGGATAATGCTATTTTGGAAGGGAGCAAAGCTTGAAACTGCTCGATCGTCAGTTCAATGGAACTTTTTGCTGATATCATTACGGCTCGATGGCCAGAAGATTGAGCTTCTTGGATAAATTGCTGTAATTCAGGTTCCGCCAAGGGTACGGTGCCCCAGTAGCAGTGACAAATTTTCTGCAAATGATCGTCATAGTGCCCTGATTTTTCACCCAAAACATAGCTGGCAAAAATCCCGTACAGCACATACTCAGAGAGATGATTTGCACTGGCAATGACCTCAAGCCAGCCTTTGCCAAAACCCTGCCCAAGCAATGTGTAGAGCTTAATTAGATTTTCACGTTTCCAGGTAATCAGTTGGTTGATGTAGAAGTCGTAGTAATTGTTGTTGGAGGGTAGCTTCAGGAGGCGTTTGGCGGTGTCTTTCCATTTTTGGCTAACAGCATCATCCAGATTTGTCGAATGCTCCACTCTAAACAACCGGACGCGATCGCCATCCACCAGCATGTTCACATCAAACGGATTGATAAATGCAACATCGGAATCAATAAAGACTAAGACATCTTCCGTAACATATTGAGCCGCAGCTAATTTAATCAGTTGCTGAATCAACCAACCTCGTAATATCCAATGACCAGACTGGTATCCTTTTAGATTCAACCAAATATTTTTATTTGTTCTTAAGGGAATCTGTTGAATCCAAGATGGCAAAATCTGCTGTTTTGTCAGAATAATCGTATGTGCATCTGCAAGCTCTTGAAACTGTATAAGGTCTTGTTGGTCAACAACAATATAGTGCTTTACAGGAAAGCAGACAAATTGCTTAATGCTCCAATGTAGTAACTTACACCGCTGAAAGTCAGGAGCATAACTGGGTGTGATGAAGGCAAAGGTAAAATCGCTCATAGTCTTGTATTCAAGCTCTTTTTGCTTCCCTATACAAAGCCAGATTGACACAACCAGCCAAGATCGTGAAATTTCCTAATGTCTTTACCTCATCTTTTTATTCCGTTTGAAGGAATCTAGAAAGTGATGCTAAATGCGTCTGTCTAATCGGATTTATTACTAGAGGATTCCCTTTCATGGATCATTACGCTACTCGTTGAATTCCTATAGCGATCCAGGACGTTCTTTGAAGAGAGGGATGAACACAGCCCACCCCTCCCAAAAAATATTTCAAAAATCAAACCGATACGCTATGGGTGAGGAAATATGAAAGCATCGATCTGTGATCTAATATCTTCATGAAGACAAACTTTTCCTGATCGAACCTTAAGGCTGAAGCAATGTTCTCGCAGACTTTACAAGATTGCAATGGATGGAGGGGTTAAGCCACAAATTAAAAAAGAAATGGAAGGGAGAGAGGCTTTTCTCTTTCCACCATCCATTTCCTTTTTGTGTTCATTTTTTTTGCCGGACTCATGACCTAATCGTGCTATTAGGCTTCATTACAAACTGGGATTGAAGGACAAGAGTTGCTCCGAGATTAAACATTCACCGTTTCAGGTTCTGAGTCTTTCGTCTTACGCAACTTGCGCTGTTCTAGCAGAAGCTGCGAAACTTCTGTGACCAGCATCGTTGCGATGACACCATCATCCAACCAACCCAGAACGGGAACAACATCCGTAATCAGGTCAACCGGACTGAATAAATAAACCAAACTACCTAAAACAATCAACCAGCGATACTTAGAAGTCTTGAGAGAAGCGCGATACCAATTGTAGAAAGGTTGGATGAGAAATTTCATGGTGGTTTAGGGATTGACCTCTGATTACAAGATTATCTTCACAGATTTCTCTAAAGTTGTCTGGTGAGGATAACCCTGTTTCTTGGAGGGATAGTACCACTGAAGGCAGAATTTCAAATTCAGATGCCTCATTTGCTGGCATCTTTTGGTTTGCCCGATATAGTTTAGAAATCAACACCTCGTTTGAGATCCACACCTTTTTCAGCATAGTGTTTGTGGCAGAACACCTCGGATAGGACACTGGCCAGATCGAAGTAATCGGGGGGATTTTTGCAGCGTCCGGTGATGATAATTTCGGTGTCGCGGGGTTTGCGGAGGAGCGCCTGGACGATCGGTTCTTGGGGCAAAAGCTCTAGGTCAACGGTGGGGTTGAGTTCGTCGAGGATGATGGTTTTGTAGAGTCCTGATGCGATCGCCGCCCGAGCAATTTCCCAACCTCGTTCAGCCTCCACGTAGTCGAGTTCTTGCTGTTGTCCCCGCCAGACGATTGCATCTCGGCCACAGCGCTGATGATCGACCAGGTTGGGATAGCTTTGGTGGAGGGCTGCGATCGCCGCATCTTCGGTGTAGCCGCTGCCGCCTTTGAGCCACTGCATGATCAGCACCCGGTGGGACTTGTCTTGGCTGATGCCTTTGCCGATCGCTTGCAGTGCCTTGCCGAGGGCACTTGTAGACTTGCCTTTGCCTGCGCCCGTGTAGATTTCGATGCCGTCAATCCCGTGAGCCATGGCATTGGGATGGTAGTAGGCTTTCATCTCGGAGTGCAGATCGGCGATGTCCAACAGGGGCTGGGGTGCGCCGCGTCCTGTGGCGATAATTTCTAGATCTTCGGGTTTGCGCTTGAGGGTTTGGACGACTTCATCGGCGGACAGGAGTCCTAGATCGATGACTGGGTTGATTTCGTCTAGCACGACCACCGAGTAGAGTCCAGAGGCGATCGCTCCCTTGGCCACATCCCAGCCTCGCTGGGCCTCTTGGCGATCGAAGCGCGTAATTTCGTCGGCTCCAAAAAATTCCGATCGCCCCGTTCGCACTTGGTCGATCAGGTGGGGAAACCCGCGCCGTAGGGCTTCAATGGCCGCATCTTCGTCGTAGGTGCGCCCCGGCCCCTTGAGGAAGCGCAGCAATAAAACTCGGGTTTGTAATCCGGTATGGATGCCCAAGCCAATCGATCGCAGCACCACGCCCAATGCCGCTTGCGATTTGCCCTTACCTGCACCGTCGTAGACATGGATTTGTCCGGTGAGACGTTCAGAGCGGGTTTGGGCTGTGCGAATTCCAATTCCGGGTCGGCTCATGGCTTTAGTATGACGTATTCAATAGGGTCAGGAGGACAGTCTTGCGATCGATATGCGGATTTCACCCTCAAACCCCGATCGCCACCCCAGCCAAGATGACCGAGTTGCTATTCAGGTTAGCACCATAAATAGCGTTGGCGATCGCATTTTTAGAAAATCTTTTCCATATCTAGCGGGAGGAAGGGGAAAGGGGAAGGGGAAAAGGGGAAAGGGGGGAACATGGGTGAAGCCGTCGGAATTTGTAGGGTGCAGATTGTGGAACAACCTCAGAGATTTTAGGAGGAAGAAGGGGAAAGGGGAAGGGGAAAAGGGGAAAGGGGGAAACCAGGATGAGGTCGCCGGACTTTTGGGGTGTAGATCGTTGAGCTACCTTTGAGAAATTCTAGAAAAGATTTATGGTATCCCCTTTCCCCTTTCCCCCTTCCCGCAGGAGAAGTTGAAAAAATTAACCCACTCCGTCATACTTTTTACCCACTCCATCGATCCATTCGGGATGGCTTGCAGTAATCTAAGAGTGAAAATTTCTTCTTCGGCTGACCATGCCCCTCGACTTTCTCCCCAATGTCATTCCCTTGCGGGCGATCTTT
The DNA here is from genome assembly GCA_025454315.1 of Oculatellaceae cyanobacterium Prado106. Classification (GTDB taxonomy): domain Bacteria; phylum Cyanobacteriota; class Cyanobacteriia; order Elainellales; family Elainellaceae; genus Prado106. Next base: position 6,765 of record JALOOP010000087.1, read on the forward strand.
TTTCAGATTGTGTTGCTGTTGATGGCGATCGCGATCGAAGCCACCGTGCTACACAATCAGAAACAACTGGATATTGATCCTCGGCGGAGTGTACAGTATGCCTCCGGGATTAATCTACTGACCACAGTTTTGGGTTGGTTGGTAACCTTTTTTATTCTGGGGGCAGCAGCGGTCATTATCCCTGAACCCCTCCGAACTCAGATTCAGGTGGCGCTGTTGAGCTTTATTTTCTTTGATCAGTGGACTTTGGATACCCTGCAATTTTTGGTGATTGTAGCCACATTCACTTTCCTGATCAGTCTCGTGGTCAAGTGGCTGGGCGTGATTGGCGAAGATTGGCTGATGAAAAAGGCACCGCCGCCCACTCCCGAACAACCCGTGGAAGATCATGAGCCTGTGTTTCGCAAACCTCGGCGAACGGTGATACGGGGGATTCGACCCCGGTTTAATGCGGTGTTTTTGGCCAATGCCTGGAGCTATAGCGCTATCCTGGTAGCGCTGCTGCTGCGATTTGTCTTTCAAGCTACTCTGAACCAGACCTCGTGAACAAATACCTCGACCAATTCCGCACCAATATGAAAGGGGTGAAACCCTTTTCAGGAGAAACGGCTCTGTTGTTGAGTCTCTTCTCCTGGTTGGTATATCTGCTAATTCAGGAACCAGCGGTCAAGCAATTGATCTCGATCGCAGGCTGGATTTTTTTGATTATTGGCACGGATTGGGTGCTGTATAAGAAAAATTTGACCGTGCCCATTTTGGATTTGGAGTTGCCCTATGGCCCTTGGATTACCGGGGCTTTGATTAGTGCGGCTCTGCTCAGCAATGGCATCATTTTGGATATCCCGACAGCCTTTGTGGTCTGGCCTTTGTTTTCAGGCGTAATTGCCGCCATTCCCACCGTCCTCAAGACCGGGCCTCAGATTAAGGAATTTCCCAAGGACTACAAGCCCTTTGAACTCCAGCGCCTGGTGCTGTTGACGCTGATTTCACTGCTGCTAAGTTCCTGGCTCCAATTTCATTTTTTGCTCAACGGTCTGATCGACCAATATCCCAGCATTCTGGCTGACCCAAACATCGGTCGCAGTGCCTTTGTGGTACGGGTCAATCCGCCCACCCGCTCCAAGGGCGCAGATATTCTCGAATCTGCCGAGAACATTATCCGCAACGAACTGCGTCGGGGAGAACTGCGAGGTCGCTCTTGGAGAGACAGTCAACGGTTTCTGTCCAATATCCAGGCAACGGATTCGCCGATTCGTTCCAGTGCGATCGCCCCCATCGTCGCCAACACCGTCTTCAGCCAAACCCCTGCCTTCCGCGAAAGCAAATTCTGGCTCTACGACTCCCAGTTCTACCCCAGCAACACTGACAATTCCCCCGGCTCCCAATCCCCCTGGTATGGCTCGATCCTGCTCCAGGCGATTTGGCAAGGCCCTAGCGCCAGACCGGGCGGCTACCGCATTGAGCGCAACTGCCTCATCCCCCGCGAACCCCCCGTCCAACAAATCCGTGGGCTAGAGCGCCCCCGCGAACAAAGCTTTTTTCTCCTGGAATGCCAGGAAATCCGCTCTCCTCAGGAACCCGATGTTAATCTCAATCGCGTCGTCGAGGAACCTTTGGGCGATCGGATTAATGATTTTTTCAGACGGTAAGGGAAAGGGGAAGGGGGAAAGGCGAAAGGCGAAAGGGGGAACATGGACAATCGAGACGAATCTCGATGAATAGCAGTGATCCCTACTGTGAACAAGGATCTCTAAGGCGGAGACTCAGAGAAGATGTATCGATTAAAAACGACGAAAAAAGGCCAAAAGGGAATCCTGGGCTGGAATCTTGAGCTACTTTGTAAAACTGCTCTATACAAGGAGCCATAGAACTGTTCCGTAAAGGAGTCAGGAGAAATCTTTGACTCCTTCCAAGCTTGACTCAACGCACCCCCTTTCGCCTTTCGCCTTTCCCCTTTCGCCTTTCCCCTTTCCCCTTTCACCTCACTCCCACAACCGCCTCCGAGTCTGCCCATTCAATCGCTGATGCGCGTCTCTGAGCAGGTCGGGGATGGGGAGTTGTTCGGGACAGCGGGGGAGGCAGTTGCCGCAGTCGGTGCAGCGATCGCCCTTCATTCCCGGAAACCAGTGGCCTGCGTTCTCAAACATGCGGTAGCGGTACTGGCTGTAGGCGGTCATATCGTAGGCGATCGCCAGATTTCGCAGACGCAGAACCTCGGGAATGTGGATCGCTTCGGGGCAGGGGAGGCAGGCATAACATTGGCTGCATTGATCCGTACCAAGCTGAGTTGATTGATGGGTTTTTAGTCGTTCTAGGGTGGTTTGTTCCAGGTCGGTTAGGGGGAAATCCTGGTCGGCGGATTGGAGGGGGAGATCGAGTTCGGTGGGGTTGGCGGGGCCGATGCTGAGGGTGGTGATGCGGGGGTCGCTGAGGAGGAAGCGGTAGTTGAGTTCTAGGGGGGTGAAGGGGTGGCAGAGATTGGTCAGGGTGGGGGAAGGGGTATAGAGCATACCGCCTTTGTCTGCGGGGGAGATGATGAAGATGCCCATGTTCTTTTCGTGGGCGAGGGCGATCGCGGCGGCATTTCTTTGGAAGAAAAAATTGTAGTGGAGATTGACAAACTCGAATTGGTCGGTGGCGATCGCCCGCAAAATAATCTCTAGCGGCGCGTGGGTGGAAAAACCGACATGGCGAATCCGGCCATCGGCTACGGCTTGGCGGACAGCCTGCATGCAGCCGCGATCGGATTCGACCCAGGCGAGATGCTCGGCGGTGTTGAGTCCATGAAGGGCGAAGCAGTCTAGCGTGTCGATCCCTAGGGTTTCCAGGGATTTATCGATGTTGCGCTCCATGACGGCAGCATCGGCGACGGGAGGACTTTTGCTGGTGATGTAGACGTTCTCTCGGGGTACTCCAGCTTTGAGTGTGGCTCCCAGGTATTGCTCTGCGTTGCCGTAGCCTCGGGCGGTTTCGATGTGGTTGATGCCGAGGGTGAGGGCATGGGCGATCGTTTTTTGGGCGGTTTCCTCGGATTCCAGGTAGCGCATGGTGCCCAGGGAAAAGACCGATAGGGATAGGTTAGTTTTGCCGAACCGACGGTAGCGCATGATAGGGGAAAAATTAAGCGCGGAGACGCAGAGACGCAGAGGGATTTGCCTGGTTTTTACGATAAGAGGATATGGGGTTGTTTGCTTTCCGAGCCTAGAAATTTAGCTTAGGTTATTCGGCTTAGGGACTTCAGGATTGACCCTCCAACGACCTACTATCCCTTAATCAATACAAAACAAAACGCAAAGAGACACAAATTCCGCCATCTCTCTGCGTCTCTGCGGTTTAAGTTCTAACTTGGCTAAGCTTCTCCAGAGTTGCTGTATCGTCCGCCTTGCTTGAAATCTTCGGGACGGAGGTTGGAGATGAAGTCGCGGAAGGCTCGGCGTTCGGCTTCGTCGGCATCGCGATCGACGGGGATGGAGGCATCGGCGACGACTTCTTCCATGACCCAGATGGGGCTGCGGGTGCGGATGGCAATGGCGATCGCGTCGCTGGGGCGGGAGTCGATTTCTTTGCGGGTTTCCCCTTGGCGCACCTGGAGGATGGCGTAGAAGGTGTTGTCTTGGAGGGAGTGGATCACCACCCGCTCTAGAACCATGTTCCATTCATCCATCATATTAACCAGGAGGTCGTGGGTGAGAGGCCGAGGCGGAGCCTGGTTCTCTAGGGCGCTGATAATTGCTCGTGCCTGGTCTTGTCCAATGTAGATGGGCAACTGACGGCGTTCTGTGGCGTCTCTCAGCAAAATGATGGGACTGCGAGACACGGCATCGAGGGCAATTCCAGCGACTTTCATCTCAATCATGGGCTTAGCCTCTAGAATCCTTTGGGGAAAGACAACTGAACCAAACAAAGATAGGGGGTCACTAAATTTGGATCAAAAGAGTAAATCAGGTTAGATCCATATTATGAACATGACGGAAGGTTTCAGGCAGAAGTTGTCCGGCGAACGTAGCTATTTTTAATTATCTGTAAGGAATCGGTGCGGTAGATGTGTTACGGAGAACACCGTTTTGCCCTTTGGTTTCGTTGAATCATCAAAAATAAGGACAGAATTAAGGGCAAAGTTAAGGGCGAAATCGAGAGCGAAACGGTGGTCGATCCGGACGGGTGAATTTTTCTGCCTTCCAGTATGCCCTGAACTCGGCTGAATCCATAGGGAGAATCGTGAATCTTTGTCTAAATATAATTTTTGACAGGGGGCTATAACCGATGTTCTGGCGTTTTTGGGGCTGACGAAAACGCGCTCTAGAAACTGGCCTGAAACTCTGTGAATTTTAGCTTGAATTTCATAAGGGTGGCGATCGCGTTTTGTCTGGTTTTATCCTTGCTCTGCGCTAAAAAAAGCCGTTTGAACCCCCCATCCTGGATGGCACAGTCCCAAGCGGCTTTTTGAGTAAGTTTTGTGTCGGTCTAATTCGGTCTAATTTAGACGGGGCTAATTTGAATCGCTCTAGCTTGAATCGCTCTAGCTTGAATAGGTCTAGCTTGAATAGGTCTAGCTTGAATAGGTCTAGTGGGCGGCTGCCTGGGGCGATCTGCTCCAGGTGATGTAGGGTAACCGGGCGGCGGTGTCGCGGATGGCGGATGCTTGGGCGACCAGTTGACCACAGGCATCCCAGGTGCCGCTGAGGAACATGCTGCGCGGACCTTCGCCCATGGTAATCGGAGCGGAGAAATCGCCGATCGCCACTTGCAGCGAGTCCAGGTTGAGGGTGACGGCAGCTTGGGGGTTGGCGCTAATGCGCTCCTGGAGTTGCTGGATGACTTCGGGGCTGGCGGTGACGCAGGGAATGCCCATAGCGACACAGTTGCCGAAGAAAATTTCGGCGAAGCTTTCGCCGATGATGGCGCTGATGCCCCATTTGGCGATCGCCTGGGGGGCATGTTCGCGGGACGACCCACAGCCAAAATTGCGATTGACGACGAGGACGGTTGCGCCCTGGTATTGGGGTTGATCGAAGGCGTGCTGTCCGTTTAGTTGGGTGCGATCGTCGGCGAAGACTTGAGCGCCAAGTCCGTCAAAGGTGACACAACGTAGGAAGCGGGCGGGGATGATGCGATCGGTGTCGATGTCGTTGCCGACGAGGGGGACGGCGCGACCAGAGAAGGAAAGAATTTTGCTCATGGATAGTTGTCCTTGGAAGTTTATTCCAGAATCGAGTCAGGGATGTTGGGGGGAGGGTTCATGGTGGAGGCGATGTCGATTTCTGGATGTTTGCGATCGCCTCCCAGAGTTGAAGTCAGCCTCTAAAGTAAGCATCGAAGTAACCCTTGAAGTAATCTTTGAAGTAACCCTTGAAGTAACCTTGCCACTCCAGAAACTCACAGAAGAAACTCACGAACATCAGCGACCGATCCTTTGACTGCTGCTGCTGCAACCATCGCGGGACTCATGAGCAGGGTACGACCGGAAGCAGAACCTTGGCGACCTTTGAAGTTGCGGTTCGAGGAAGACGCACTGATTTGGCGGCCTTGCAGTTTGTCGGGGTTCATGGCCAGACACATAGAACAGCCTGCTTCCCGCCATTCAAATCCGGCGGCTTCAAAGATTTTGTCGAGTCCTTCGGCTTCGGCGGCTTGTTTGACGCGCTCCGATCCTGGAACCACAAAGGCTTTGATGCCGCTGGCAACTTGCCGACCTTGGGCGATCTTGGCGGCTTCCCGGAGGTCGCTCAAACGTCCGTTGGTGCAACTGCCAATGAAGCAGACATCGATTTTGGTGCCCAGGATCGGTTGGCCGGGGGCTAAGTCCATGTAGCGGTAGGCTTCGGCGGCAATTTCGCGATCGCCCTCCAGCAATTCCTCGGGTTTGGGTACCGCCTGATTCACGCCAATGCCCTGTCCCGGCGTGATCCCCCAGGTGACGGTGGGGGGAATTTCAGCGGCATTGAAGACGACTACATCATCGTATTGGGCATCGGCATCGCTGCGGAGGCTCTGCCACCAGGCCACGGCTTTGTCCCAGTCTGTGCCTTGGGGTGCGGCATCGCGTCCTTGGAGATAGGCAAAGGTGGTGGCATCGGGGTTGACATAGCCACAGCGAGCACCGCCTTCGATCGCCATATTGCAGACGGTCATGCGTTCTTCCATGGACATTTGGTCAAAGGTGGTGCCTGCAAATTCGTAGGCAAAGCCGACACCGCCCGTTACGCCCAGCGTTCGGATGACATGGAGGATGACATCTTTGGCATACACGCCCTGGGGCAAGGTGCCGTTGACTTCGATTTTTCGCACTTTGAGTTTGGCGAGAGCCAGGGTTTGGGAGGCCAAAACATCTCTGACTTGGCTGGTGCCGATGCCAAAGGCGATCGCCCCAAATGCGCCATGAGTGGAGGTGTGGCTGTCTCCACAGGCGATCGTCATGCCGGGTTGGGTTAAGCCTTGTTCGGGTGCAATCACATGGACAATGCCCTGATTGCCGGAGCCAATGTTGTAGAAGGTGATGGCGTTGTCTTGGGTGTTGCGCTCTAGCTCTTGCATCATGGTTTCGGCCATGTCGTCCTGGAAGGGGCGCGCCTGGTTGTCGGTGGGGATGATGTGATCGACGGTGGCGACGGTGCGGTTGGGGAAGAGGACGGGGAAGCCGCGATCGCGCAACATGGCGAATGCTTGGGGGCTGGTGACTTCGTGAATCAGGTGGAGTCCAATGAACAGTTGGGTTTGGCCGGAGGGGAGGGTGCCGACGGTGTGTAAATCCCAAACTTTGTCGAATAGGGTGCCTTTACTCATAGGAGATGACCATAGGTGCTAGAGAGTCTAATTGCGAATCCGGTGGCTGGAAATGCTGACCCATTGTATCGCTGGGAGGTGGGGGGCGATCGCAATTCCTTGGATGCTGACTGGATTGGAACACTTCTACAGTAAAAAAATGTGATCCGAATGTCCAATATATTTTTAGCTATAGATTCAGATCTTATAAGTCTTAATTGCTTGATGTATCCCAAGGCGTGAGTTATGGGGCTGGGGATTGACCCATTCTTTTGGGGGTAGCCCGATCTTGAATTAACCGCAGAGACGCGGAGACGCAGAGGGAGGAGGGGAGAGGGGAGAGGGAGAAGGGGAGAGGGGAAAGGGGAAAGGCGAAAGGGGAAAGGCGAAAGGGGAAAGGCGAAAGGGGAAAGGCGAAAGGCGAAAGGCGAAAGGCGAAAGGCGAAAGGGAAATCCTTGACCTATCCCCCCATCTCCCCATCTCCCTACTCCCCACTCCCCACTCCCTACTCCCTACTCCCTACTCCCCACCCGCTGAAACAAAACTCAATGCTTTTTATTACATTACGAATGAAGTTTTGGCAGAGAATTTACCGTATTGTGGAAACAACTTGCAGCGGATGAATGATTGGGTGTCATTTTCGGTGACCTGAACTTTATCTGGAGACGGAAGTTGTGAAAGCTCTATGAAGATGGGGTTTTAGGATTTTTTTTCGTTGGTGCAAGCGTTTTATGTTACGTGTGTTGTCTTTTGGCTAGTGTGTGAGGATTAACAACAATGGCAGTGATTAATGGAACACCGGGTAATGATGTTCTGACGGGTACCGATCAGGGCGATGTGATCACGGGATTTGATGGCAACGATCGCCTCGATGGACTTGCTGGGGATGATTTGCTCAACGGCGGTAATGGTGATGATACGCTCGTGGGCGGTAGCGGCAACAATACCCTGGATGGCGGTGAAGGTAACGATACTTTGCGCGTGGGCGATGGCAATAATGAACTGTTGGGCGGTAATGGTCGCGATATTTTAGAAGCGGGTAATGGCAGCAATACCCTGAGAGGCGGCACGGGCAACGATACGCTCACCATTGGCGATGGCAGCAGTGGGCTGTTTGGTGATGGGGGCGATGATGTCTTGACCGGGGGTGCGGGTAACAATGACCTGCGAGGGGGATTTGGCAATGACACGCTCAATGGTTTGGGGGGTGATGATCAGTTGTTTGGCGAGAATGGCCGCGATTTATTGGTGGGGGGACGCGGACGGGATACGCTGAATGGCGGTGAAGGGAACGATACGCTGAACGGTGGTCGTCAGGATGATACCCTCATTGGTGGAGGCGGCAGAGACACTCTGGTGATGGACAGCACGGTTGGTGTGGATTTTGTCAGAGGGTTTGAAGTGGGGGTCGATCGCGTCCGCCTGAGCCGTAGAGCCTTTGACATCAGCGACCTGTCCGATGTTCGTGTGACGGGCGATGAGCGCTTGCCGGATAGGTTTGGAGCGCGGATTATCTACAATCAGGCGACAGGTTTGCTTTACCTCAACACGAACGGCAATGCCCCTGGATTTGGGCGAGGGGGCGGTAAGTTGGCCTTCTTTGAGGGAACGCCAGATTTAACGATTCGTGATTTTGCGATCGGCTAGATCAACTGGCTAGGAAAAAATGATGTGCAACGCTTTGCGTTGCACATCATTTTCTCTGTTGTTTTACTGCTGGATTGATCGGTTGGCGATGAGCTATGTCTGGGACTGAAGATGTCTGGGACTGAAGATGTCTAGGGCTTGGATCTAGAGCGTGGTTTTTCGGGCCAGCGTTAGGCCATCTCCGATTGGTACCAGGGTGAGTTGAACTCGTGGATCATGATGGAGGGTTTCGTTGAACTGGCGCATTCGTTTTGTGCGGTTGTCTTGCGTAGAGGGATCGGCGACTCGTCCTGACCAGAGGACATTGTCGATCGCAATCACACCCCCCGATCGCACCAGTTGCAGCGATCGCTCAAAATATTCCCCATAATTCCGTTTATCGGCATCAATTAGAACAAAATCAAAGGTTTCTGCTTGTCCTGTTGCTAATAGATCGTCCAGCGTCTCTAAAGCGGGGGCAAGGCGAAGATCTATTTGATTGGCGACTCCCGCTTTCTGCCAGTGTTGTTGGGCGATCGCTGCATATTCGGTGTTGATTTCGCAGGCGATTAAGCGACCTTCGGGGGGGAGGGACTGGGCGATCGCCAATGCACTATATCCCATGAAAACACCAATTTCTAAAACCCGCTTTGCCCCCATTAACTGCAACAATAGCCCGATGAACTGCCCCTGTTCAGGCGCAATTTGCATATGACCTAACGGATGCTCAGCGGCGGCTTGGCGGAGGTGTTGGAGGCGATCGCTCTCTCGCAAAGAAACCGCCTGAATATAACTTGCCACCGACGGGGGGAGGCCGATGGATTGGATGGACATGATGGGGGAAAGAAGGGGAAAGGGGAAAGGGGAAAGGGGAAAGGGAAAAGGGGAGATCTTGGACTGATTCGTGGGATGGATGAAAGTGGGGAAACGGGGAAAATTCTTTGGCTTTTTCCAGGATTCATTCAAAGACATCCCTTTCGCCTTTCGCCTTTCCCCCTTTCCCTATTCACCATTAGCTAGGGGGATTCCCCTCCACCCAATTCGATGCCGTCTCTGCCGCGTTCTGGGCGGCTTGTTGGGCACCTTCGGCGGTTTGTTGGATGGTGTTGCCGGCGGCATCGATGAGGCCGCTGAGGGGATTGGTCGATTCGGCGGTGGCTCCTTCGATCGCACCACTGGCGGCTCCGGTGACGCTGTCGATCGCGCCTGTTGCGGCTCCGGTGATGCCGTCGATCGCACTGCCTGCTGCACCTGTGACACCTTCAACGGCTCCGGATGCAGTGTCGGTTGCGCCACCCAGGACATTTCCAGCGGCATCTCGTAAGCCACCGAGGAAGTTTGAAGTGCCTTCGACGGCTCCCGAGGTGGCTCCAGTGGCAGCATTGGCTGTACCGCCAACGAGATTTCCAGCGGCATCTCTGAGTCCACCAAGGAAATTCGATGTGCCTTCGACGGCTCCCGTGGTGGCTCCCGTGGCAGCATCCGCTGTACCGCCAACGAGATTGCCAGCGGCATCTTTAAGGCCACCGAGGAAGTTGGAGGTGCCTTCGACGGCTCCCGAGGCGGCTCCGGTAACGCCTTCAACTGCGCCAGAAGCTGCCTGGGTTGCGCCACCTACGACATTTCCGGCGACATCTTTGAGGCCACCGAGGAAGTTGGAGGAGCCTTCGACTGCGCCAGAGGCGGTGCCAGAGACTGCGCCAGAGACGGTGCCAGAGGCGGTATCTGGGGAGCCGCTGATGAGATTTCCGGCAGCATCTCGGACGCCGCCCAAGAAATTCGTGGTGCCTTCGACTGCGCCAGAGGCGGCTCCGGTAACGCCTGAGACTGCGCCGGAGGCGGCTTGGGTGGTGCCGTCTATGAGATTTCCGGCAGCATCTCGGAGGCCACCGAGGAAGTTGGAAGTGCCTTCGGCTGCGCTGGAGGTGGCTCCGGTAACGCCTTGGATGGTAGTGTCAGCGCCTTGTTTGAGATTGCTGCCTAAGCCTGCGATCGCCGCTCCTGCACCTGCGGCCAAAGCCGCACTGCCTGCTAAGGCTGCACCGCCGATGCCGTTGGCTGTATTGGCTGCGGCATTAGCTGCATTAGTGGCTGTATTTTCAGCGGCATTGATTACGGCTCCGGGCATTCCGGTGACTGAATTGTTGGGTTTGGTGACACTGCCGGAGACGGTTCCAAGATTAGGAGAAGAGACAGTGGGATAGCGATCACCTCCCTGTAGCGTGGTATCTGGCATCTGAGTTTCCAGGGATCGGGGGCGAGTGCCTGCGCCTGCGCCAACTAGGGTGGTGTCGCGATCGCCCATGCCATAGTCATAGCTGCTGACGGGAGGCGCAACCGTTTCGGAGCGACGGCCTCGTAGCCAGAGGAGGAAGCCACCGAGCAGTCCGAGCGGCAGCAACCACCACCAGCGGTTGGGCATTCCGCCAAAGAGCCATTGGGGTAGCGCGCCTGTGGGAGCCGCGCCTGCTGCCGCCGCGCCTGCTGCTGGAGCGATCGC
>JALOOP010000088.1 GCA_025454315.1 Oculatellaceae cyanobacterium Prado106
GCTCTGAAGCAGATCCGGTTCTGCGCTGGACGGTTCAACCGATAAACCCAGGAAAGAATCACTGAAAGCGTCGGCCTCTTGAATCGCTTCAGAAGATGGATCAATCGCTGCAACTTCGACCACTCCGGTGTCTTCTGCAAAAATATCGCCGAGTCCGTCAAGTTCTGAGGCAAAGGGATCGGCGATCGCCCCCATCTCCGTCTCAGCCGACTCTCCAAACAAATCATCCAGTCCGCCCAAATCACTTGCGTTTGCATCATCGCCCAGACCTGGAGTGTCCAGAAAGAAATCATCCGAAGAACTGCCCATTCCTTCAGGGCCAGCAGACGGTGCCTCTAGATCAGGCAGCGCATCCAGATCCAAGAAAGACTCAGAAGCCGACTGCGAGAGTTCTCCACTAATCCCATCACTATTGATATCAAACGGTTCTAGCCCGTCCAAAAATTCATTTTCAAAGGGTTGGGAAGTTGATGCAGACCGTCCTTGTTGTAACCCGGAGTTGTCCAGCAGCCCAGACAGGTCTTCGTCTGAGGAATCCAGCAATAAATCTTCGGAGTGTTCCGAGTCGAGCAACAGATCCGAGAAGGTGTCTAATTCAGGAGAACCCGAAGCGCTCAGGGAAACCTCGTTGATATCGCTAATGACATTTTCTTCCTGCCAGGTCAGCCCCAAGTCAGGCATATCTCCTTCAAACAAATCGGCCAGACTGTTCAGTTCAGCAATTCCCACTTCGGGGCCCGATCGCCGATCGCTCACTTCTGAGTCATCCAGACTATCCATGAAATTCAGGCTGGGTAGCGTGGTGCTGGGAACACTCTGAGCCTCTAAGGATGCAGCAAACGGCACTGCGGAACTAGCAGAAGGAGCAGAGGGTTGTTCCAGAGGACTGATTTCCTGGGGCGCAGCAGCCGTTGAGAGGGCATTGCTAAACCAGTCGTCATCACCGGCTCCACTATCCGTCTGGGGCAAAGGCAATTCTGTTGCAGGCATTGGAGATGCAGCAGCAGTCGCAGATGCAGGAGTTGCGGGTTCAGCGTTAAGGGTGAGATTGTCAAAGTCGGCAAACGATAGCTCTGCGCTGCTGTCGGCTTCATCAATGGTGCCAAACAAATCGAGGAAATCGGCATTGGTGTCGAAAGTCGCTGCGGGTTCGACGGGAGCAGGCAGCAGGGCTTTGAGGTTTTCGCTAGCGCTAATCTGGGTGGGGTTGCCCGAGATAACCAGTTCTTGAGCTTGCTTGATCTCTTTGATGATGACTGGAGCTAGGGTGCGGTAGGTGTTGTTGGGACTGGCGATCGCCCGTTGAGCATCCAGCACCAACTGCCGCCACTGAATTAGATCGAGCGGTTCACCGTACTGCGCCAGAATCGTACAAATCCCTTGGAGTTGCTGACGGCTATTGGCATTATCTTCTTGTTTAAAGACTTGCAGCATTTCCCGTAGGCGAGCAGGCACATCGCTCTGGAAGAGAAGCTGAACCGCACTCTCTTCTGCGGAAACGGTGGCAGGTTGCTGGGTGGTGCGATGGGCAGAATGGGTCGAAGGGATGGCACTGGTGACAAACGGCAGTTCCACATCTTCCGGCAAGGCACCGCCCGACTGAGCCACCAATGAGCCAAAGATTCGATTTAATTCCTGAAAAACAGGTTCTACCCCGGCCATCGCTTCGGCGGCCTTTTCGTCCGTCAGCCCGAAGGGACCTTGCAGATGCTCTAAAAGCTCCTGGAGCGTATCATAAACTCGCAGAAAGAGGGTTTCTAGGGCATGGTCAATCTTGATCGGGCATTCTTTCAAAATTTTGAAGTAGTCTTCGAGGCGGTGAGAGGTGTGCTGAATGCTGGTTAGACCCAGCATGGCCGCGCCCCCTTTAACGGAGTGAGCCGCTCGAAAGACTTCGTTGACCATTTCGGGGTCTTCGATGGTGCCTTGCAGATTCAGGAGCCCCTGCTCAATGGTATTGAGGTGGTCCTTGGCCTCCTCAATGAAGTAGCCCATAATCCGCTGTTGTTGTTCCGACAGCATAGCAGTGTTCCTCTGAAAATGCTAAAGCGCCTGAAAAGTATTGATCCTAACTTTTCTAGACAGGTTTTGAAGTCAAGTTGACTCAGTGAAACCAGGGTGAAAGAAGAGCAACTTCTTAAAGTCTTTAACTGAGTCGATTGGAAGGATTCGCGATCGCCACTAGCAACCACTAGAATCTATAAACAAAATCTGTGAACAATTTACAAACTCCTCGTCCCGTTAAAGAAAATCTAACTTTAAAGAGTTTCCCAGAATAGGGGGAGTTGCGTAGATTACTCATTCACAATGGTCTTAATTTACCCGACTCCGTTTGATTGATATCAAACTTTAGCTTAAGGGAGTGGGAGTGGGGAGTGAGAATGATGGGGAGATGGGGGGATGGGGAGGTGGGGAGGGAGGGAGGTGGGGAGGTGGCATAGTTCTTTTTCTGTTTATCTATATTTATCTGTTTATCTGTGTAGTCTCCAGAGAGGCAAGCCTCCATTTGCGTTTTCGCGGTTTGTCCATTGATGTCCATTCATAAGGAGAAGGGGCACTACCTTTCAGTAGTTGCCCCTCCAAGTTTGATGTAGACAAGGGATGAGATGAAGTTCGCCTCAAACTGAGTATTCAGTAGATGGATGTCCTCTCATCAAGACACAAAGAAGATCACATCCTCTGCGTCTCCGCGTCTCTGCGGTTTATATCTAAACTTTCAGCTTGCTCTCTCCCTAAACTTTTTCAACCCGGAACCGTTCTACAGAGGAGAGCAGATCGCGGGCAACGCCGACCAGGTTTTGCAGTGAGCCGGAGACTCGTTGGGCTTCCTGGGAGGTTTCTTGGGCAGTGAGTTCCACCGATTGCATGACCTGGGCGACGGCACGGGAGGTTTCGGTTTGTTCAACAGTGTCTGCCGTAATCGATCGCACCAGCACGTCAATCCGGTTCGAGACTTGGATAATGTCTTCGAGCGATCGCTTTGCCTGTTCTGCCAAGCGCGTCCCTTCAATAACCTGTTGGGTGCCCTCTTCCATGGCCGTCATTACCGAGCCTGTCTCACTTTGAATCTGTAGGACGATTTGTTCGATTTCTTTAGAAGCTTTTGCCGCCCGGTCGGCCAACTGACGAACTTCATCCGCAACGATCGCAAACCCTCTCCCCGCTTCACCCGCTCTGGCAGCTTCAATACTGGCATTTAACGCCAGCAAGTTTGTCCGAGAAGCAATCTGCGAAATCAGAGCCACAATCTTGGAGATTTCCTGGGAAGATTCGGCCAAGCGTTTGACCTTGCGAGTAGTTTCTGCAACAGTTTCTCGGATTTGCAGAATCCCGGAGACGGTGCGTTCTACTGCTTCACCGCCCTTGAGCGCGGTGCTGGAGGCAGAACGGGCAACTTCCTCAGCTTCACGGGCACTTTCGGCCACCCGTTGAATGGAGTCGGTCATCACCTGAACTGAGTTGAGCGTGACGGCCAGTTCCTCGGCTTGGCGGAGAGCGTCGGATGAGAGCGATCGCGCAAAGATTTCGTTTTCGGTTGAGCCTTTTGTCACCTGACGGGCGGCCATCTTCACCTGTTGGACAATTTCTCGCAGGTTTTGAATGGTCAGGTTGAACGAGTCAGCGACCGCGCCCAAGACATCGGCGGTGACCTCGGCTTGCACGGTCAAGTCACCTCGGGCTGCGCCTTCTACATCATCCAGCAAGCGAATCACCTGACGTTGTAGGTCTTCTTTAGCTTGCTCTTGTTCTTCAGCTTTGCGCTGCGCTTCACTGGTGGTCGTGAGAATGGTTTTCCCCATCTGGTTAAAGCTGACGGAGAGTTGCCCAAACTCATCTTCTGAGAAGACTGTGGCACGGGCGTTGAGATTACCATGGGAAACCGCATCAAACTGGGTTTGGAGATCTAGCGCAGTGCGTCTCACCTGCCGGGTAATCATACCGCTGAGCAGTCCAGCAACCCCGCCCCCCACAACCAGAGCGGCTCCAGTCATGGCCAAGCTGGCATTGGTCAAGTAGGGTTGGATGGTTTCTTTTTGGTCTTTAGGGATGGTGTAGGAAATGCCATAGCTGACAGCGGCCACCGTGACGGCTGAGATAACGCCTGTGGCGAGTCCCACGATCCATTTTTTAGAAGACAGGGAGGCATTTTCCAGAGGAGCCGTCCAGCCTTGTTCTACAGTGACTTCAGGCTCGCTGACGCGATGTTCGGTTTGGGTAAAGGAGGGCATTTGGTCAGAGGAATTCGAGAGGGGGAAGATTTCATCTTCTCGAATGGTGGAGTGGTCAATGCTGCTATTGCCAAAGCCAAAGCCCGAACCCGTCGCAGATGCCCCAAAGCCAGACATGGGCATGCCACTAGAAGGGGTTCTCGCATCATTGAAGCCTGAGGTCATGGCTGGACTGGTGAGGTCAATGGAGTTATCAGACAGATCAAATTCGGGCAGACTGCCAAGATCGTCAAATTCATCAAATTCATCCAGGAAATCGGCGGTGCTGCCATTGAGGGGAGCGCTCGTGTCGTAGGAAGAAACAGAATCCTCACTGGTGGAGAAGTCACGCTTGTCCTGACCATTCAGGTAGCCAGAATTGGCTGAAATGAAGGTGTGGTCATCCTGGTTGTAGAGATTTTGGGAATTGGAAGTAGAGAAAGCTGCGGCAGGCGTTGCATGGGCGGGTGTCCCTTCAGAGTCATCTAAACCCATGAAAAGAGTCGCATCCTCGCCTGCGGAAGCATCGCCAAAGCCATCTAAGGACGTGACCGAAACATTCTCAAACTCGTCTAGAGCTGAATCATGGTGGAATCCGGCATAGGTTTCCGTAGGATTCAGCAGGGTGGGGGGCATGAAGGGATCGGCCTCAGAAGGCTGCCCCAGGGTGAAGGGTTCGTCGGCATCTTCCAAGGCTGAGCCGCCGTTGCGACTGGAGGTGGAAACAGCAAAGGGGTTATCGTCGTCTAGGGCAGAAGGCTCCTGAAAATCGGCGAGGGGGTCAGGCATGGAGGCTTGCCAACTGGCCGAGCTTTCGGTGCTGTCGATGCTGAGATCGGCAAAGTCAAAGTCTTCTAAGGTGCCGCTGCTGGGAGTGGAGTGCTGAGCGGCGGTGAGGTTGTCTGCTGAGTCGGAAGCGTCAAAGGTGCTAATGAAGTCGCCATCGATATCGGAGAAGGCATCGCTGGAGCCAAAGCCGGTTCCGGTGGCCTCAGCGGCACCGTCCTGGTATTGGCTAGCGTAGGCTAAGCCGTTGTTGGCATAGTTGACATACTCGGAGTCGTTGGTCAGTTCTAAGACGGACTGATATTGTTCACGAGCGACATCGTAGCGCTGTAGCCCATAGCAGTAGATGTGACCGCGCAGTAGGCAAATGTTGGGGTCGCTGGGGTGACTTGCGGCTAAGCGATCGATAATCGAGGCCGCCTCATCGTAGCTGCCCAACATATAGGCTCGTTCAGCCTGTTGATATTCCTGCGCGTATCCAGTACCTGATCCCATTTCACTATCTCCTGCCCATGCAAATCTCAAACTGTGCTACGTTCATGCTTGCCCCATCAACCATTCCCCTCGGAGAAATGGTGCCATCAGTTCTGGAACGTTTGCTGAAATTTGGACTTCTTCAATATCGAGCCAATCCATGCCAACGATGCGATCGACGGCCAATCCCAACATTGCGTCTTGATCTTCAATAGCAATGACTGAGATTTCGGGGCGATCGGTGCTGAGGGGTGTTGAATCACCGAGAAACTGACCTAGATCAGCAACCCAAATGACTCGTCCACGCACGTTCAGCGTACCCAAAAGCAGCGGCGAAACATTAGGAATGGGGGTGATCCGATCGGGGGGCGAGGAAATGACCTCGCGAATCCCAGTGGCAGGCAAGGCGAATTCTTCGCCCGAGGTGACATAGAACCTCAGATGAAGTTCACCTTCAGGACTCTCAAGCTCCTGAAATTCGGGAGCCTGATCGTACCCTCTACCTGTTAAAAAGTCCGGATTACCTACCATGAACCTTGACCTACCGACAACATGGGAATTAGCTAGATACCGTCCCCCTTAACCTACCCGAGGAAGAGGATTTCATATCATTTAACGATTGGCGACTTGCGCTTAATCAATCTTTGTGTTCTATTTCTCCCGCTGTTTCTGTTTAAATAACTGTGATTTAGTCTACCAAGATCAAAAAGATCATGTTGCAGGTTGGAGCGGTGACGTTAACCGATACATTCATCCATATCACACTGTCATGGTTCCGTCTGCTTACAGCCCTAACCTCGCAGCAGTTGTTTGACGGTTCCGACCAGTTCAGTGGGTTGGAAGGGCTTGGCGATATAGGCATCGGCTCCTTGTTTCATGCCCCAATAGCGATCGAATTCTTCTCCTTTAGAAGAACACATCACCACGGGCACGTTTTGAGTGCTGGGGTCAGCCTTGAGGCGGCGGCAGACTTCATAGCCGTTCATGCGGGGCATGACAATATCCAGTACCACCAGGTCGGGGCGACTGCCCTGGATTTTTTCTAAAGCTTCGACGCCATCTCCGGCGATCGCCACCGTCAGTCCACTGCCCTTCAGCAGATCGGTAATCATTTCCCGCTGGGTCACACTGTCTTCTACCACTAGAACGGTCGTCATAACTTGCTACCTGCCGACGTAGATGTTAACGGGAATGAAGGAGCCTGATGAATTTTGAGGAAACCCTGCTTACAGCCTCCTCACAAGTACAAATCCCATCCTTTTTATACTTTAGGATTTACCTAAATCATCAGGATCTTATCAGGCTCATCCTAATTCTGCTGACATGGCGGTTTTGGGAATGGGAGGGAGGGACGACGCAACTCCATTGCCCCTCATTCAGACATTCCAACTCTGTCACGCTTGGGGATCGCTGATCTAAACAAGAGAATGCTTGAACGGCATTTCTGAAGAATAGCATCTTCCTGATGACTCTCACTTTGGCCTTAAACCGAGAGTCTACCCACCCGCAAAAGGTTTACACACATCTTAATTTCCTCTCCAGAACGGTTTCCTGGCGTTTAGATGAGGCGAGGCGAAGGCTTTTTGGGGGAATCGGTCATGCTGAATTTCAAATCGTTTTCGATCGCCTCTGCCAACAAATCTTCGGCTGGAGGGCGTTCGGGTTGTCCTATGCCCACGTATTTTTCGACCAACATCAGGAGCTCATTTTCGCCAAAGGGCTTGGTCAGATAATCCGTTGCGCCTACCATGCGGGCTTTGACGCGATCGATAAACCCATCCTTGCCCGTCAACATAATGATGGGCACCTCCCGGAAGACGGTGGACTTGCGGAGCATAGCGCAAATCTCGTAGCCGTCGAGTTCTGGCATGGCAATGTCGCAGAGAATCAGGTCAGGCTTGAGATGAAAAACCAGACTCAGCGCCTTGAGGGGATTGCCAATCGATGAGACTTCATAGCCGTGATGCTTGAGGATGGCTTCTACGGCTTTGCGGATCGTGGCTCCGTCATCAATGCAGACCACTCGCGCCACTTTATGGTTCTGGGGCAGTTGGAATTCCTGAGATTGGAGCGCGGATTCTTCTCCGTTGAGGAAGTGCATTTGCACCAGACCCTGTTGAATGTACGGGTAAATGGCACGGGCAACGGTTGAGATGTCGCGGTTGAGATAACGGGCGATTTGGCGCAGGGAGGTTTTGCCGTCTACCCAGCGTTCGAGGGTGGCGATCGCACTATGGGTTAAAGTCTTCCGAAGTTGGGTGGCATCGGCGATCGTTGGGCATTGATTAGGCGATTGAATATGGGGATGAAATTGCTTCCATTCCTGCACCTGCTTCATAATTTTGGCCACCAGAGAGCTAATCTCCAGGGTGGTGAGTTGGGGGGAGAGGGCATGACCCAGTTCAAAGATAAAGGAACCCTGGTGGAGGCTGAGCAGATCAAACAGGGTTTCATGCACCATGCTTTGGATGATGCTGCGACCTTGAGCGGGAGTGAGGATGTGATTTTCGAGGAGTGCCCAGAGGTAGCCGTATTCGGGGGCGTTCATGGTGGCGATCGCTGGCACACTCGTCTGGTCTAGCACTTGATTAATTTTGTAGCGCTGAAGATAATCTCTGAGGCGATTGAGATTACTGCTGCTATCACCGGCATAGATAATTTGGCCATTTAGGAAGAAAACAAACCAGGATTGACTGCTGGTAGGCGACACCGTGCGAATTGATGTAGGGCTATGGTTGGGAGTGCCATAGGTTTCCACGAATAGGCCGCCTGTCCGCTGACCCAATTCAATCAGCTGTAGGATACTGCGAATGTCTATTTCACTCAACTTTCCCTGCATGCAGCCCCAATACTCTTCTAACAATGTCTTCTGGCAATTCTTCTAGCAGTTCTTCTGGCAATTCTTTCAATAATGACGGGAACGGATGGATCAATCACAGTGCACTGAACTGAGTTGACCTACTGCGATGCCCTACCCTGAGTGTCATGCGTTCTTAAGGAACGGGCATTGCGATGAAGCTGTGATCAACCGGGACGCTGGACTGGAGTAAACTCGCTGATCTTTGGCCTAGTTACAGCTTGAATCAGGATGCTACGAAACATACTGCACTGCTTCAGACTGCGCTTCAGATTGCCACAAATTCCATGGTTCCAGGCTCATTGAACCATTCTATTCAGCCATCATACTGCCTTTTCTCATCTCCACAAGACCGGATACATCGGTAACTGAAGCCCTTGCAGGTCAGCCCTCTTCACCCATATGTGGGGTTTGATTTTGCAAATCTGATAGCGACTTTGCATAACAAGGTCACTTCAATTTTGCAGGGACAGTTTGACGAAATCGGCCACATTTTCTGCGATTAAGAACGAAACGAGAACAATAGATATCGGAAAAATAACAAAATACTCTATTTGAATTTCTAAGGTAGTGCCCGTCCTATTGTGCCCGGTGGATGAGCCATCCTTACATAGCTATCTAATTCGCTTATTTGCTGGGAATTTCGCCTTTTCAATCCTCTCGTTAGCAATGAGAAGGAGTATGGAAGCGATCGCCCCATGCCAAATTGAGTATTTGAAGAAATCCGCCTTGAAGAAAGCTGCCACAAAACTTAAACTTGATGAGCTTAAAACCGCAACATCGCGTCTAAATCTGTAACTGCCATCTGTTGTGCTGCCAGAAATCTAGGGAACTCTAGACCTACGTTCATGAACATTCTCGTGAACCAAGCCTAGACACGGAAGAGGGATTGTCAGCGTGCTGTATTTAGCGGAAGTACTGAGAAAAAATCGGGTCATTGGCAGTGGCAAAGCCGAGTTCAAGCTCCTGGCTTGTCAGCGATCTGAGCAACAGTGGAGTGCTGTCTCGGGTGAAGAGATTGTTGCGGCACCTGATGATGTAGCTTATGCTGCTGGCGCGCTGGTCATGGTGGAACTGTCCTCCAGCAAGCAGGTGCAACGGCATAGCGATGCGGGTCGGCAACTGGTTAGCATCTTGCAGAACTTTTCTCGCCTGCAGGAGAAGTCTAAAACGCAAGGCGAAGAAATTGAGCAGTGGAAGGAGTCCCTGACCTATCAAAGCCAGGAACTCAACCGTCGGGAAATGGAAATGGAAGCCCGACTGGAAGAACTCCAGCAGATGGAGGAAAAATTCCAACTCCTGGAACCTCAACAGCAGGAGTTAGAAGCGGCTCAGCAGGAAATTGCCCAACTGCGAGAAGAGTATGACCGCAAATCCCAGGAACTAGAAGGAGCTTGGGCGCATCTCCAGGGTGAGATGAACCGCTTTCAGGAACAGCAGGAACAACATCATCAAAGCGTGGGCTTGGATGAAGGACAGGCTCAATACCTGCAAGAATTGCTCAGCCGCATTTCTGAAACCGTCACGCCGATTGAGGCGATTCAAGACCAACTCAACCTGTCTTTTGCCAGCATTAGTCAACAGCAGAGCCAACTCGATGCCTATTGGCAAAACCTGGAGCAGCATAAAAACACCACGGAACAGTTCCAGGGTGAGGCCGATCGCCAAAAACACGCGCTCCAAGAAGCTTGGCAAGCATTCACCCAGGCTCAATCTTCTTTAGATGAAGCCCGGATCGAACTGCAATCCAAGCAGGAAGCTATCCGCCTCAAGCAGGATTGTCTCACCGCTCTAGCGCAACGAGTCCAAGAATCTGAAGCGCTCCATCTCAAGATTGCTCAACTGGCAGGCGTTCCTGATCCCAGTGAAAATGCGGCGCTGGAAAACATGCCCCTAGAAGAACTCCTAAATATTGTCAAAGATCTGGAAAAAGACCTGGAGAAGCTGTCTCGCTTTGTCCATAGTCAGGAAGAGGAGTTGACGCTGCAACAAGAAGCGATCGACGGCCTCAGCCAACAGATGGGGCAGGCAAGTGAGTACGATCGCCTCCAACTGGAAGCCGAGTTGGCCGAAGAACAAGACCGCTACCAGATGCTGAACCAAACTCTAGTCGGCCAGCGCCGCAATCTCTTGGAGCGGCAGGCGGTTTTGAAACAACATCAAACGGTGTTGGCCAAACGCCAAGGCATTCCAATCGAGGGCAGCACTGGAGAGGCGATCGACCTGACGCCGATTCTGGCTGAAGTGGAGCAGATCAAGCATCAACAAACCCAGGAAATGCAAGACCTGGAAGGTCAGATTCAAGAGTTGCAAACTGCTGTTGAGCAGATGCAAAAGCTGGTAGAAGAACGGCAAAATGGCCTGGAGGCAAGCCGTCAAGCGGTTCAGGCGACTGAGGAGGGGGTGCGATCGCAGACTGCATCCGCATCAGAACAATGGGGCAAGGTTCAGGCGTATCAAGAAATGCTGCAACCGATGCAGGATGGACTGGTGGACTTGCGGCATAAGGCAGAGGCGATCGCTAGCGTCATGACCCAGTTCCAGGAAGCCGGGAACTACCAGTTGCAGGCCATTGCAGAGATGCGATCGACCTTAGAAGGGCTGGGACGGGTGCCTGAACTCGTCGCTTAACTCAACGTTATTTATAAGAGAAAAGGGTTGGCCTGTCCTTTAGACAGGCCAACCCTTTTCTTTTGGACATTAAAAAATGGGCCAGCTCTGAGCCAGCCCATCGATTTGGGAACGCTGAGAAAGACTAGGTTCTACAGAACGAGTCTAACGTTGGCGTTTTGCAGACCAGGGCGCTTGACTTCAGCCAGGGTCTTGTTCACAGCATACTTCTGGTTGATCGAGTTGATCAGTTCGGTTTGGTTGTGCTTCTTAGCAACACCCCAAAGGTCAGCGATCAGATCAAAAGATCCGTCAGCATTGCGGG
Source organism: Oculatellaceae cyanobacterium Prado106 (assembly GCA_025454315.1). Lineage (GTDB taxonomy): Bacteria > Cyanobacteriota > Cyanobacteriia > Elainellales > Elainellaceae > Prado106. The sequence goes on from JALOOP010000088.1 coordinate 11,261, forward strand.
ACCAACCGAGATCATATTCGCCTTCCAGAACAGCCACGATATCAGAACGAACCCGTTGGCCGTTGTAGCCACGCACGTCAGCTTCGGTCTTCACAGAGATACCCAGATCCCGGAGAGAAGCTTTCAGGATTTCAGCATCGGTGATCTTGGTACGCAGAGTGCTAAAGTGAGACATCTTGGATTTCCTCCAGTAGAGAATTGAGAGAAACGACAAAGTGTTCAGGTTATAAATAGCACCGCACTGCCTAGCGGGTGGAACGCCGACGAATACGGTTGGTTGTTACCATCAAACTGCTAGCCGTTGGCTAGCCTTTCCTCCCGTTGGGAGCGAGAGGGAAAGCCTGTTAGAACTCTAGTCGCTGGTATTCGGCGACAGAGGATGCAGCAGGGCGCGCGCGCTGCCTTGCCCAATCTCGAAGGGCAGTGACCTGCTCCTGCATCGTTTTGGAAAGCGGTAGGGTTGCTCGAATCGCAGCAATGATGTCGAGCTGGGTGAACTCGCGATCTTGAGCAAACGCCTCATACATGGCAGCAACCAAGGCTTGCTCAATCTCGGCTCCAGAGAAGCCATCACAGACCAGAACCAGTTGGTCGAGATCGAAGCGAGTAATGTCGGTGCGCCGTTTGGAAAGATGAATTCTGAAGATGTCTTTGCGTTCCTCAGCATTGGGCAGATCGACGAAGAAGATTTCGTCAAAGCGGCCTTTTCTAAGGAATTCGCCGGGGAGTCGCTCAACGCGGTTGGCGGTGGCCATCACAAAGACAGGGGAAGTCTTTTCTTGCATCCAGGTGAGGAAGGAGCCGAAGATACGGCTGGAAGTACCACCATCAGAGTCGGCGGAACCCGAGCTACCTGCAAATGCTTTGTCAATTTCGTCGATAAACAGGATCGCGGGGGAGATGGATTCAGCCGTCTTGAGGGCGTTGCGAAGGTTAGCTTCGGAGCGGCCTACCATGGAACCATCGTAGACCCGACCCATATCTAGGCGAAGCAGGGGCAGACCCCAGAGGCGGGAGGTGGTTTTGGCAATTAGGGATTTGCCACAGCCGGGAACCCCTAGAATCATCATCCCTTTAGGCTGGGGTAGACCATACTCTCGGGCACGTTCGGTGAAAGCATTGGAGCGCTGTCTGAGCCAGTGCTTGAGTTCTTCTAGACCACCGACTGCATCCAGGGTTTCGTCTTCTTCGATGTATTCGAGAATGCCGTTGCGACGGATCAGCTGCTTCTTCTCAGAAAGAACAATGTCTACTTCAGCTTCGGTCAGGCGACCAGAAGTGACTTGAGCTTTGCGATAGACTTTTTCAGCTTCGTCACGGGTTAGACCCAGAGCAGCTTTTAGAAGTTTTTCACGGGCTTCAGTGGTGACTGTCCGGCGGACTCGACTGAGTTCAAGCTGTTGAGAGAGAACGACGTTCAACTCGGACATGTCAGGAAGCGGATAGTCGAGAACAACCACTTCTTTTTCAAGCTCGATGGGGACGTTCTGAACCGGGGACATGAGAACGATGGTTCTCTGGGTTTCTTTGAAACTGGCGATCGCGTCTCTCAACCAGCGAGTTACGGCTGGAGAGTCAATGAACGGATGTAGATCCTTGAAGACAAAGATACTGGGTTCACGTTGGCGGATCGCCCATTCAATGGCAGCTTCAGGGGAAACCGTGTTGTGCTGGGTGACATTGCGAGGTTGACCATACTCGACGATGCCATGGGTGACCGTCCAAATGAAGACCCGACGTGGGGGCTTGGTTTGGGCGAGTGCTTCAATCGTCTGCTCAGCCCGCTCTTCTTCAGAAGTGACGAGATATATCAGAGGATATTGAGCCTGAACTAAGATACTAAGCTCTTCTTTCATGACCATTAACCTAACCTAAGAGACGGTGCAGACGTAACCAACTCGACTCTAAACTGCTACAACCCCTTCATTCTGTTGAAAGCGTTACCGAAGTCTGGAATCGTGGATGACTTAAATTAACAACTTGGCTAACTTAAGTAGAAATCTTGAACAGGAGTGCTCCCTTCTAGCAAGGAACCAACTCGCCTTCGCCGGGTTGATCGGAGGCGGTTGGAGAACCTTGACCGACCGGAGAACTCTCTTCAATCAAAATATTTTGTTGTTCTTGAAGGTGAACCAGATCCCCTTCTCTCACCACAAGCGAACTTGCACATTCGGGGCAGCTATAAATTTGATGAACGCTTCCATGAGACTGCTCTACTTCGTCCACGATACTGGAGTGGGTGAGATAGAAAACAATTGCGCGTTCGGCAATGGCAGACATGGGTTCAAAATCGACAGCCGCTTTAATCTTAAGCTGGCGGTGAAGTTCAGGTGGGAGGTAAAGGGTGACCTTGTGCTTGTCTTGCATAAAACGATTACATAGTTGATACCCGGGTATGCATGACAGGATAATCTTGGATTCACTGAGCTGTCAAGACGTAAAAGCATTATGACAGCAATATCGTTACAGTTGTTTACAATTGGATGTACATTGAGGTCGGGAGTGGCGATCGGTGGGCGATCGGTGACTGGGGTAATAAGTGATCTAGAAGACGTTCAAACTAGGTTAGATCTATCTAATCAGGGAAATCTTTGCCATCTAACTGGCGATCGCCCCTACCTGAAGGCTCCCCTAATTCTAGACCTTTGGCTAATCTAGAAACGATTAGATGAAATCATTTCTGGCATTGCGCTTGTCTGATATGGAAGCATTCTTTTCGTCTTGGGTCATAAAGGTTAGACGCTGGGTTTGCCAGTGGGGTGGCGATCGCAGTCCGACCTTCATCGAAAGACTATTGATTAGAATGACACAGGAATCTGTGAGAAAAAACCAACTTTAGACGGAAGTGCTGGAATAAACATGCTGTTGTTTTAGCACCTGTCGATAGAGGTCTTCGAGTTGTGTGATGTTTTGCGTAAGGGTGTAGCGATCGAGAACTCGCTGACGCGCTTTGCGTCCCAGGAGTGTGGTGAGTTCGGGATGATCCTGAAACATGGGTAGAAGCGTCTGAAGCTGGGTGGAAACCCGCTGGGTACTGAGGACAATGCCAGCGCCTTCTTCCAGGACTTCGCCATCTGCGCCTGCGTCGGTTGCAAGGCAGGCAACCCCACAGGACATGGCTTCTAGGAGGGAGAGGGAGAGCCCTTCGACCAGGGATGGCAGGATAAAGACATCTGCACCTCTGAGGATTTGGATGCGCTGCTGTTCGTCGGCGACAAAGCCCATCCAGACGATGCCCAGGTCAGCCCCGTAGGTGTTCATCAGGGCAGGGGCGATCGCACCATTGCCCACAATCACAAGCTTGCTGTCCTTGCCCATCTCGGCTTGTTTCCAGGCTCTCAGGAGAGATTCGACGTTTTTTTCAATGGCGATTCGGCCCTGGTAGACGAAGACGCGCTGTGCATTGATTTGTGATTTGAGTTTGGAGAAGCCGGGGGAGTATTTTTCGGCGTCAACGCCGTTGGGGATGATGGCGACTCGGGATTGGGGAACGCCAAGGCGAATGAGGAGATCGCGCTGGATTTTGGAGAAGACGATGACCTGGCTGTAGTTGGCCAGGAAGGGCGCGTAGAGTTGGTACATCAGGTGTTGGGTGCCTGATGTGAGGTTGCGTCGTTTGCGATCGAAGGGGGGGTGGAAGGTGGCAACGAGGGGTAGCCCCAGTTCTTCGCAGATTTCGGGGAGGAGGAAGTCGAGGGGGGAAAGGGTGAGGGAAGCGTGGACGAGATCGGGTTTTAGTTCTTGGAGGGCTTTGGTGAGAACTTTACTCGACTTGAAGGAGGGAATGGTATAAATTTGCGATTTGTAGAGGAAGGGAATGGGGACTTCCTGACATTCTGCGCGGTTCTCGGCAAGGGTGTCTTCTTCTTGGGCAAAGTGGATGAAGCTAACTTGGTGGCCTCTATCGAGAAGGGCATTCGTGACTTCCCGACCGTAGGTAACGTTGCCACAGAAAGGAGTTTTTTTACCGAGCCAAGCAATATGCATTCAAGTAATCGCTGTAAGCTGATGAAGTATAAATCTAGTCTTAAGAATTCTAGACACTTATGATACCTTACTTCATGTTTAGTCCGATTTAAGTTTTTGGGGGGTGGGAGATCGTCCAGGTGAGCAGGCCGCCTGCGATTGCCAACCCCGCCAATCCCAAAAAGACCGCTTGCAGCCCTAGCCAGGTTTCAGCCATGCCAGCAAGCGCCAGGGGGAGACTGAGGGCGATATTGATAGCGTTGTTTTGCAGGCCAAAGACTTTGCCGCGCATTTCTTCGGGGGTTTCTTCTTGGATCGCAGTTTGCATGGGGACACCAGCGATCGCCGCAAATGCCCCGACAAACACGAGTAGGGGAAGAGTCGGGAACAGGGAATGGGTGAAGCAGGAGACTGCGGCCAGGGAGATCCCCATGCCGAGCGAACCATAGAGGCTAAGCTGTGCCCGAGAGAAGCGCTGCCCAAATTGCCCCACCAGAACCGCACCAATGGCCATCCCAACCCCTCCCGCAGCGAGCAGGAAGCCGAACTGGGAGGATTTGATTTCGGGCATGACTTCGGCGAGACGGACAGCCAAGACGGCCAGAGCCGCAAAGATGGAGAAGAGAATGACGAGATGGATGAGGGCGGCGCGCACCTTGCCTTGATGTTTGAGATAGCGGAGTCCTTCGCGGATGTTTTGCCAGACATCGGGGAGGTTTTCGTCGGAGATGATCGAGTCTTCTTTGGTTTTGATGCGGGCTAGGAGGATGCCTGCGATCGCATAACTGCCGCCCACCAGGAACTCCTTGCCCACATCATGCGAAAGATTGAACGCCGTCGAGAGGGGGGAAAGCAGTTGGTCGGCCAAGGCTAGCAGCGGTTCGCCCAGGGCAAAGCCTACAATCACCGAGGCCATCATCGTCATGGTGTAGAGGGAATTGGCTGAGAGCAGATGACGGCGCTCGACAATCAGGGGGATGACGGCTTGTTCGGCGGGGGCAAAGAATTGGGTCAGGGTGGAGACGAGGAAGGTGATGCCGAGGAGAACCCCAAAGCCGATGGGGAATCCGTTCAAGGGACTCCAGCCTTGGGTGATCCAGAGTAGGAGCGGCAGGCTGAGGACGAGTCCGCCTCTAAGCAAGTTTGAGGAAACCAGGACGGCCCGCTTGCGCCAGTGATCGACAAAGACACCTGCAACGGAGCCAAAGAGGACTGCGGGGATGGTAAACGCAATCATCAAGGAGGACACCCAGCCGCTGATGGGTTGGTCGGCATCCTGGAAGCGACTGGCAATCAGCGCAATCATCAGGACTAGATAAACTTTGTCCGCCAGTTGGGAAAAGACTTGCCCAATCCAGAGGGTGAGGAAGTTGTGGTTCTTGAGAACGGGGAGGAATCCAGGTTCGTGATCCGAGTTGGGATCGGAGGGAACTGAATCGGAGGTGAGTGGAGGCGTTGGGGCAGGGGTTTTGCCGTTGCCGTTGCCAGTACTACCGTTGCTACTGCCGTTGCCGTTGCCGTTGAAGGGAGGGGTGGGGGTGCGATCGCCCAAATCCACATCCAATAAAGGAATCATGGCAGGTTCAGCAGGCTGAGAACCGTTGCCGTCAGAACTAAGAGGTTCAGGGTTAGCCTTGGGAGAAGGGGCTGCGACCTCATCCTCAGTGGAGTCGGAGCGGAGTTCTTCTTCGACCGTGAAATCGCTTTCTCCGAGGCCGTTTTGGCCAATCCATTCCTCAGTCGATTGGGAAGCGAGTCTTGAGATCGATAGATTGGATTTTTCTTGCCCGTGGGCGGAGTGGAGATAGGGCGGTAGCCGCATCTCTGGCTGTTGCACCTGAGGGTTGGGTTCAAACGATCGCATCATAGTTCACGGGCAAGCGAAGGGGCAGGAAGGGGAGCAAAGCAGGTATCAATTAGGGTTGCAGAGCGAATGGGCTGATCGAGATGATATTCAGCGTAACGTCGGAGGGCGCGTTCGAGCGAGAGCCAGAGGGGGCGATGATGATTGTGGAGCAGGCGGCGGTCTGTTTCGAGGAGATCTTGGATAAAGTTGGGGGTGGAGAGTTGCTGCAAGAGTGCGAGTTCCATGGCACTCAGGTGGGTCAATGGGTCTGAGTTTTTGGAAGCGGGAGACGAGGTGCGGGGGGAGGGGCTAACCCGGTAGCGGGTTGAGGATCGTTCGGCGGTTTTGAGGATGGGACGGGCGGGGGTGGGATGCTCTAAGGCGGAAGGATGGACGATGCCGCCGGAGACGACGCTGAATCCAATTTGCCAGTCGGGATCGTCAAAATTGGGGGTAACGCTGGTCTGGGTGATGCAGCAGGACTGGACTTGAGGTGCAACGCCAGCAAGTACTAGCAGGTGAAAGGTAGCATGGGTGAGACAGGGCAGCGTGGCCTCCACCGGGAGGGTTTCGAGCCGACTGAGATGCTCCCTTAGCAGGTGGAACAGTTCGGTCTGGGGTTGGTCGCTGAGAGCCTGGTTGAGGGCGAGTTCGGCCAGGTATTGACTGGCGGTGAGTTTGCTTAGGTCGAGGCTGAGGCCGGGGTAGGACTCTAGGCTTTCGGCCTGGATCACTTTGTCGAGGCTGCGGCCTTTGGCAATCAGCAGTTGGTTGACCACAAAGAGGCCACTGCGTCCGCCCAGGCTGGATTTGTGCTTGCGCGAACCAGGCGCAACGGCGCGGATCAGCCCTAGATCTTCGGTAAGGATGGTGAGTAGGCGATCGGACTCCCCAAAAGGAGTTGTTTTGAGGTTGATGCCAATCGCTTTGTAAGTCCCACTCATACTTTAGGTAGAAATTTGGTTCATTGCATTCCTTCTTCCAGCGTACCGCGTTGTTGGACTAATGCGGGGCCGTAGGAGGTGCCTAAGCGAGTTGCTCCGGCCAAAATGAGAGCGATCGCCTGGTCGGGAGTGCGAATTCCACCGGAGGCTTTGATGCCAATGGTGTCTTTTGTGATTTCTTTGAGAAGTTGAACATCGGCAACTGTGGCACCGCCAAACCATCCGGTGCTGGTCTTGAGGAAGGCAACCCCTGCATCCATACAGACTTCAGCGGCCATTTTTTTCTCTGCATCCGTTAGCACCGAGGTTTCTAAAATGGCCTTGATGGTTTTTCCGGTTTCTTGACAAATTTCGGCCATCTCTTTGTATAAAGATTCGGTATTGCCAGACTTGACCCAGCCCAGGTTAATGACGACATCGAGTTCGGTTGCGCCATGCTCTATGGCTTCTTGGGATTCAAAGAGTTTGGTGGCGGTGGTATGTGCGCCAGTGGGGAAGCCGATGACGGTGCAGATTTGGGGATGTTTGTTGTGGAGAATTTCGGTGGCTTGAACCACGAAAGTGGGAAAAATGCAAACTGTGGGAAAACCAAAGCGATCGGCTTCTTCACAACATTGGGTAATCTGCTCTGGGGTGGCGGATGGGTTGAGGAAAGAATGGTCGATGAATTCGGCCAGGTCAATGTCGGCGGCAGTTTTTGCCATGTTTACACCCTCGTCAGATGATAATGGGTCGGCGGTGAAATGAGATATTCTTTTATGTTTTTTATCAAAAAGATTGAACTTGAGGGAAATGGCCGATCGCAGCCCATTCTAAGGCGGTTTTGGGAGAAGCGAGGTGAGACAGTGTAAAGCAACACAATTCCACTCTAAAGAAGTAAGCTATGCTGAGAAAAAGGCAAGGGCTTACGGTTAATGTTGCTCGATGCCAGTGCCCCAAAGTTGGTAAGCAGACTACTGGTGGGCGAATGGCTTGTCTCAATCTATTGCTTTCAATTGTTTTTTTCGATCGGTTTGTTGACCCTGTTTGCTGAATGAGTCTTCTTCTGAGGTATCTATGACTTTTACACCCAATCGCCCAAGTCAGTTTTCCGAGGAAATGACCTGGGACAGCTTGAAACAGGCGATCGCAACGAGTTCTGGCTTTAAGCGCTGGTGCTTAGAACAGGCTGCGGTCAACACTCAAATCCAAAGTATGAATCTGGATCAATTGGTCAGCGGCTATCTGCGTGAAACGCTGGAGACTTTGGCTTATTAGACTTTGGCTGGTTTTATGGGAGGGCGATCGCGGTTCCAAATGCGATCGACTTTCTGCCTACTCCATTCTATTCAAAGTGGTGGATACCCGGCTGACGGCTTCTGGATTAGCAGAATCTAGCAATTAGCGAAGTATTAATAGGGAAAAGACTCCGTTCAGTCCCAACTTGAACAGGAGTCTTTTTCTATTTGCTGATGAATGAATCTGGGGCAGTTTGGGTGATTCGGTCAAATATAGTTCAACCTTGGTGAATGCAGGGACTATCTGACACCACCGATGAAATGCTTCCGAAAGCCAATCCGGGAGTGTCCTCGTGGAAAATCTTCAAACCGCGCGAATTCTTGGTACCCCAATCGTTGATAAAAATCAGCCGCCTGCCAGCTTTGTGTCCATAGCCAAAGTCCCACAAGCTGTTGTGAAACGGCGTAGTCTTCCGCCCGTTCCATCAGGGTTTTGCCCCATCCCTGCCCCCGATAGCGCTCATCCACCCAAAGCTCATCAACATACAGCCAATCCCATAGCAGGTCGGCAGTCAGCACTCCGATTAAGGCTTGCCCATCGCGGATCGACCAGGTGAACGATACTTTATCAAAAGCAGGCGCAGAACGCGCATGACAATGACGATCAAAGCCAGCATCAACCACCGCTTGTTCTTCAGGAGTTAAACGACCCGCTTGAAATTGGATATCAACCATAGGAATTGAGCTGCACTTTTAGCCTCCTAAGAAGTTGGGCAATCTTTCCAACAGATTCTCGACGCTGCCCCGGAGTAGGGTGAGTTGGTCGTAGGCTTCTTCTAGGCGATCGCCATCAATATAGACATCCTGTGTCGGATAATTCTGCGTCACTTCAAGCAGGCTGACCTTGTTATCCTTGCTGGCCGAAAGTACCAAAGCCGCCCGCATGGCCTGGGTATCTGCCTCGCGCGATTCGGTGTAGATGTATTGATTCAGTCGTTCCAGGATGAAATCTCCGGCAAAGCTGTTGAGAACGCGATCGAGTGTGACCACATCCACGTCCACGGTTTGGTTGAGAATTTCACGGACTTTCTCGGGTTCCTGGCGAGAGAGGCGAAAATAGGGCTTCAGTTCGTCGGAGACTTCCCCGGTTTCAGCCAGGGTGGTCAGGTCAGAGACGGCAACGGAGTTTTGGAAAATGCGGTATTTCAAAATGACTCGTTCAGCGGCGATCGCCCCAGGAGTCCAGCTTCCTAAGAAGACGACGATCGCCCCCACAGACATCAGCCAGTGATTGATTCGTAATAGTTTGTGCTTTAGAACTTTCATCCCGTCTTCTCCCAAAAATAATGATTTCAACCTTCTCCAGCATAGAAAGTTGACGGAGCTTCTCCAGGATTAGTTTCTAGCCTGTGACACAGATCTACCCTAGGACAGGCTCTGGGTTAAAGGGTGGAGGAGAAAGGCGATCGTCGCACTTCCCAGCGGCACCGTCAAATTGTCCAAGCCCCATTTGGAGAAGGCTTCCAGGAGGACGGCGGTGAGTGCGATCGCCAAAGCCACCCCCCAGATTGCCCAGCTATTGCCCATTACGGCCAGCAGGATCATCATGCTGACGATATAGCTAACCAGTCCCATCGTCAGTGACCCTTCCCAGCTTTTTTTCATACCCCAAAGCTCATAGGGATGCTTGCCCCAGCGTTGTCCAATTAAGGCGGCTAAGCCATCGCCCCAGGTCATCACCAAAATGCCCAGTGCTGCATAATAAGGATGATTTTGCCAAAACAGGGCGATCAATACGCCAATGCTGACGGCATAGAAAAAGGTGCCCAGGCTTTTGCGGCCAATATTATTAATGTCGGGCAGGATGGCGAAGCGGTAGGACAATAGGGTGACACCGCTAAACAAAATGGAGCAGCCAATGCCGACCCAGGCGGGAACCTGGAGCAACCAGGCGATTAAAATCACGTTCCCGGTGCCCATATGTACGACCTTTCGCACCAGTTCGGGCTGTGCCCCGGCAAAGCGGCGCAGAGATTCGGCAACTGCCACCACAATGGCCAGCCAGATGGCCACTAGGGCAACCTGTAACCCTAGACCGGGGGCACCTAAATAAGCGGAAAAGAAGTCTGCCAAAACAAAAGAGGGGAATGGGAGAGGGGAGGACGGGGTGAGGGGGCGATCGCCAATGAATCCAGGAGCGTTTTGTGAGCTGCTTCCAGACAGCATCCGGGTCAAGCTTTCCAAACGGGATGGCGTGAACGATGAGGTCAGCCAAGGCCACCCTACTTCTTTCAATCTACAGCGGATCTCCGTCAAATCTCCCTGCGGTGGATGGAGATTGAAGCAGAGATTTGGACATTGGGCTTAATCTGGGTTTGGAGAGAAATGGCGATCGCTATACTGAAATGATCCCTTAAATCAACCCCTTAAAAATCAGCAATGGCCAACATTCCCCCTTCGATTGAATTTTTTGAAGGCATTTCTGAAGACTTGAGCGATGTCAGCCTGCGGCAAAATCGGGCAACGGGTGTCAGAAGCGTCTTGATGACCTTCAACACCTTCAAGTCCATTGAGCGATTTAGAAGCTATACCAATCGCTTTGTGGGAGCGATGCGGCTGACGGACTCGGAAGGGCAAATTCAGATTGAGCCTGCGTCGGTGCAGTTTGTGTTTGGTGGGCCGGAGGGGGATGAGTTGCAGCGGATGGAATGCAAGCTCGAAATTGACCGGGCGGATCATTGGGAGAGATTTTTGCGATTTATGAACCGCTATGCCGAAGCCAATGGGATGATGTATGGAGAACCAGGCGCAAAAACGTAAGCCTGTTCTAGAAATATCAGCCAGTTAGGGAATCAGGTAGGAATTTAAGCTATGAAAATTGCCGTTACCGGGGCAACCGGATTCGTTGGCAGCCGTCTAGTGGAACGGCTTCAAGCAGAAGGCCACGAGACTTTAGTGCTATCCCGAGATGCGGCACGAGCAGCGCGCGTTTTTCCCAAGAGCGCTTTCCCAAAAGTCACCATTCTGGCCTATCAGCCGCTGGAGTCCGGGGACTGGCAAAGGACGATTTCGGGCTGTGATGGGGTGGTGAATTTGGCGGGGGCGGCGATCGCTGAAGTCCGCTGGACACCCGAGCGCAAGCAAGAGATCCTGGATAGCCGGGTGATGGGCACTCAGAAAGTTGTAGAGGCGATCGCCCAAGCCGCCGAAAAGCCCGCAGTCCTGGTCAATGCCTCAGCCATTGGCTACTACGGCATGAGCGAAACGGCTAAGTTTGACGAAAATTCAGCTTCGGGCAGCGATTTTTTGGCGCAGGTCTGTCAAGCCTGGGAAGCCGAAGCCCAGAAGGTGACCGCCACAGGGACGCGGCTGGTGATCTTGCGAACGGGCATTGTGCTGGGCATGGGAGGTGCGATCGCCAAAATGCTCACCCCCTTCCGCCTCTTCGCGGGCGGCCCGATCGGCAGCGGTCGTCAATGGTTTTCCTGGATTCATCGCGATGATTTGGTCAATCTCATCCTGCAAAGCCTAACCCAACCAAACTGGTCGGGCGTTTACAATGCGACCGCGCCCAATCCAGTGAAAATGGCCGAATTTTGCCAGGTGCTAGGCGATGCGATGAACCGTCCGTCCTGGCTGCCCGTGCCCGATTTTGTCATTGAAACGATGTTGGGGGATGCGGCGCAGGTGGTTTTGCAAGGGCAGCAGGTAGTGCCGCAGCGAACCCAGGCTCAAGGGTTTCAGTTTCAATATAGTCTGGTGAAACCCGCGATTGATGAGGTTTTGAC
>JALOOP010000490.1 GCA_025454315.1 Oculatellaceae cyanobacterium Prado106
TGGGAATTGGGGCATTTTTGCTGCATATTGTTCTGTCTCGTTTGATCCGTACTCAGCGAGATCAAATTGCGATTCTCAAGGCGTTTGGATATGGTAACTGGCAGATTGGCGAACATTTTCTTAAGCTGCTGTTGGTGATTGTGGCGATCGGAGCCATGATCGGAGTAGGGGTAGGGAGTTGGTTGGGATCGGCATTAACTCAGCTTTACGTGGAATTTTATAAATTTCCGCTGTTGCGGTATCAGGTGAGTCCGGCGATGGCGATCGTCGCCATTTTGATGAGTGGTAGTGCGGCGATCGCAGGAGCCTTTGGCTCGGTCAAAGCTGCCGTTTCTTTGCCGCCTGCCGAAGCTATGCGTCCCGAACCTCCTGCCCAGTTTCGCCGCACGCTGGTGGAACGGTTCGGGTTACAGCGCTGGTTATCTCCGGTGGGACGAATTATTCTACGCAATTTGGAACGGAAACCAATCCAGTCGATGTTATCCACGATCGGGATTGCGTTGGCTGTTGCCATGTTGATTGTGGGACGCTATAGCTATGATGCGATTGATTATATGATCGATGTGCAATTTGGTCGCATTCAGCGGGATGATGTCACGGTTCTCTTCAATGAGCCACGTCCTGGACGCACTCGCTATGAGGTCGCACATTTGCCCGGAGTGCTATACGCCGAACCCTTTCGCTCGGTGCCCGTGAGACTCCGATTTGGACATCGATCGCAGCGCATTGGCATTATGGGGCTGAGTCCCTTCAGCGAACTCTATCAATTACTAGATCAGCATCTCAATGGGGTGGATCTACCGCTAGATGGTGTTTTACTCACCCGTAAGTTAGGAGAGATGCTGGGTGTGTCGGCAGGCGATCGCCTCACGGTAGAAGTCCTGGAAGGATCACGACCAACTCGTACTATAACGGTCGCGGGGTTAGTCGATGAACTGCTGGGCATATCCGCTTATATGGATATTCAGGCGCTCAATCAGTTGATGCAGGAAGGGGCGACGATCTCGGGTGCCTATTTAGCCGTTGATGAACAGCAAGTCGATCAGTTATACAGCTTGATGAAACGGACTCCGGCGATCGCCAGTATCTCCCTGCGGAAAGTCATGCTCCAGCGGTTTCAAGAGACGATCGCCAGAAGCCAGGGAATCATGACGTTGATTCAGGTGATTTTTGCCTGTGTGATTGCCTTTGGTGTGGTTTACAACGCTGCTCGCATTGCCCTGTCGGAGCGCAGCCGCGAACTGGCCACCCTGCGGATTATTGGGTTTACCCGAGCGCAAATTGCAGTGATTTTGCTGGGTGAACAGGCCATCTTGACCCTGGCTGCTATCCCTTTGGGGTTTGCCCTCGGCTACGGGTTAGCTGCGTTACTTTCGTTGACGTATAATACTGAGCTTTATCGGTTTCCGTTGATTGTCACCAAAGCCAGCTACGGATTTGCCTTTGTGGTGATTGGGATTGCGGCCACGCTTTCAGGATGGTTGGTGCGGCGACAGAGCGATCGCCTGGATTTGATTGCGGTTCTCAAAAGCCGAGAATAATCAGCGATCGCATCCTCATAAGATCCTCAAATTTCACCCGTACCGTAAAGATGGCACTGTGTAAAACCCATGCCTCTGGATGGGCAACCACCCTCGACTCAAGCGTTATGAAACAACTTCCCCGTCCCACTCCACCTCCATCCCCTCCGCTCCCGGAGGAGCGTCAGCAATCCGCTGCTCCCCCCAAAACACCCCCACCTCATCGAAGCATCTCTAGGAAATTTCTGACCTGGATGGGGATAGGCGTGACTACATTTCTGTTGATCGTTTGGACCTTTCGTCCCACTCCGATCGCCGTAGACACTGCCCCTATCGAATCGGGAACGCTCCAGGTGACGGTCGATGCAGAAGGCAAAACACGGGTGCGGGAACGGTTTACGGTTGCCGCAGAAGTCAGCGGACATCTGGAGCGAATTACCCTGCAAGAGGGCGATGCTGTTGAAGCCGGAACGGTGGTGGCACAGATTGATCCATTGCCCCAAACCACTGCTGTCCAAGAAGCCCTGGGTCGCTTAGCAGAATGGCGTGCCCAACGAGCCGGAGTGTCCACTCAACGTCCAAAAACGGAAGCTCTGGCACAGTCGCAAAATCGCATTGCTGCGGCTCGGGCGCAATGGCAGCAAGCTGAGGCCAAAGTCGCTCAGGCACAAGCGGCTCTGGAACAGGCACAGCGCGATCGCCAACGTTCCCAGGAATTAGAATCTTCTGGTGCGATCGCCCGTCAAGCCCGAGAACAAGCCGAACTCACCGAAACCACCAAAACTCGCGAATTAGCTGCTGCGACTCAAGAATCTCAGGCTGCATGGGCAGAAACAAAGGCTGCTCAAGATGCTTTGGCACTTTTAGAAGCCCAACAGAGCGATCCTGATTATCTTCTGAGTGTTTATGATGCTCGAATTGCCAGCACAGAAGCGGAACTTTCTCGACTGCGGGATCAGGCAGAACGAACAGAGATGCGATCGCCCGTTCGTGGCAAAGTCTTGCGGATTCTGCAGAAAAGTGCCCAGTTCGTTAGCGAAGGAACTCCCTTGCTAGAACTGGGCGATTCCAGTCAGATCGAACTCGTGGTTGATGTGCTTTCGACCGATGCTGAGAAGATTCGGGTGGGCGATCGCATCCTCGTTCAATCCGGTCTGGATCGCTCCCCCCTGCAAGGCAAAGTTCGTCAGGTAGAGCCTTCTGCATTTACCAAGGTGTCTGCGCTGGGTGTGGAAGAACAGCGTGTGAATATCATTGGCGAGATTGCTGATCCAACACATCGATTGGAGGATGGTTATCGGGTTGATGCTCAGATTGTCGTCTGGGAGAAACAATCGGTGGTAACAGTGCCTCTCAGTGCATTATTCCGCTGTGATCATCAGGACTGGTGTGTTTTTGTAGCAAAAGACCATCAGGTTGATCGACGGAAAGTGCAAATTGGACAGCGCAACAGTCAGGCTGCCGAAGTTCTGCGGGGCGTTGGGAAAAAGGAGACTGTGATTTTGCATCCAACCGAAAAGATCAAGCCAGGAGTCCGAGTTAATCCACTGAGTACTGTTGAGTAGTCGAGTAGTTATTATGATGACATCACCTTTACATTTTGAGCAACCCTGGAAAGTTCGCGATCGCTTCTTAGATCTCCATTCTCGCTGGATGACCCTAATTGGGGAACATTTGCAGGACAGTCAGGGGAATTTGCTGGAATATTGGCGGATTGAAAAAGCGGATTCTGTGATTGTGTTACCGATTCAGGAGGATAGCCCTGCCGCTCCCAAGGGAAAGCACATTTTGCTGCCTGCTCCTAGCTATCGTCCTGGTATTGGGCAGGTGACCCTGGATCTTCCAGGCGGACGATTGATGCAGGGACAAACGCCCGAGGAGGGAGCGATCGCCATCCTAAAACGAGAATTAGGCATCGAAGCAGATGCCATTGTTCAATTAAAGCCCTTAAATGTTAAAGGTTGGGCGATCAATAGTTCATTTTCTGACCAAAAGCTTTATGGTTTCGTCGCTCATATCCAAGGTGAAGTAGCATCATCGAACTTAATCGCACAAACCTACCCAGCCAGTCCTGTTGGTGTTCATCAGTTATTGCAGGAACTGAGTTGTTTACAGTGTCGTGCAGTGTTGCTGGAATGGGTGATGTTGCTTTAGGTGAAACTCTGCACGTTCATTTTATCCCGCGATCGAGAGAACGGCGGCACCTTGAATTTTGCCCTGGCGTAATGCAGTGAGGGCGGAGTTGGCTTGTTCGAGCGGAAAGACTTGCACTTGAGTTGCGATCGGGATCTGGGGTGCGATCGCCAGGAATTCAACGCCATCTTGCCGAGTTAGATTGGCCACAGAGCGCAATACCCGTTCACCCCAGAGTAAATCGTAGGAAAATGCTGGAATCTCGCTCATGTGAATACCCGCGCAGACCACCACTCCGCCTTTTTCTACGGCTTTGAGGGCGATCGGCACTAATGCCCCCACCGGAGCAAAAATGATCGCAGCCTCTAGCGGTTCGGGTGGCACTTCCTCCGAACTGCCTGCCCAGACTGCGCCCAAGCCCCGCGCAAACTGTTGTCCTTCCACATCTCCTGGACGTGTGAAGCCAAAGACCTGCCGCCCTTGATAGCGGGCAACTTGAATCACAATATGGGCAGCCGCGCCAAAACCGTAGAGGCCAATGCGTTGTGCAGTGCCCGTCATCCGCAAGGCTCGATAGCCAATGAGTCCGGCGCAGAGCAGAGGAGCCGCTTGCAAGTCCGCATAATTGGCTGGGATAGGGAAACAAAACCGCTCATCCGCAACCGCATACTCCGCATATCCACCATCCAGTTGATATCCTGTAAATCGTGCGTTATCACAAAGATTCTCTCGCTCTGTTTGACAGTAGTGACAGTGACGACAGGTTTGGCCTAACCAAGGTACGCCGACCCGATCGCCGATTTGAAATCGTTGCACCGATTCTCCTAAACGGGCGATCGTACCGACGATTTGATGTCCTGGGACAAGCGGCAGTTTGGGGTGGGGCAGTTCGCCATCGACAACATGCAAATCCGTTCGACAAATCCCACAACACTGGACTTGAATCAGAACTTGGTTAGCACGGGGTTGAGGAATGGGTAAGTCTACTAATTTGAGGGGTTGCCCTAAGGTTTCTAGAATCATTGCACGCATAATGACCTCTTCTCACTTCAACAGATAAAATCGATCGCTGTCCTGCAGATGTTGCCATCGCTGGCGTCTCTATTGATTTGCTGAGCTAAACTCTAACCTTAAAGAGATCTAGCAGTGGCTTGAAGAAACGCAATTAACCGTAATATATTGACAGGTTTAGCAATACTAGGATATGTTCCGATTGCATCATCAACTTTTGTAGGAGAATGACGATGAGCAGCGTTCTTGGTCTGCCATAATGCCACCCTCGTCTTGTCCAGGAAGTTTACGATGAAGATTCTTGTGGTTGAAGATGATGAATTGATGGCTCAGTCTCTGTTCACTATCCTCTCTAGCCA
>JALOOP010000491.1 GCA_025454315.1 Oculatellaceae cyanobacterium Prado106
CGAAACCCCGACAACGAAGCCAGTGAGACTTGAATATCGGCTCCGCTCCGGAGTGTTGCGCCCCCTCAATCCCCCAACTGTGGGGGACTTTGAATTCGGTGAATCTTCTACGATTTCTCCTTTGAGAACTTCTACGATTTCTCCTTTGAGAACTTCTACGAAAACTCCTAGAAGATGCCCTGAAGGCTCGGCTCCCCCAAAGTTGGGGGCGGGGGGGGCGAAAACCCGACAACGAAGCCAGTGAGACTTGTGTGTACACAGTAACCATTCAACTTCCTGTTCAACTTCCTGTTCAACCTCCTGTCCAACTTCCTGTCCAACTTCCTGTCCAACTTCCTGTCCAACTTCCTGTTCAGCTTCCTGTTCAACTTCCTGCCCTTTCAACCCATGACCACCACCGCCCTCAACCCCACCATCCTTGAACCCCTTTTTGCCCCCTGGGAAGAACCCAACGCCCACCGCATCCGCGCCGAAAAAGCGGGCGATCCGGCACAGATTGTCCAGGGTAGACGAGCCTCACCGATCGACCTGGTGAATGACCTGCGGGCCGCAGTGCGCGAGTGGCGGGAAGCCTTCTACATCGGAGCCAGTGACACCACCCTACAGCTCCTCAACCATTGGTTTAACCGATCGCACCGTCAACTCCAGCCCAACGGCGAAGAATATGAGTTTCGCTATTTCTTTTGCCAACGAGAAGCGATCGAAACCCTGATCTATCTCAAAGAAGTCCGCCACCTGGAAAGCCTCTCCCAAATCATTGCCGAATTCGGCGGAGCCAACGCCGAACTCCAGGCGCTAGGCATCACCGAAGCCGAAGATGCCTGGAGCCGCTACGCCTTCAAGCTGGCCACCGGAGCCGGAAAGACCAAGGTCATGAGTTTGTGCATCGTCTGGAGCTACTTCCATGCCCTGCGCGAATCCGAGTCCGAACTGGCGCGGCACTTTGTCGTCATTGCCCCCAACCTGACCGTCTATGAACGGCTCAAAGAAGACTTTGGTAATGGGCGCATCTTTGACACCGACCCGCTGATTCCCCCCGAATGGCGCGGCGACTGGAACCTTTCGGTGGTGCTGCAAGACGAGGCCAGCGGTGCCGCCACCGGAGGCACCCTCTACCTGACCAACATCCACCGCCTCTACGAAAAACGCAAAAAGAAAGCCGAAGACACCGACTATGCCTGGATGGGGCCGCCCGTCTCCAAGGCCAAGGCTCTGGATACTGGGGCGGCTCTGCGCGATCGCATCACCACCCACCGCCGGGTGCTGATCCTCAACGACGAAGCCCACCATGTCTGGGACTCGGGGTCTGCCTGGAATGAAGCGATCGCCACCCTCCACGACACCATTCTCCACCAGAGCGGCACCAAACTCGTCGGCCAGCTCGACTTTTCCGCCACCCCCAAAGACAACAAAGGACTGCTGTTTAAGCACATTGTCTGTGATACCCCCCTGGGAGAAGCCGTCGATGCGGGCATTGTCAAAACACCGCTGATAGGTCAGGCCAGCCGCAAACTAATCGAACAGGCCGACGACAACGCCGCCTACCGCTGGGAACAACACTTACTCCTGGGCTACGAACGCTGGAAAGCCAGCAAACTAGAATGGCAGGCGAGCGGCAAAAAACCGCTGCTGTTTATCATGTGTGACGACACCCATGCCGCCGATCAAATCACCCAACGCTTCAACACCGATCCCCTGTTTGAACAACTCAACGGCAAAACCATCAACCTGCACACCAACCTCAAAGGCAAACTCAAAAAAATTGGCAAAGGCAACAGCACCCGCTACGAATTTGTCGAAGACGAAAAAGCCATCAGCGACGACGATCTAAAAGCCCTCCGCAAACTCAGCCGCGAACTCGACAGTAACGCCAGTCCCTACTTCTGCATCGTCTCCGTGCTGATGCTGCGCGAAGGCTGGGATGTTCGCAACGTCACCACCATTGTCCCCCTGCGCCCCTACAGTTCCAAAGCCAACATCCTCCCCGAGCAAACCCTGGGGCGCGGTCTGCGCCGCATGACACCCGCCGGACAGGCCAACGAACTCGTCACCGTCATTGAACATCCCGCCTTTGCCAGCCTCTATCAACAAGAACTCGCCCAGGAAGGCTTACCCCTGGAAATTGTCGATATCGATCGCATCCCCGCCACCACCCTTTCCATCTTCCCTGACGAAGCCCACAAAGATGTCAACCAGCTCAACCTGCAAATCCCCACCCTCTCCGCCGGATACCGCATCGTCCCCACCCTAGAAGGCTTAACCCTCCAGGATGTCAAAAAAGCCTTCAAACCCTACCAACCCCTGCCCTTGAGCAAACCGGGTGCCAGCGAAATCCAATACGAAGGCCGCCACCTGTTCACCGGAGAAGTGATCGAACAACTCCACCTCAGCCTGCCCCTGCTGGCCTCCGGGGTTGGCGCTGTCTCCTACTATGTCAAACAACTCGAAACCATCTGCAAACTGCGAGGACTCCATCCCATCCTCGCCCCCCTGATCCAAACCTTCCTCGAATCTCTCCTGTTTGAGGCCAAAACCACCCTCTTTGACCCTGCCCTGGTCGCCCGCCTCGCCGACTCCGACGTGGGCGAACATCTGCGCGCCGTCTTTGTCCCCCTGATTCGCAGCCGCACCACCAGCACCGAAACCCGCCTCGCCGAAGCCGCCGCCAAATCGCTCAACACCTGGAAACCCTACCAGGTCACCCTCAGCGAACGCCGCCCCGCCCTGGAAGCCAGCAAAACCCTGTTCAACCTCGTCACCTGCAACCACCAGCTCGAAGTCGCGGTGACTCAATTTTGCGATCGCGCCCCCGATGTCGTCGCCTTTGCCAAAAACGCCGGATCGCAATGTCTGCGCGTCGATTATTTGGCCCATGGCGATCGCCTCGCCTTCTACACCCCCGACTTCCTGGTTCGCACCCAGGACGGACAACACTACCTGGTCGAAACCAAAGGCCGCGAAGATCGAGACGTGCCCCTCAAGGCCAAAGCGGCGATCGCCTGGTGCCAAGCCGCCAGCACCACCGCCCAACCCTGGCAATATCTCTATGTCCCCCAAGGTGTCTTTGAACGCATGGCCGGAGACACCCTCACCCAACTCGCCCGCGACTGTGCCCCCGCCCTGCAAAACCTGCTGCAATCCGAAGACTTTCAAGACCTGCCCCTATTTGCCAACATGGGGCAGGCCGACGAAACCACCGCCACCCTCGACCCCCTCATTGACCCAGCCATCCTCAACGCCCTCCCGCCCCGCTATCGTCGCGCCGCCGATCAAGCCATCATGCTCTATCGCTTCTTTGAACACAAAGAAGGCATCAACTATGCCCCCGTCTTCACCGCCCTGTTAGGCTCGATCGATGAAGTGGCCAAAGGCTTAATCAACCGCCGACTCCAGCCCGAACTACCCATTCTGATCCAGGACCAAAAAGCCTGGTTCGACCCGGATCTGTATGGCATCGATCGCAAATCCGAAACCGCCTACCGCAAACTCGCCCAAAACCTGAAACGCACCCTGGTGTTCAACAACGGCCTCTCCCTGATTGGCCTGCTGCGCTCCTGCCTGGACTACGCCCTCAACGACTCCAGCAACATTGACGGCATCTTCACCGCCCTCAAAGCCCGCTTCCAGTTCCAGGGCGCACGCAAACTTCTGGAAGCCATCACCCGCATCAACGACTTTCGCAACACCTACATCGCTCACCAAGAACGAGAATTAACCGATCGCGCCCTGGCCGAACAGGAACTCAAACTCTGGATTAAAGCATTACAAGTGATTGGCCAGTAGACAGCGTATTTTCATCTAGGGATGAATTGGTGTGGGGTGGCTGAGCCACCCCACACCAATTCATGTGAATCCGCCAGCAGCATTAACTTTGGCAGACTTTGAATTCGGTGAATTTTCTGGAATTACTCCTTGAAAGACTCCTTGAAAGCTCGGCTCCCCCAAAGTTGGGGGCTGGGGGGCGCGACATCTCAGAGGGGAGAGTCAGGACTTGTGTACACCCGGTAGCCTTCAGATTGGGGATATGATCTCCTGGAAATTGTTTAATTCTGGCGATCGCCCCTCCCAGAACTCGGCCATGTGTCCGGGTTTCGCAAGAGGTCGGATTCTGCTAAATTGAGTTGCTGTATCAAGCATCTCTAAACAGAGAGCTTTGTCATCCGGAAAGCCTTATCGATTACGAAGCAACAACGCGGGTTTGAGCCTGTGATCGGGACATAGGCTTGTTTTTTACGACGATTTCTACATCACGACCCAAAGCGTTTAGAAAGCGGAAAAGTCGAACTGTTGAAAAACCTGACAATTTTCCGTTGATTAGAGCAGATACTTTGGGCTGATCAATTCCTAAAAGCTCTGCCGCCTCAATCTGTGTCATTTGTTGATGGGCAATAATGCTGCTGATTTTTCGTGCAAGTTCTGCCTTTACCAGCAACTCATCAGCGTTTTCCAACCCCAAGTCAGCAAAGACGTTGCCACTACTGGTCTGTACTTCAATTTCCTGAGTCATGCTTGCTCTCCTTGCTGCTGATCACTATAGTGTTCTAAGTAATGCTCTTTTGCTCGTTTAAGTCTTGCTTCAATCAAGTCAATGTCTTGTTTTGGAGTAGCAATACCTTGCTTTGATTTCTTCTGAAAAGCGTGTAAGACATAAATTACGCCTGCAAACTTCACGGTATAAACGGCTCGGTAAGTGTCTCCATCGAAATCTTCTACGACTTCAAGGACTCCAGCGCCCTTAAAACCTTTGAGGGGCTTAGTTGCAGGATGCTTGTCGCCACATTGAGCCAAATACAAAGCATAGCCAACCACTTGCTGAACCTCTTCTGGAAAATCTTTTAGATCTGCAAGGGTTCTTGCAATCCACTCAACTGGCTTCAAGGATAAACTCATATCATAAATTATGCTAACTTCAGCATACTGTTATTAGTGTAGAAGTCTAGTTTAGTTTTTGAAATGTTTTTTTAAGGAATGGATGAGGCGAAGTTCTACCTTCCTTTCAAAAAACATTCCAGATCGATATAAGCGAATTTTGCAGGAATTCACATGGATCTATCCGTCCTCCAAATCTTTGTGGAAGTCGTCAAGCAGCGCAGCTTTGCCGCTGTCGCACGGGAACGCAACGTTGATCCCTCCTCGGTTTCACGGGCGATCGCATCCCTGGAAGAAGAACTCGGCATCCGGTTGCTTCAGCGCACCACCCGACAACTTTCGCCTACGGAAGCAGGGATGGCGTATTTTCGGCGGATTGAACCCTTGGTGGAGGAGATGCAGCAGGCGATCGATGTGGCCGCTGATGTGTCGGGACAACCGAAGGGAAAACTGCGAGTCACAGCGTCAGTGGCCTTTGGGCATCAGTGCATTGTGCCGCTGTTGCCACAGTTTACCGAGCAATACCCCGATCTGACCGTGGATTTATTGCTGACCGATGCGGTGGTTGATCTGTTCACCGATCGCATTGATGTCGCTGTTCGCCTGGGGATTTTGTCGGACTCGACGCTGATTGCCCAGCAGTTGATGCGAACCCATTACTGTGTTTGTGCCAGTGCGGCCTATCTCAAACGAGCAGGCCACCCCAAAGCGATCAGCGACATTGAACAGCATAATTGTTTGCTCTTTCCGCTGGCCGGATTTCGATCGCGGTGGATCTTCAAAGATTCTCAGGGAGAGCGGAGTGAGATTGCCGTGTCGGGGCGGACGATGATTTCCAGTGCGATCGCGCTGCGGGATTGTGCGATCGCCGGGATGGGACTAGCGCTCTTGCCCAATTGGCTCATCGATCAGGATTTGCAAAACGGTAACCTGATTAATGTCTTTCCCCATTACGAAGTCACCGCAACAGACTTCAATACCGCAGCCTGGTTAGTCTATCCGTCCCGCGCCTATGTGCCACTCAAGGTGCGAGTCTTCATCGATTTTATGAAAAAAAACTCCTAGGCGTAATTCCCTGGCTAATTTATCAACCTTCATTAATGAGTTTTGCTATTAGCCCGCAATTCATTCGCAGACGAGTCTAGAGCATAGCCATTGTCCAGTTTTCAAGCGATCGCCCTACCGTTTTACAGTGTTGGCCGATTGGTTGAACAAGACCGATCGGGTTTGGTCGGGGCTAAGCTGCTGATTCTTGAATTCATCCCCTTTGGCGTAGGCGCGAAGAGTGGCAGGCCGAGATGCAATCGTTGTAAACCAGCGTTTTAGATTAGGGAAATTGTCCAGGTTTTGACCCTGCCGCTCGTAGGGCACAATCCAGGGATAGGCGGCCATATCGGCGATCGAATAGTCCCCTGCAATGAATTCGCGATCGCCCAATTGTTTATCCAAAACAGCGTACAAACGTCCTGTTTCATTAACATAGCGATCGATCGCATAGGGAATTTTCTCAGCCGCATAGGCACTGAAGTGATGATTCTGTCCCGCCATCGGCCCCAGTCCCCCCATCTGCCAGAATAGCCACTGCAACACTGTGGTGCGTCCTCGCAGGTCGCTGGGAATGAGTTGGCCAATTTTATCAGCCAGGTACAGCAGAATCGCCCCGGATTCAAACACCGAAACCGGATCGCCGCCATCTACACCGCCCTCTGTGGGACTGCGATCGACAATAGCCGGGATACGATTATTGGGCGCAATCTGGAGAAACTCGGGCTTAAACTGATCGCCCAGGCCAATGTTAATCGGGATAATTTGGTAGGGCAGTCCAGTTTCTTCCAGGAACAGGGTGATCTTGTGCCCGTTGGGCGTAGGCCAGTAGTAGAGGTCAATCATAGGAGGCTGGAAGAAATGGTAGGATTTGTCGGGAATTGAGGATTAGTATGCCATAGGTGGCGATCGCTGTCTGTAAACTTGTCGGAGATCTCCTTGTCAATTCGCTTAACCCACGAAGGAAAACTCCTGGAGCAATTCCCAAGGCCCACCCCGGTAGTACCAGAGCAAAAGCCCCTCGCCATAGCCCTCAAACGGTTGCCAATCCTGTTCTAACTGCTGGTAGAGTTGACGAGCGCGCTGCCCATCGACTTTATTTTGAATCGTGACATGGGGGCGATAGCCCTGCTGGTCTTGCCGGGTCAACCAGGGATTCCATCGCGCGGCCAGAGATTGCCGGAGTTGCACCAGCGGGGGACTGTGAATGGCGATCGCCACTCCCCTTCCAAGATACTGAGGCTGGGGAAAAGAGAGGGGCAGAACCGCAGTTTGGACGCAGTCGGCTTGTAGAGTTTGCTGAATGCTAGCCGCTTCTTCACCAGGGAGAGCATGGAATAGGGTGATATGCGCCGGAAGAAAGTTTCTCTCGGGCGGAAAGTGCTGCTGCCGCAGTTGATTCAGCGACTTAAATGTTGATGAATCAAACTTGAGTGTCAGAATGAGGGGCGCAATGGATGCGGACATGGAAGGAGAAATGGGGTTGTAGATTTTCCAAAAACAGACCCAGAATCCTCTCTATCCTAATAAGAGCAGTCTGATCAACCCTCCCAACAAAGGCTTATTCAGGACGATTCTCATCCCGACGAAGGAGATAATCAATGATGTGATCGAGGCGATCGTTCGATGCACTGAGACTCTCGATCAGCACTTCTAATCGGGAGATCCGCTCGTTATGCTGGGCAGCGATTTGAAGCAGATTGTCTTCAAGACGGGTGGTTCGATCTTCATGGAGTCTACTCATTTGCAACAAATTTTCTCCTAGCGCAACGTTTAGTTGCTCTAGCCGTTGGATGCGGTCTTCGTGGTCATCGACCATTTGGGAGTGGGCTTGGCTAATCGTGCCAAGCTGAATCATCAAAGACTCTAGTCGCTCAATGCGTTCCGCTGGGTTGAGTCGATTGGCATCCGTCACGGCTTAGTTTTCCTTGATAAGCATCTAAACGGCGGTCTGAGCGGTGCTTTTGCCCTAGCTATCGCGAATTGTTTTGTTACGGCTAATTCTACATAGAATAATTTTTGGTTGACAAGATTTTAGTCTGAATTCCTTGAATCAGTATCTTCAGATTAGATAACTCAGTTTGTTGAAAGTGCGTTCCTCTGTCTTAGAACCTGAACTCAAAGTGAGATCCGAGTCTCTTCAATAAACGAAATACCGTCAAATACTCCATTTCGATAGGCCTGTGTGCTGCGAACTCGATGGTCGGCAGACCGCAACATCATCGTTTCCATAAATTCAATGCATGCATCGTCCTGAGTTTTGACCACCCGAAAGCCAATCGTCTCTTGGCCAGCATCCCAGGCGATCGCCGCAAAATCCGAGTAGCTACTAGAGGACATCTTCAAAATCCCCTGCTCAAAAATGCCCTCAAAATCTAGCTGTAACCGACGACCATCCGCATAGGTATAGCGATTGGTCTGGCGATAGGTAATCCCCTCAATGTTGACGGTGAAGGTTCCCACAAAACTGCTGAGAAACTGCCCACGAGTATCGGTTTTGATATACTCACCCTGCCAGGTGCCCACATGACGGAGAAAAATGGGGGGGACAGGGGGGCGATCGCCCTCACCGCCAAAGTCAATTCGCTGATTAGCAGATGAAAATAAATCATGGCTCATGACTGCACCTCATGGTTTCTCAGAATGACAGGATTCCTAAACTTGGTCTAGATATCTTATCGTATTGCCACCAAGCATCCTGTCTAAACTGATCCATTACTGGACTCAGGGCTTTGCTCAATGTTCTGGGATTTGGTCACAAGGAGGTTTGGCGGAGAGTGACCCCACAGACAGAACCTTCGGAGAGTTTTGGGAGGTGCGATCGCCCTTTTCCCCGGAGAACCCAGGTTAGAAAGCTTATGCCAGAGACTCCAAAGTAGAAACTCTATGTCAGAGACCTTGCGACAAATTCTGCAAAGGCTTCAAGCAACTAGCTCTAGACTCCAGAATGAATTCCCCAATCTTCCCACTAGGAGCTTTAAGAAGGGACTTACATAATGACATCTCCTATATTTTTGATTTTCAATCCAACCCCTGACCCAACCCTTAACTCAAATCTTGACCCAACCCTAACCCAACTTCTAGTCAATAGAGATGAGTCAATAGAGGATAAGTCAATAGAGATGGATGATACCTGCTATAGGTGCCCAGGCTCTCTACACCATCTTTTCTTCCATCGAAAATTGGGGGGACATTCGCTGAATAATGATTGTTAAGAAGAGTCAGACCCAGACTGCTAAAGACTTTGCAGAACTTTTCAAAAATAATTCGACAAAACTGACACAGTTTGGATCTTATCCGCTATAGTAAGTAAGCGCCGAGAGGAAACCTCCACTCCTCGCCCCCTGTAAGCCTTAACAAGCGATCGGGTAATACCTCGTGTAACAGCAAGCGTATTAACAACCATTGCGATTTTGGCTATTGCTAACACAAACAGCAAACAGTGGGTTATATTAGGGAGTGCTAAGGAAATCCACGGCAGATTGAACCTAGAAAATAGAATCGTTTGAAAGCCAAGTTAAACACAATTCCTCGTTAATTTAATTCGTCTAAGGCCACGCGCCGAAGACAAAACAAACAACAGGATTGTTGAAACAGCAACAACTAATCATTGAAGCTGTTCTACATCCAAATGAGTCCAAACTCTAACACACAATGGAGAGTTTGATCCTGGCTCAGGATGAACGCTGGCGGTCTGCTTAACACATGCAAGTCGAACGGGTTCCTTCGGGAGCTAGTGGCGGACGGGTGAGTAACGCGTGAGAATCTGCCCTTAGGTTCGGGACAACAGTTGGAAACGACTGCTAATACCGGATGTGCCG
>JALOOP010000492.1 GCA_025454315.1 Oculatellaceae cyanobacterium Prado106
AACACCATGCTAACGCGGGTTCGCAGACGGGCAAGCTGGGCTTCGGAGAGGGCAGACTTGCCAGCGCTACGGCCAAAGGCGACGCGGGTGCCGTGGAGAAATACCTCGCCATAGTCCGTCGATTCGAGAAAATTAATACAGCGCAGCAGCGTTGATTTGCCAGAGCCGCTTGGCCCCAGCAGACAGACCGTTTCTCCGGGAATCACCTTCAGGCTAATGTCTTTCAAGACTTCGTGCTTGCCAAACTTTTTGCTAATTTGCAGCAGTTCGATCGCCGGAATTGTATTCGTAACTCGCTCAGTATTTAGCATAGATCAACCTCACGCGCTCAACCTGGTTTACTCCAAACTCAATCACAAGGCTCAATCCCCAATACACCAAGGCTGCAAAAATGAAGGACTCAAAAGGAACGAAGTAATTGGCCTGTACGACTCTAGCCGTATGGGTCAGTTCGGGAATGGTGATGATGGCTAGAAATGCAGAATCTTTAATCACTTGAATAAATTGATTTCCCAGAACTGGACTGGCGGTGATCAGAATCTGCGGCAGGGTGATTCTTCTAAGCAGATTGAAACCGCTGTAGCCAAAGGCTCTGGCGGCTTCGGTCTGACCGGGAGGGAGGTTTTCCCAGGCTGAGCGAATGATTTCGGCAATGTAGGCAGTGTTGTACAGCACCAGCGACAGCAGCGCCGTTGTCCAGCGATCGAGGGTAATACCGTAAGCGGGTAGACCGTAAAAAATTAGGTAGATCAGCATCAAGAATGGAATGGCTCGACCTGCATCCACCAGTGCTTGAGCGGGAATTTGTAGCGATCGCCGTTTTGACACCAAGGGCAGCACAAACAGCACACCAGTGACGGTTGCCAGCGCCATCCCCAGCCCCGACAACCAGACCGTATTCCAGATGCCCATTGCAAAGGCAGGAAGTTCTTCCCAGATCACCTCAAATCGAAAGTTCATGGCATTTTCACTCCCTATACCAGTTCATATTGGCTCTGAAGCCGCTGATCTAGACTGCGGCTCAACTGAGCAAATGCCAGAATGACCACCATGTAGATCAGCGTCGCAATCAGCAGCATTAGCACAGGCTGGTAGTTGCTGGCGGCAAGGATGCTGGAACGACGAGTCAGTTCGTTGATGCCGATGATGCCAAGGGCGGGACTGGATTTGACCAGGAGGGTAATCTCGCTGGTGATCGGGGGAATGCTGGAGCGCCACACCTGTGGGAACATGATTCTCCAGAAGGCTTGCTGACGGTTCATGCCGTAGGCTCTAGCCGCTTCTAATTGATCGATCGAAAAGTCCACGAGTGCCGCCCGCCAGATTTCACTGGTAAACGAAGCGTTGTTGAGCGCCAGAGCTAGAATGCCAGCCGTATAGGAATCTAGGTTTAAACCCAGAATGGGAACCCCGTAATAAAACAGCATGACAAATAGCACCAGCGGCAGGCTCCGGACAAAGCTGACATAAACGGCCAGCAACGGCGACACCAATGGAACCTTCTTGAGTCGGAGAACGGCAACCAGTAGACCCAGGGGAATACCGAGTAAACAGCCTGCGATCGAAACTAGAAACGTAATCAGTGTACTTTCAAGAAATAACTCGATCTCAATCATCTCAACCTTGGGGAATAAAAATGGCAATCGTTTTAGCTAGCAGGGACGGGCTTTCCGCCTGGAAGCTGGGGCTCGTTGGGAAGATTCTCGAAGGAAACATTGAGCCACTTATCTTGCAGTTCCTTCATTTTGCCGTTGGCCTTGAGGTCAGCGATGCGGGTGTTGAGGAATTCCAGGAGCTTGGTGTTGCCTTTGTTGACCGTCCACCCGGCGTAGATCGTGGGGCCAACTTGCGCGCCCATCTCAAAGACATCGGGCTTTGTCTTGACCAATTGGTTGAGCGCCACCACATTGTTGATCACAATGTCCAGGCGTTTGTTTTCCAAATCTTGATAGGCTTCTGCGAACGCCCCATACTGAGCCACATTGCCCACATCTTTTCCAGATTTGACGAGTTCGGGCTTGATCACTTCATCCACCATGACTGCGGTGGCACCACCTTGCTGCACCCCGATGTTTTTGCCTGCAAAGTCGGCGATCGATTTAATCGACTCTCCTTTGCGCGTCACATAGTAGTTGGTTAGCTCAGTGGTGGGCATTGTGAAGCTGACGGACTTGACCCGCTCTTCGAGGACGGAGGCGGCGGCGTTGCTGGCGGCATATTTGCCCGATGCCACACCCGCCAAAATGCCCTGCCACGGCACAATTTCCTGCTTCACCTTAAAGGGCGCACCTTCTAAGACCGCATCTAACATATCCTGGTTGTATCCGACATGCTTGCCGTCTTTTAGGAAGTCGAACGGGGGATAGTCGTCTTCGGTGGCAAAGGTTAGCTCTGCGGGGAAATCGCCGCCGCTGCCACCCGTGCCGGCTGACGTGCAGGCTACGATCGTGAAACAGGTTAATAGCGCAAGAACCGTTAGACTCACGGTTCGGTAAACTTTGGAAAATCGATTCAACCAACCCAGCATATTGAATACTCCTAATCAGCAAGAATGACAGAATAAGTCTCGTTAATGCAGCAACCCAGAAATCACAAAGATGAT
Source organism: Oculatellaceae cyanobacterium Prado106 (assembly GCA_025454315.1). Lineage (GTDB taxonomy): Bacteria > Cyanobacteriota > Cyanobacteriia > Elainellales > Elainellaceae > Prado106. Next base: position 2,603 of record JALOOP010000492.1, read on the forward strand.
AAAGCCGTTGATGGTAAAACTGAATGGCAAAACTGAATGGTAAAACTGAATGGCAAAACTGAATCAGTGAGCTTAATTGAACCTAGATGCGTTAGGGGAGCTTGATGCATCCTTCTCAAGTCTTTGATGCGTTACGCTATCGCTAAAGTATCCTACTGGTTCAACTGAAGAGAATTCGTGAGATGCCTCGAAAGATCTAGAAAGATCTAAGAGTTGGCAAAGTGCTATGTTCCTCTAAACCTCTTAAACCAGGAAAGCAGAGCGACATTCTGTACCGTTTGATACCAGACATTCTGGTGAGTGAACATTAGCTGCAAATTTGCTCCATGACGAGCTGTTGAAAGTGATGGGTGCCGATTTCCAGCACAGGCGATAGACGGCCTGGGGTATAGTGGAGCGATCGCACACCCACATGCACCCGTTTCAGCATTTCGAGATCTTCTTTGACGGTGCGATCGTAGAGTGAAACGACGGCTGCGACATTCTCCGCAGCGGTTGCTTCGGGGGTGTCGGGTACCATCCAGTCAAAGCGAATTTGGGTTTTGGATACGCCACAGGGGCTGATCATTCGAGCCATGACGAAGGTGGGACTGAAGACGATGGCGAAGTTGGGATAGAGTAAGGTGATTTCGCTGCCCTGCATTTCTTTTTCGTTGAGGCCAGCGATCGCGAGTCCTGGTTCAAAGCCGTATTTGATTGAATCGCTATGGGGGAGAAAGGGGAGATATTCGCTGTAGGTACTCTGACAGATGTTTAGCTCTAGATCGTTGACGGTTCTAAATAGCTCCAGCGCCGGATGCACCATCGCTACATGGTAGCTTTCAGAGCTATTTTCGACATACAGCTTCCAGTTGACATCAATCTCGTAATGCTCGCTGTGAACCTGCTTGAGGGCAGAAAGATTATATCGAGTATATTGCTCTGGTAGATTGCCGAGTTGAGTTGCTAAAGGTTCACACTGGAGGTCAAAGTTGACAAAGATCAGCGGCCCCCAGGTTTCCACTCGAATCGGCCTTAGACCATAGTCCTGATGGTCAAACCCTGCTGCACCCTGCATGTAGGGAGCGGCTTTGAGTTCTCCTTCTAGGCCAAATGTCCAGGCATGGTAGAGGCAGGTGAAGTGGCTGGACTGACCGCAGCCTGAAGCGACCGGACCACCTCGGTGGGTGCAGACATTGAAAAAACCTCGCAGATGGTTCTGTAGATCGCGGACGATCAGCAAAGGCTGTTCGGCGATCTCGACGGTCAAGTAGGAGCCTGGTTCTGTAAGCTGACTGGTGTGCCCTGCATAGAGCCACTGTCTGCCAAAGATGCGCTCCTGCTCTAGGCGATAGATGCGATCGTCGAAATACATTTCTGCGGGAAAGGAGCGGGTTGATTCAACCGACTGGGGTTGCCAATTGCTCAAATAGGTTTCAATATCCGTGTTCATAGTTGACCACATGATTGAGTTTTTGACCGGATCGATAGCGTTCTAAGTTTTGTAGAAAAGACTGTGTACAAAAAACCGCATCATAAGGCCCTGCAATATGGGGCGTGACGATGACATTGGGCAATTCCCAGAAAGGAGAATCGGTGGCCAGCGGCTCTTGATCAAACACATCCAGCACAGCACCGCCAATTGATCGCGTTTGCAACACCTCAATCAAATCCTGTTCAACGATCACCGGCCCTCGGCTAAGGTTCATCACCAGTGCGTTTCCGGGCAGCAAGTTGAGCCGACGAGCATCGAGCATTCCCTCGGTGGCGGGTGTCAGGGGAACGACGACGATCAGCACATCGGTGTTGGGGAGTAGCGTGTCTAGCTGGCTGAGCGGATAGTCGGGAATTTCGGCTGTGGTATCGCCGCCTGTTCGACTAACGCCAACGACTTCCAGTCCAATTCCTTTGCACATTTGGGCGATCGCCCCGCCAATTTCCCCCAGTCCCAGCACGGTACACCGCAGTCCTTCAACGGTGGGAATATTGAACCGCTGCCAGTGATGCTGCATTTGATTTTGGATGAGCAATGGCATTTGAAAGTTCATGGCCAGCAGGAACCCAACGACATATTCGGCCATCAGACGACCCGCCATATTGCCCGTTCGTGTCAATGTGACGGTGGGTGAAAAATGGGGCGATCGCAAAATAGCCTCCACTCCCGCTCCGGTAGAGTGAACCCACTTGAGACGGGGCATTCCCTGTAGCACAGCAGGATGCGGTCGCCAGGTTAATAAAATTTCGGCCTCGGCAATTTCGGCTGGAGGATGGGCTGGATCTTCGCACAGGATGAGTCGGATATGAGGAGCCTGCTCTGCTAACAGCGCTCTGTACTCGTACATATCAGGCTCATCGACGACGACCGGTAAATCGGGCATGGGTGGGTTAGGCACAGGTCGATTAGGCAAGGGTTAGTTAGGGACAACAGGGTGTTTAGATTCGGAACTGTGTCTGGAATCACAAAAATGTAAATTGTCAACAATTGACGATTTTCAATGGGGGATGGGGGCTTTGAGGGCTAGACAGGCAGCTTGAATGGGTTACAATCTCAAGCAGATCTTAAAGACTTTCATAATCTATGGTTCAAGAGCAGGCCAGCCTCAAGATCTCTCCGCAGAGTCTAGAAACCCAGGTACTTCAGCAGCTTTGCTATGAGGGATTAGTTGAGCAGGTGCTGCATCGCGGTTGGACGGTGACGCAGCTGACGATGCAGGATACCTGGGAGCTTTATACCTTTCGCAATGTTTTAGAAGGCTTTGGGGCAAGGCTGACGGCGGAATCGATGACATCGGACAAGGTGGCTTTACTGAAGGCGGTGCTTCAGGAGATGGCGATCGCCGTTCACAGCAAGAATTTCCGCGCCATCATCCAAGCGGACTTTTCGCTCCACCAGACCATCATTCGTCTCTCCGATCACACCCGGTTACAAACTCAGTATCGACTGATCGAGCAACAGATCCGCATGTATATTGCTTGCTGTGACTCTCTCTTTCCTGACCTGTCGGTGCTGCTAGAGGAGCATGAACAGCTTGTAGAAGCGGTCTGTTCTGGGAATGGCGCAATAGCTGAACAAACCGCCCGAGATCACAACTCAGACGGTAAGATTTTTACCTGGCAGTCCCAGGTTGGATCACAGACTGGATCACAGATTGGATCACAGGTTGGATCACAGATTGGATCGCAGGTTAAGCCAGAGAGAACATCACGAATCAATCCCTAGACCCATGTCCCTGAAATAAGCCCAATCCTTCAGCGAATCGCCCCCTAAATCCCCCAAAGTTGGGAAACTTTGAAGGTTCGGCTCCCCCAAAGTTGGGGGTTGGGGGGCGGTTCGACTCCCCCAAAGTTGGGGGTTGGGGGGCGGTTCGGCTCCCCCAAAATTGGGGGTTGGGGGGCGGTTCGGATCATTATCTCAGTGACGATCCCTAGACCGGAAGCACCAGGAAACCCACGCCCACATCGCCCTGGAAAAATTCCAGGCTGTAGTTTCCCTGATCGTCAATGACATATCCGTGACCTGAGAGCAGACGGCTAACCCGGTAGCGGTGGTAATTCAACCACACCTGACGAACCGTGAACCGATGATCGGCGGCCTGGGGCTGGATCTGAAATAGCTCCTGGTCGAGTTCGGGGAGGCTATGCCAGGGACAGCGCATGACGACATGGTGGGCGTTGTGATAGCCGAAGTTGAGGATCAGCAGGTTGAGCCATTGATATTTTTGGGATAGTAGACAGGAGAAGGTGTTGCGCTGTTCGTACTGCCAGTCGCGCTGGGGGGTGTCCATGCGATCGCCAAAGGATTCATAGGTGTGAAAGAAACAGTCCATAAACTGTCGCTGAAGATGCATCCCGGTGTAGGCTAGGAAGTAGAGCAGGACTGCTTTCCAGGATGCGATCGCCATTCCGGTAAACCACAACCCCCGCACCAGCAAAATGACGCTTGTGCGAAGCCGCTCATCTTGGCGCTTGTCGTACCAAAAGGGCTTGGTCAGCGTATACCACTGCATGACATAGACAACCGCTGGAAAGTACAGCCACTCCAGCATAATAATGGTTTTCTGTGCCCATTGCGGCAGCTTTCCAATAAATTCCGCCAGGTTAACGGGTGGAAAGTCGGCGCGTTCTACATGGTGAGCAATATGGAGTCTTGTTAGATCACGAAATCGGGCGTAGCAGCATCCGTTGAGCCACAGCATGAGGGTGCCGACCCACTCGTTCCAACGCTGTTGGGCAAAGAGGGTGCTATGGATGCACTCATGGGTGATGACACAGGAGAGGAACAGTGCGTGAGACAATAAAAATACGCCGAAGATATTGATCCAGATGCTGACTGCAAACAGTAGTTTTACACCCAGGATATATCCACCCACTATGTAGAGTAGGGCGATCGCATTCCACAGCAGCTTGTCTTGGCGAATATAGGGATTCAAATCGCTCAAACGCTTCGTCGTAGTTTCCATAGGCTGTAGGAGTAAAGTTTAAGTCGATGACTGCGCTGTTGCGATCGCGCTAGCAACAAGGAAAGCGAAGGCCAATCAAGGCATTCGCAGGAAATTGATCAAGAATGATCGAGGACTTGTTGCTATTGAACAGGGATTTCATCAGCGGGACTGTGTTCCTCAGTACAGAATTGTAAACTGTTGACAGTTAGACAATTGAGAGCGGAGTTTTTCCCTCAACCCTAATACCGATGACACAATCTATTGCGCTAGACCTGCAATCCTATCTTCCCCAGGCCGACGAGCATTCCTCTGAACCGGAACTGCGCGTGCAGTTAGCGGCGGCCTATCGTTTGATTGATAGGTTTAAGATGTCGGATTTGATCTACACGCATATCTCAGTTCGCATTCCGGGGCCGCAGCCGCATTTCTTGATCAATCCCTATGGCCTGATGTTCCATGAGATTACAGCATCCAGTCTGGTCAAAATTGACCTGGAGGGCAACATTGTGGGGGATAGTGAGTGGTCGGTCAATCCTGCCGGATTCGTCATTCACAGTGCTATCCATGCCGCCCGTCAAGATCTCCACTGTGTGCTTCATACCCATACCCGTCACGGTATGGCCGTTTCGACGCTGGAGTGTGGGCTGCTGCCGCTGACCCAGTTTTCGCTCCAGTTTTACAACCGGGTCGCCTACCACCGCTATGAGGGTGTATCGCTGGAAATGGAGGAGCGCGATCGCCTGGTTGCGGATCTGGGGGACAAGAAGGTGATGATTTTGCAAAATCATGGGTTGCTTACCGCTGGACGAACTATTCCCGAAGCCTTTATTCTGATGTTCTATCTCGATCGCGCCTGTGAGGTTCAGATTGCGGCGCAGTCTACGGGCACTCCCCTGGTGATGCCATCGGCTCAGGTCTGTGAACATTCTGCTCAACAGCAGGATATTGAGATGGCGAATCTGGGACAGTTGGAGTGGTCGGCGCTGATGCGGATGCTGGATCAGGAGGATTCATCTTATCGGAACTAGCCTATTGTGGCTGAGAGATACTGATTATTGAGAATCATCATCAGAGAGATTGAGATATGGAAACAGTCAGCTTTACGCGCATGGATCAGGCCACGGCTGAGGATTGGAAATTACTGGATGAAGAGACGGAACTGATTACGCCGATGGTGGTAGAAAATGTGCTGCAATTGCTCAAGGGATTGGAGCAGATTACAGGGGCTTATCCGATCGATCGCTATCAGCATTCGCTGCAAACTGCCACCCGTGCCTACCGTGATGGAGCCGATGAAGAAATGATAGTGGTTGCGCTGCTGCATGATATTGGCGACACGGTTGCGCTGGAGAATCATTCGGAGTTTGCCGCCGCATTGATGCGTCCCTACATTTCTCAGGACAATTATTGGCTGCTCAAGCATCATGGTTTGTTTCAGGGCTACTACTATTTTCACTTTTATGATCGCGATCGCCACATCCGCGATCGCTTCAAACAACATCCTGCCTATCAGACCACCGTTGACTTCTGCGAATACTGGGATCAGCGATCGTTTGATCCGGATTACGATACTCTGCCCCTCTCATTCTTTGAACCCATGGTGCGGCGAATCTTTAATCGCTCTCCTCACAAATCTGTTTAGAGGTAAGAGACTAAAATCCCGGCTGTTGGGATGGCTTTGCCACTTTCAACAACCGGGATTATACAACAATCGGGATTGTAAGTCCTTATGCAAAAATCATTACCCAGTTTCCAGATTCTTGTAAACTGGTAGATGAACGAATATCCTACTCTGATTCTATGCGTACTGTTGCCC
>JALOOP010000089.1 GCA_025454315.1 Oculatellaceae cyanobacterium Prado106
ACGATAGTGGACAATTGGCGATCGTCCATGCCTGCGGTTTGACGAATGGAACGCGATCGCACTTTGAAGCCACGGATTTAATGGAGCGAGGAACGGAAACAGACAGGGGTTTGAACTCAGGTTGGATCACGCGCTATTTAGCCAATCAATCCACGGCTCGGATATTGCCTGCAGTAGCTATTTCTGCGGGACTTCCCGGTTCTTTGCTGAACTGCCCGATCGCCGTATCCATGACCGATCTCAACGGCTATAACTTACCGGGGGGCGATCGCTATCGTCAGGCCATCCAACAGTTTTATAATGGCTCTGATTTTCTAACCCTGTCGGGACAGGAGACGATCCAATCGGTGATGGGGGTGCGATCGCGCTTACCGTTCAATAAAGATGGCAGTCTCAAGTCCTATCAACCCGCCAATGGCGCAAATTACCCGACCGAAACGGGAGCCGAGTTCGGCAACCAACTGAAACTGCTGGCGCAATTGCTCAAGATCGAGGTGGGCTTGCAGGTGGCGACGTTGAGTTATGGAGATTGGGATACCCATGAAGACCAAACCTATCGCTTCCCAGAATTGGTCAAGGGGCTATCTCAGGCGCTTTCGGCGTTTTATCGGGATGTGGGGGGCGACCATGTCACGATCGTGGTGATGAGTGAATTTGGTCGGCGGCTGAAGGCCAATCAAAGCGGCGGCACCGATCATGGTCATGGCGGTGTCATACTGGTCATGGGCGGCTCGGTGAAAGGCGGCCAAATCTACGGTCAATGGCCAGGATTAGCCAATGAACAACTCGATCGAGGAGCGGATTTGGCGATTACAACAGACTACCGCACCGTTTTGTCGGAGGTGCTGCTCAAACATCGGCCATCGCTGGATTTAGGAGCCGTCTTCGCCAATTTCACAGCTCAACCGCTTGGCCTTTTATCTTGAACAATTCCCGGTTATCGGACTACAGTGACACAATCCTGAATCGGCTTCGGTTCTGGGTTTTACGCCCCCCAAATCCCCCATTTTTGGGGGACTTTGAGTTCAATGAAGCTTCCCCGATCACTCCATGAAAGCTCCTGGAATGCTCGGCTCCCCAAAGTTGGGGCGGGGGGGCGAAAACTCGTCAGCGAAGTCAGTACATTTAGCCTCTTCTGTTCCAAGTATCATAGCGTCAAAAATTATTCCGGAATGTCCTTGCCAGAGAGCCAATCCCTTGAAACACTGGAAGAGCCGTTCTGGGTTTGCAGGTTCCATGTCACTTAAATTGAGGGTCATCTCCGAGGTTCGGGCTTCTTTGCTGCTGTCGATTCCCCTAGCCGGGGCGCAACTGGCGCAGGCTGGGGTCGGCTTTGTCGATACGGTGATGATGGGCTGGTTGGGCAGCGAAGCCCTGGCGGCGGGGGGCTTAGGCGCGATTACGTTTATTTCTTTGAGCTTTGTGGGGACGGGGATTTTGGCGGCGGTCAGTCCGCTGGCGGCGGAGGCGTTTGGGTCGGGGAACCCGCAGCGGGTGGGGCAGGTGGTGCGGCAGGGCTTTTGGGTGGCGTTGGGTTGGGGTGTTCCGATGACGCTGCTGGTCTGGTATGGCGCGCCGATTCTGCGGTTTCTGGGGCAGCAGCCGGAGATTGTGGCAGGGACAGAGGTTTATTTGAGGGCGATCGCCTGGGGTTACATTCCCGCATTAGGCTTTGCCGTCCTGCGAAACTTTGTCTCGGCATTGTCTCAACCGCGATCGATCACTGTGATCATGGCCGCCAGCATTCCGCTCAATATTGCTGGCAACTATACGCTGATGTTTGGCAAACTGGGGTTTCCTGCGTTGGGATTGGCGGGGGTGGGCTGGTCTAGCACGATCGTCTTTTGGAGCATGTTTCTGTCCCTGGCGGTGTATGTGCGGACTCAGCCGCAGTTTAAGCGCTATGGCATCTTTGAGGGTTTCCCTCGATTGGAGTGGGACAGGGTTCGGGAAATTCTGCGGATTGGCCTGCCCATTGGCGTGATGACCTTTGTCGAAACCGGACTCTTCGCCGTCACCTCCTTCCTGATGGGCACCCTGGGCGCAACCTCCCTGGCCGCTCACCAAATTGCCCTGGAAACCGCTGGCATCACCTTCATGGTGCCGCTGGGCATTTCCCTGGCCACGACCGTGCGCGTGGGGCAGTTAATGGGACAGCAAGATCCCAAAGGCGCTCGACTGGCAGGCTTTGTGGGGATTGGGCTGGGGATGCTGTATATGGCGGTGGCAGGGATTCTGCTGTGGCGGTTTCCCGGTGCCATTGTGTCTTTATTTTTGGACGGTAATGATCCGCGTAACACTGCTGTGATTAGCTTGGCCAAAACGCTTCTGGGCATTGCGGCGCTGTTTCAAATCGTGGATGCGATTCAGGTGGTGGCAACGGGCGCTCTGCGGGGCTTAAAGGACACTCGCATTCCCTTGCTGATTGGCATTTTCTCCTACTGGGGCATGGGCATGGGCGGCGGCTATGGGTTGGGCATTGTCCTGGGGTTGGGGGCGGTGGGGCTATGGTGGGGGCTAGCTCTGGGGTTGGCCGGGGCGGCGATCGTCCTCACCTGGCGATTTTGGAGCAAGTCTTGTCGAATTGAGAAGAGTTTACGCTAGGGTAGGAGAGGTTGTTGATGTTCTCTATTCCCGGTTGCATGACTGTGCTGTTGCCCAAACGCCTCGTTTTATTTCCACTGCTGACGCTCTGTGTCGTGCTGCCCAGTTGTGCCAATAGTCCTTGGGCACAGAATTTGGAACAGGCTGTCGCCGCAGACCCTCGCCTCGCCAATAACCCAGTCGTTTTTGGCAATCCCCAGAGCGCTACTCCCAGCCCTACATCTACTACTGCTCAACTTCCAGCCAATTTCCCAGTAGAGATTCCCCGCTACCCCAATGCCGTCCTAGTCGGTGTCCTGGAATCGAGTCAAAGCTTTAATGGCGCGACCAGTGCCACGACCCAGACGCGCTGGAGAACGACGGATACGCTCGATCGCGTGGAACAGTTTTATCGCAATCAGTTTCAATCCCCAGGTTGGCAAGTCCAGGGCACGACTGGTGCAGGACAACCGATCCAAGCTATTCGGGATGGATTGCAGGTGCAGGTTTCGAGAGCAGATGGCTCCACGGTAGGGACTGAACCTGGGACGGAGTTTGCGATCGCCTACACCCTTGGATCTGGAACGGCGATCGCCCCTTCCCCCACCCCCCAAACTAACCAACAAGCCAATTCACCTGCTGGATCAGTCCCTCAACCCGGCGATCCCAACTTTATCGGCCCTGTATTCCCGACTAATGTGGCTCAATCAGGAAGCCCATCTCCATCCGCCTCCCCCCAAAACACCACAGACATTAGTCAGGCTCCCGCCCAACTCCAACCCTACATCACTGATTTGCTCAACTTAGGCGCACTGCCCATCCGATCGGGTAATGCGAATACTAATGCCTCCAATACCACCGCCACCGCCGCAGCGAATCCCAGCAAATTTGAACCCAACAAAGCCATCACTCGCCGCGAGTACGCCCGCTGGCTCGTCTCAGCCAATAACTTAATCTACGGCAACCAGCCCGCCCGCCAGATCCGCCTTGCTGGAGCCAGTGACCAACCCGCCTTCACGGATGTCCCCGCCACCGATCCAGACTTCGGCTCCATCCAAGGCTTAGCCACTGCCGGACTGCTGCCCAGCCCCCTCTCCGGCGACAGCACCGCCGTCACCTTCCGCCCCGATGCCCCCCTCACCCGCGAAGACCTGCTCCTCTGGAAAGTCCCCGTCGATCTGCGGCGCGCCCTCCCCAACGCCACCCTCGACGCGGTCAAAGAAACCTGGGGCTTCCAGGACACCGCAAGAATTGAACCCAAGGCGCTGCGAGCGGTTCTGGCCGATTACCAAAACAGCGATCTCTCCAATATTCGCCGAGCCTTTGGCTACACCACCTTGTTCAACCCCAAGAAAACCGTCACCCGCGCAGAAGCCGCAGCAGTGCTCTGGTTCTTTGGTGCCCAGGGTGATGGTCTGTCTGCCCGAGATGCTTTACAGTCTGGGCGATCGCCTGCTGCGGGTCAATCACCTGCAAGTCCCACACCTAGTCCAACCAGTAATTAAGAACGTTGGCGTTGCTGAAATTCAGCGATGAAATGTTGTCATAACATTTCATCACCCCGCTCTGCAACACCGGAACGTTTTCGTTCCAATCGCGAAAACCTCAGCGCTGAACCAAGAAACTCTCAGCGGATCACTGCAATGCGATGGTTTAGGCAAACTGGCCTCAGCGGACTACCTCCGTAAAGCTTTTAAGCCCAGATTTGGAAATAGCCCACTTGCAACTGCAAACTGCACCCATGCAGTAGCAAGAGTTTTCAAGGAACGGGCGACCTTCAAGTTTCCGGCATTCACAGCCTCATAACCTCTTGAGGAGTTCCGACAGAGGCGTTTTTCCCAGTCATCAGTGGCAGGATGTTCTTGTGCTAGTTTTGGATACTTGAGTTCGACACTCTCCAGCAGAAGATCTGAAAACATGGCAACACGCAAGGGAAACCCAACTCCTTCACCGAATCAAGTCGGGTAACCACAAAAAATCAGAGACTTTAGAAGTCTGGTTCTTCAAACAAGTCTCGTTGCCTGCAACTCGCATTCGCAAAGTACCACACAATCAGTCAGAACTAGATTCAGGCAATGCCGAGTTTTAGAATCCAACGTGAAAGCAAACTCAAGAGTCCGGTTCTCAGCCCTCAGCACCCCAAAAGGCTCCAACTATACCGCCGTAAACACCGATCGCCCCAAAACACTCGCCTCTACATCCAGCACGATCGCCAGTAGCTCATTGCTACCCGTAGCACGAATCAGCGTATCTCCGGTGCGACTGCCCTGACCTTGGGTAATGGTCAGTTGGTCAAAGGTCAAACCATCGGCCAGACCCAGACGATCGCCCTCTTCCAGGTCAAAGTCGGCGATCGTATCTCTGCCCTCGCCGATCGCCAGCACAAAGATATCCGCACCCCGTCCACCCTGGATCACATCACGACCGATGCCGCCCCGTAAAGTATCATTGCCTGCCCGTCCTAGGAGTTCATCGCGACCGTTGTCGCCTAGCAGTGTGTCATCTCCCTGACCGCCGACCAGCAGATCGCGACCACTGCCGCCCGTGAGGTTGTCATTGCCATTGCCGCCGGACAGGTTATCGTTGCCCTCGTCACCCTGGAGGCGATCGTCACCGCTGAGGCCAAAGATATCGTCGTTGCCATCTTGGGCTTTGACGACATCGTTGGAATCTTGGAAGGCGATGATAGTGTCATTTTCCTTGGTTCCCAGGAGGGTGGGTTTGACCTCGAATTGGCTGACGATGGTGGGGGTACGATTGGCGATCGCTCCTGGATCAGCCAGTAGTTCCGCCTCGGTATAAAACGGAATACCGTAGGTTGTAACGGTTAACTTTTGCGTCACCGGATCAATGTCAAACTCTGTCCATCCATAGGTATGAGTAGAAAGATAATCGCCTTGGAGAAGTTTAGCATCGATTTTGTTGTTGGCGATCGCCAAGTTATCATTCAATCCCAGCGGGTCGTATCCCAAAGGTGTCAATTGAGCATTCGTCAATTGCTTAATAAAATCATCCTTGTCGTTGGGAGTGCTGTCAGCGTCATTGGCCACGGGCAGCGAATCGTAGAAGGCTTTTTGCGCGGCTGGCAATAGCCCCAAACCTGCGGCTAACTCGGCCACCGTAGGGCCAAAGGGCGCATCAAAGGCAACGGCTCCCGTGGTGATTTCAAAGGCGCTGGTGGCGATTTGGGGTTGACCCAGACCGTTTTGGTAGGTCAGGTTATTGACCAGGGTGGAGTGGATATCAGCTGCAATGAAGACGACATTGCTAATGTCATTTTCATCGATGAACTTGAGGATTTCGGTGCGTTCGGCAGCGTAGCCCTCAAAGCGATCGCTCGCCGCCACCACGCCCAAATTCTGGATCGGTTCCGGCACCACCACAAATTTCCAGGAAATGCCCGCCTGTTCTGCTTGCAGGAGATCCCGTTTCAAATCGCTGACCTGTTGCCGTCCCAGCATCGTGCGACTGGGATTAAACGATTGTCCCAGGAAGTTAACCACTTGCGTTGGATCGCCAGGATTCGCCACCGCAGGCAGTCCTTCATCCCGGAACGATCGCGCATCCAGAACAAAAGTGGCTGCATCGCTGCCATAGGTGTTGTAACGGTAGAGCTTGCGTTCCCCATCCATACGACTGTCGCCGATCGCACCATAGAAATCATCCCGCAGTGGATTGTATTCCTGGAAAGCTTGCAGCCCGTTGTCGTAAAGTTCAGTGTCGTTGATCAGCCGTCCCGGCGTTGTGTCGTTGAAACGCGGATCGGCGCTGGCCAATTCGCCGCCCTCAAAGTCATTGATCACTTCATGGTCGTCAATGGTCGCCAAAATCGAAGTGGCAGACCGCAGATCGCCCCAGGTATTAATGCCGAAGCGTTCGGCGTAGACTTCGTTGTTTTTGATGCGGAACTCTTGCAGCGTTTCGGCCTGGGGCTTGTTGAGCGCAGGCGAGGGGAAATCGGCGTAAACGGTATCGCCTAGTTCAATGAAGAATTCTAAGTTGCGATCGTCGGCATTGGCGATCGCCGGATAGGGACTCAACTCACCCCGCCAATCCCCTGACGCGCCAAATCTTAAGCCAGTCCGAGTGCCTACTGGTGCCGAAGTGTTGAATCGTCCCGCAGCAGATGCGCCGCTGGAGTCGATCGCCCGATAAAAATAAGTCGTGTTGGGCGTTAATCCTGTGACTTGGACTTTGGCGGGTTGGAGTGGATCGGTGACGGCCACCGTTTGGGTTCCGGCAATCTGACTGAAGTCCGCCAAGGTCGAATACTTAAATCGGACATTGCCTGTCCCATTGCTTCTCGCCCATAGGACAGTGGAAGTTTGGGTGGTGTCTCCACTAGCGACTTGGTTGGGTAATTCTGCGGGAGTTTCCGGATCAGTGGGCGCAGAGCGGGGTTTGAGATTCCGGGGATTGGAACTCGTGGGATCAATCAGCAAGGGTTCTGGGAAGGCGGTTGCGATCGATTCCCAGGGCGTAAATTTGAAATTAGTGTTGATGTTCTCGTTTTCATCATCTAGGACGGTAGGATCGTTGTTCCCATCCTGTGTAACGAGTAGCCCAAAAGAATACTGAGAACCAAGCGGCACATTCAGCACATCTGCCCCGTCGGATTCCTCGACGCTATCCACGTCACCGTTGCGACCGATGGTAAACGAACCGATATAGTTATTGTTACCTTCCCGGTTGTAAACGGCGTAGGTGTTGTCTCCCTGGCTGGAGGCTAAGAGATATCCTTTGCCATCCTTGCCGTAGTAAATCGTCAATCCTTCCACATCTTCTTCCAGGTTTTGCCCCTCTGGTTTCACGATATCGATTAGGGTGCCTGCCCTGTCCGCATTCTTGTCCGCTTTGAACTTCCAGATGCCGCGCTGTTCCTGCCCCGCATACAGAAAGCCCAGTTCCTTATCCACCACCATGCCCTCAAACTGGGCATCTTCCAGGGTTCTACCGGGAGGAATGGGGGCCGACAGGGTGCGAACTGTCGTTGCGCCGATCGTGCCGTCGGCGTTTGCGGTGAGTTCCAGTTGGGCAATTTTATTGTTTTCACGCTGGCTGACATAGACATAGGACAATCCGGCTGCGTCCGTGTAAGTGGCAATACCGTAAGCGGTCTGGGCACCGTCATCCACCCCGAAGATTGAGGCGGATGCTGCCCTGAGTGCAGGAGAAGTCACATTGGTAAGCTGGCGCGTGGTGGGATCAATCGTCCAGATGGTTAACGTATCGTTGCGGCGATCGGTGGCAATGGCCAAATCTACCGTTTGTCCACCCAGCTTAAAGTTATAGAGAATATCCACATTGTTGTAGCGGATATCGCTATAAGGTCGAGTGGTTAAATCCTGTACTAACGTGCCATCCAGGTCGAATACCGCCAAACCCCCGTTCTTCAGGGCAGTCACCACCAAACTCTGCTGGGAATCCGTGGGATGCAGCCAGATTCCTGGATCATCCGCATCCCCCAGCAAGGTTTGGGAGAGTTCATTGCCGATGAGTTGGCGATTCTCTACCTGACTCCCCCAATCCCCATCAAACGCCGTCACCGTAATCCTGCCTGCCAAGAACTGTTCGCCTTCAGAGATGGAATTAGGATTAGCCACGGGCGTTCCCGGAACAATCAGCAAACTCTGTCCCGTGCCAAAATTAGGCGGCAATGTGCCAAAGCGGAATCCTAAACTAGTCGCCTGATCAAATTCCGTAAAGGCGACTTCCGTGGGCTGTCCGGTTGGGATATTGACATTGAGTCCTGTTCCACTGGGCAGAATTGACGTTGAGTTACCTTGAGTGAACTGGAGTTGGGCGATTAGATCAACCACATATTCCGCCCCGACCTTGTAGGCTTGCTTCGTGCTAGGAAACCCTTGCGCCTGTTCGCTTAAGTTAATGCCTGCACTGACGGCGATCGCAGGCACCCCTCGCTGCACCGCTGCCACCGCCGCACTCAGCGTCCCCGAAGACACCGCCGAAAGCCCCACATTCTCACCCTCGTTAATCCCGGAAATCACCAAATCGGGCGGGTTGTCCTTGAGGATGGAATCCAAACCAGCCAGGGTGGTGACGATCGGGGTACCATCCACGTACCACTGATCTTCGGCATACTCAACGACTTCGATCGGGCGGAAAATTTTATCGGCATTGATCGCCGTTCCCTGGCCGCTCTGCTGCAACTTCGGCGCGACAATCGTGACGCGATGACCAGCCGCGATCAGCGCCTTGTACATCTCCGCGATGCCTTCAGCCTGATAGCCATCGTCATTCACCAGGAGAATATCCAGGGGTGTCACCGTTGTGGGTATCGGAGTATCCTTGACCCGATTCTCCACCGTTTCACGCACTGAGTCTGCGGCACTCCAGTTGCCGTCAATTGGCGTTACGGTAATGCGATTCGCCAGGAACTGTTCCCCTTCTGACGCTGGTTTTGCAACCTGTCCAATGGCCAAAGATTGGGGCGCAATGAGCAAACTCTGCCCTTCACCAAAACTGGGCGGCAATTGCCCAAAGCGAAATCCCAAACTGGTGGCATTGTCAAATCCCGTGTAGGATACGCCTTCGACAACACCGTTGGCAGGAATGTTGAT
Source organism: Oculatellaceae cyanobacterium Prado106 (assembly GCA_025454315.1). Lineage (GTDB taxonomy): Bacteria > Cyanobacteriota > Cyanobacteriia > Elainellales > Elainellaceae > Prado106. The sequence continues at coordinate 9,165 of JALOOP010000089.1, forward strand.
ATTCAGCCCTACGCCCGTGGGTAAGATGGCTTCTCCATCAGCTTGCGTAGACTGAAGTTGGGCGATCGCATCCACCACATACTTCGCCCCCACCGCGTAGGCAAAATCCGTACTGGGATAGCCCTGTCGCTGTTCGCTCAGTTGAATGCCTGCACTGACGGCGATCGCAGGCACCCCTCGCTGCACCGCTGCCACCGCCGCACTCAGCGTCCCCGAAGAAACCGCCGACAGCCCAATATTCTCCCCTTCGTTAATCCCCGAAATCACCAGATCCGGCGGATTGTCTTGGAGAATGGAATCCAGTCCAGCCAGCGTCGTGACCACGGGTGTGGAATCCACATACCACTTGTTTTCCGCATAGTTGACCACTTCGATCGGGCGGAAAATCCGGCTGGTATCCAGCGCCGTACCCCGTCCACTCTGCTGATTTTTGGGCGCAACCAGGGTGACCCGATGTCCCGCCTCCGTCAGCGCTTTATACAGGGCGTCAATGCCTGTGGCTTCGTAACCGTCATCATTCACCAGCAAAATATTGAGCGGCTGCTTTGCCTTCAGCGCATCTTCATCGTCCAAGATCGAAGGGGTCTCAACGACCGGAAGCACAGGTTGAGTTTCTCCGGCCTTCAGGGGTTCCAGATCCGCCCAGATCAAACGGTGATCAGAGCTGGGAAATCCACCGGGTAAGGCCGGGTTGAAATTACCCACCAGACGAAACAGGGGATCATCCTGCGTCGGCCAAAAGACCTGAGCATCCTCAATTTTCAGATTTCGAGAGGGCAAGACATAATCAGCCCGCAGGTTTCCGGGAGTGGTGTCAGCAAAATCTGCGGTGTCAAATTGAGGATCGCTGCGGTGAGTGGCGTTGGCTCCTCCCTGACGATCGGCAGCATCCGAACCGCCTGCACTGGTCGGAGCCGTGGAAGTATTGATAAACTGATTGTCGAGCAGTTGTCGAACCGCGTTGTCAAAACTATCTCCATCATTGGGATCAGCGTTTTGATCGCCCATAATCACAAAAGGAGTTCCAGTGTTCAACCCACCTATCTTCCCGGCATCATCATAGATGTATCCACCCTTGCTGGGCGTAATGTAATCTGACCAGAAGCGAATTTCATCATGATTGCGTTTGCCGTTGCGATCTTCAGCCCCGTCAAATACCGGCGGAGTGGGATGACTGGCCAACACATGAATCGTCTCCCCATTCACCTGAATCGGCACATCCCAGTGACTTTTAGAAGAAAGCCGGAGGAGCGCTTGCTCCTCCGACGAGTAGAAGGGAGTGGTACTCCCTGGGGTCAAAACGGTCGGCAGGAGGGAATTGGGCATGTCTTTCCAGAGGAAGTTCTGGAAGGTGCGGACATTGGCCGTATCGATGGGATATTGGGACAGCAGCAACATGCCAAACTGTCCCGGAAAATTGCCAAACCCAAAGGCATCATTGCCATAGCCCGGTGCGCCGGGAGTCGTCACCACACTGCCGTTGTTATCCAAATCCAGTCCTGAAGCAATCCCCGTATTGGAAGGCGCAATGTAAACATAGGGATAGTCTACGGGATTTGCACCATTTTGGGCGATCGCCAAGTAATTCTGCTTAAACAGATTAACCGGCTCCAGCGGATTCTCCGCCACATAATCAAATTCATTAATCAGCAGCACATCTGGATTCGTCCGCTGAATAATCTCGGCAACTGCTTTGGCTTGGGCATTATCCGGCGTAGACAAATCCCGCACCAGATCGCCTGCATTGCCCCGATTCAATGAAGCATTAAACTGGGAAAATCGGATAGAGGTTTTCGATTCGATAATGCCCAGCTTCACAGGCGTAGGGTCTGGGTTGATCGACACCGTTCCATCTCCCGTCAACGGGCTGACCTGAAGCCCAAAATCATTATCATTCAGCAGGACGACCGCCCCTTCATCCGTCACCGCCAATCCTTCCGGTTTCTCCACATCCGTATAGCCTAACGTTGCCGCATTCGTCACCAGATGTTTGCCAACCGGTTGAATATTGGCGCTGCTCAGTTCTGTCTCACTCAATTGCTCGATCGTCTTCTCGGAGGGAATTCCTGATAGAGCTGCGGTGTTACCAATGTTGGTTGCACCACTGAGATCAATTTCGTAAATCAGCTTATTCGAGTCTGTACCACTGCGATCGTCCCTTTCAATCACCAGAAACTTACCATTTCCCAACGAAACCGCATCGCCGATCTTGTCCGTCTTGGCGTTTCCACTGCCGCTAATATCATCGAGTAAATAAAGATACTCACCTGTTACAGTCTGTGTCACCGTGTCAAATTCCAGAATTCGCAGATTCCGCGAATTGCGAGAGGTAGTATCTCCCGTAGAATCGGGATTGTCGATCGCACTCTGAATAAACGCATACAGCTTGGTGCCTTCCAAAGCCACCGCCTCAAATCCCCGATTCACCCGCCGTTGAGCATAGACCGCAGGCAAAGTCGCCGTACCGAACTTACTGCCTGAAGTGGCGCTTCCTTGGGGGATAAAGCGATCGATCAAGGCACCCGTGCGATCAAAGTGATAAATCGCTGGACGATACTCATCCACCATCCAGAAACTACCATCCGCCGCCACCACAATACCTTCTAAATCTGCTCCCAAAGAATCATTCGGCAGGCGATTTCCAAACAAATCCACGGGCACCTCATCGGTGTAAGCGGTGCCATTGGCTCCACTCTGAAGATTCGGTAATCCCGTCAGCGCTATACCATCCTTGCGTTTCAGTCCGATCCGCTCAATAATTGAAATTTGTCCCGTAGTGCGATCGAGTTCAAACCGCACCAACTCAGGTTGAAAATTTGGTAGTGCAAAAGGACGCTCATTCCCTGGAACAGCCGGAATCAGATCCGTCGGTTCACCATTCGGGCCGCGATCGGTATGGGTGATGAACTGGAGATTGCCGTTGGCGGCTGTGCCTTCAAAGAAAAGTCCAGAGAAACCGCCCAGGCTAATCTGTTGTCCTGGCGTGGTTTGATGAGCATTGGCAGGGTTCGTTGTCGCGGTGGTTCCGAGGAGGGGGCGATCGCGCCACTCATAAACCGTCAGCGTGGGGCGATTGAGGGAAAAGTCTGACATGGTAGTTGCTCTGGGTGATGCATGACAAATTGTGACTGTGAACCAGAAGCGAGTTCAAACCCTTTGCCAAGCAACCGATGTACACCCATGCCTTCACCGAATCAAGTCGGATAACCACAAAAAATCAGAGACTTTAGAAGTCTGGTTCTTCAAACAAGTCTCGTTGCCTGCAACTCGCATTCGCAAAGTACCACCCAATCTAGTCAAACGTTAAGTCTACTGGAATACATCGGTCTTAAATCTCCATAAAGCGGATCGTCCTAAAATCGTTCTTAAAGGCACGATCGCCAAACCTTAACCTAGAGGCGATCGCATCCCCGTATAATCAAACACTTGAATCAGAAGGGAAAAGGGGAAAGGGGAAAGGGAAAAGGGGAAAGGGAAAAGGCGAGGCTTTTACCCCCATCTCCCCATCTCCCCTACTCCCCACTCCCTACTCCCTACTCCCTACTCCCCACTCCCCACTCCCCACTCCCTACTCCCCCCTATGCAGCCTCAACTAGAAACCTATCTCAACATTGCCAGCGAGGCCGCGATCGCAGGCGGCATCATCCTCAAGGCATATCAGGGGCACCTGCGGGATATTCGATCGAAGAGTGAGCATCCGGGGGATCTGGTGACCGAGGCGGATCGGGCGGCGGATGCGGCGGTGATTGAAGTGTTGCAGCGGCATGTGCCGGATCATTCGATCTTGACGGAGGAATCGGGGCGACAGGATGGTTCATCGGCCAAGTATCTGTGGGCGATCGATCCCTTGGATGGCACCACAAACTACGTGCATCGCTATCCCTTCTTTGCCACTTCGGTGGCGCTGTTGATCAACGAAGTCCCCCAAGTGGGAGCGATTTATGATCCCACCCATGATGAGCTATTTCTGGCGGCAACGGGCATGGGAGCCACTTGCAACCGTCGTCCGATTCGTGTTTCATCCACTAAAGCGCTGGAACAAAGTTTTTTAGGCACCTATCTCGGCTTTGATCAACCGGAGAGGATGGGGGAGCGCCTCCAACGAGTCACGCACCTGATGGGTCACACTCAAGGCATCCGGCAACTTGGATCATCCGCGATGGATCTGGCCTATGTTGCCTGTGGGCGATCGGACGGTTATTGGCAATGGCAGGGACTTTCCGTCTGGGATGTGGCCGCTGGCGTGGTTCTGGTGCGAGAAGCCGGAGGCCGAGTCACATCCTGTCAGGGAGGCGTTTACCATGCCATTAGCTCTGAGCAAATCCTGGCTACCAATGGCCAAATTCATGATGCGCTCCTCGCAGCCCTTCAGGTTTAAAGATCGAGGGGATGCTGTAGAAAATACAGCATCCCCTCAATGGTTCGATTAGATTCGGTTCCTAGTATTCACCAAACTCGTTGGGCGGTTCGGTTGCGGTATAGCCTGGGAGTTGATACTTCGGCTGTCGAATTTTCGGAGATTGGGGCGAATAAGCAAACATCGGCATTTTTAGCCTTAAGAAAATGGCTGCAATTCGAGTAATGAACGAACCTGAGATGACAATCATCACGGCCTTGAAGATCTCATCGGGATAGTAATTTAACTGGCTAGAGTACCAGATAATGAACATCGAAAAGATGAATCCCCAAATGACTGCAATGATCGGATAAAACGATCCTTTCAGAGACGGATTATTCGGATCAGCCCGCACCATGTCCCGGAGAATGCCACCGCCTGCACTGGTAATGGCTGCGAACAGAGGTCCCCAGAGCCACAGCGGTGAACTCTGGGTTTCCAGGGCAACAATCACCCCAATAATCGACAGGGTGGACAGCCCCAACGTGTCTAACAGTTCAATAATGATATTGAACGCTTTCTGACTGAGATTTGGACGTGATTCGTCCGATCGCAGATTCATGCTTTTGCGAACCCGATGATTCCAAAAGCCAATCAGTTGAATCAGCACATAGCCCACCAGCACCGTCGCAATCACCGCCATCATATAGGTCGGTGCCCGCATCAGCCCCAAGGTGCCTCGACCTGCGACAATATCTCGCAGTGCGCCGCCACCCACGCCAGGAAGCGCCGCCAACACCAGCGCACCAAACAGGTCATAGCCTTCCCGATTGGCCATCACCAACCCGGAAATGGCAAAGGAAATGACTCCGGTTAACTCAACCAGGAAGTACCATTTCTGTCCGGTTGTAAAGTCGAGTAGAACTGGGAAGAGATACTGCTGAACGAGCTTGTTGTAATCCCCAGTTTGTTTGATTTTGGCGATCGACGAATCAAATCGCTTCACCAAATCTGGTGTTACCTGCTTTGACTTTTTGCTGAACATCACATAGTAGGGCAGTTCACTGATCCGCAGCGGATACTCTTCCGCCACATCCTGAAGTTGCCGTTTATAGGAAATATCTGCGCCGACGATTTGATCAATTAAGAATCCGTCAACCTGTTTACGTGCTAGCAGATCAAACAGAACCGTGTCATTCTCAGCAACGATTATTTTGTCCTTGTTGTCCGGGTCTTTAATATAAGTATCTAGGGCTGTTTGACCGTAGGAATATCCTTCTACTACACCCAGCCGAAAGGAGCTTTCCTGAAACATTTTGAGCATGTCTTCGACTTGCGTCAATTTGTATTTGTCAGAGTCTCCACGCGGTACATACATGACGTTTACCGACATCCGAAAAACATCTGAGTAATAGGCAAAAGCTTCTCGCTCAGGGCGTTTTAAGGCGGAAATAATAATATCTTTTTTGCCTTGTTTCAGGTCATTCAAGAGGCTATTCCAGCTACTCTCACCCTCGTACAAAACATCGTATCCCATATTGGAAAAAGCCAGATTCGCCAAGCGAGTATCTAACCCGTTCGCGGATTTGGTGCCTCCCACGACTTCTTCGTAGATAAAAGGCCGCCAGCCATAGGTCGCGGTCTTGAGGACAGGCGCACCCGAGGATTGGGCGATCGCAGGATGGGGCCATAGGATACAGATGAGATACCAGATGGCGATCGCCAGTGCCAACCACCATTTTCTCGTGATACGCATAAATCAGACTCCGAGACGCTTCGCCTCTAAAGTGCCCGAGAACTGAAACAGGGTCAACAATCTGCTGCGTTAACCTTTCAGCCTATGACAATGTTTATTCTGCGTTAACTTTGGGAATGCTGTCCGACGAGTTCCGTATATTCTCCCATTGCACCCCACCTAGATGTAGCTTTTTATCCGCACTCACTGCGATGTTTCCTTCAGATATCAAATCGTATAACCATCATGTGTCCGCAAATCAGCTTTGTTCTGGGTAACAAGCATTACGTTATTTTTAAGACAGGAGACTCAGATGATCTATACGAAACTCGAAGATTTAGTGGGAAGCGATCGCGATGTGTCCTGGGGCAACGGCCAAAGTCGCCGTTTCCTCATTGAACAAGATGGCATGGGATATTCGCTCACCGACACCATTATTGAAGCCGGAACCGAATCGCTGCTGGAATACAAAAATCACAAAGAAACCTGCTACTGCATCGAAGGCGAAGGCGAAGTCGAAACGAACGGCGTGGTCTATCCCATCACCCCTGGTTCCATGTACGCCCTCAACCTCAACGACAAACACTACCTGCGCGCCAAAACCAAGATGCGTCTGGTCTGTGTGTTCGATCCCCCGCTCAAGGGCAATGAATCCCATAGTTTACAGAACCAGGAATCTTCCTGTTATTAATTTTGGGTTACTCGTTTTTAAAAAGGGCTGGGTGTTGACATCGCTGGAATCGTAAAGACAAACACTGGGCTACATCATAGATTCTTCTCCCAGTTCGAGGTCAAGGTTTACGGTTGTTCAACACTCAGCCCCAACCCCCGATCGCAATTTCTAAATTTTCTCTTTTCCTAAACTCCCTCTATTTACGGTATTTACCAGGAGATTCAATGTTGCTGACCGATCGCCAAATTTCCGCGAGTTATCCCCAACAAGATTGGTTCACTGCGCCTTCAAAAGCGTTGGCGATCGCCATCACAAACCTCAAAGTCTATCAACACCACATTGAGATTGTGTATCAGGTCGCGAACTGCCAGTTTGTCACCAAAGTGTTCTACCATGATGTGGATCTCGATGCGCTGGCGATGCGCTACTCGGCGCGCTTCATGCACCAGGTTTACTGCCATATTGCCCTGGTCGAAGGTTTGAAATATTGCTCGATTTTTCCAGAAACCTATGATGTGAGTGCGATCGCCGATGGCCTCTCAGAAGCCTCTCTGGAGTTCTTCAGCAAAACCTACAACCTGGCCTACACCCAGAATAAATACGAAAATCAAATCAGCAACTATCCAGGGCCAACCCTCTGTTTCGACCAAGAACTCGGCAGTCTCCAACCCATCACCCTCAGCGGTGACAATCCCACCGTGTTAACCGGAAACGGCGGCGGCAAAGACAGCTTCCTCTCCATGAAAGTCCTGGAAGAAGCCCAGATCCCGATCGCCGCATTCCAATGGGCCAGATCAGAGTATGGTCGATTCGAGTATCAGCATGATCTCAGCACCAAGCTCTATCAGCATGTCACCCCCACTAAAGTTCATCGCGTTTCGATTCACGATGATTTTACCGATGGCGTGTATATGCAGCTTTACTTCCCTCAGTTAAAGCCTCCCTTCACCTTGGGAACGCCGGAATGTATTTTTGCGGCCATGCCCATTTTATTGGATCAGGAATACTGCTATCTCTCCTTTGGTAACGAGAAAAGCTCTGACGCGGGCAATGTCTACTGGTCAGAATTGGGACAGGAAGTCAACCACCAGTGGATCAAGAGCTACGAAGCTGAATCCCTCTTTGGAGCTTTTGTTCAAGAGCATTTCATTACCAATCATCGCTATTTCAGCCTGCTGAAACCGATCTACGATTACCGCATTTTTCAAAACCTATCGCGCTACCCCGATGCACTCGCCGATCTGCACTCCTGCAACATCGACAAACCCTGGTGCAAAAAATGTGCTAAATGCGCCTATGTCTGGCTCAATTACTTAGCCAACTTTGACACCCAACTGATCAATGATTTATTCCATACCAACCCCTTTGATTCCCCCGATCTAGAATTGTTCTACCGTCAAATGTTGGGCTTAGAAGAACACAACGCCTTCGAGTGTGTCGGCCATATCCAAGAAACCCGCATCGCCATGCAAAAATGCGCCCAAAAAGGGCTCACCGGGAAGATCATTAGCCTCTTCCAAACTGACGTTCAATTGCAAGTTTTGCAGGAATGGCCTGAACTAGAGCAAAAATACGATCGCATCTACAGTGAACACAATATTCCAGAACACATTTTTGACCGAGTAAAACCCTATCTCTAACCCCAGGCGTTAGCGTAGCGTAACGCATCACATCAATAGATTTGGTAATTCCTTACGTTCATCTCCCAGACGATTAGGTATCAGCAATGCGGACTGTAGAAGAATTTCTACGGTTCGCATTGCTGTTTATTCCCAAATTAGTTTTTTATTCTCAAATTAGTTTTTTATTCTCAAATTAGTTTTTTATTCTCAAATGAAATGTAAAGCGGAACGACCAGCACTAAATGGAGATGAATTGGACTTTCGCCTAATATCCCGTCTCTCCATCCTGACCCATAATAGAGGCGGTAAATCCGATCGCCCTCCCCCACTCCTATGGTTTCCATCCGTACCGTCGTTCCTGTCATCATCTCCACTCAGATTGCCGTTGCCGTAGGGGTAACCGGGGTCATTTCTTTCATCAATGGGCAGAAAGCCGTCAATGATGTGGCTTCCCAGTTGCGAGAACAGATTGCAGTCCGGATCGATAATCATGTTAGCGGCTACCTGGAAACGCCGCGTTTGGTGTTGGGTTCAATGGCCAATCAGTTTCGCGTCGGACTTCTGTCGCCCCAAAACTTGATGGCACCTGAGAACCTACCTCAAACTGAGCGATATCTCTGGAACCAGAGCTATCTCTTTGATTCAGTGGGGTATCTGTTGATTTCTAACGAGCAGGGCGAATATGTGGGCGTCGAAAGACTCGATGATGGCGTGCGACGAATTGACCTAGCTGATGGCAAAACCGACCGTCGGTTTCGCACCTACAGCGTCGATCGCCAGGGCAACCATGACCAACTGCTAAAGCGATCGGATAACCCGTATGATCCGCGCGATCGCCCCTACTACAAAGCTGCCGTCAAAGCCCAAAAACAAGGCTGGACGGAAGTCTACAATGCCTTTGGCTACGACAACCGCCCCACCATCACCGCTGCCCAGCCCGTCTATCAACAGCAAAGCAATGGCCAACCTGGAGAACTTCTGGGGGTTGTGGGGGTTGATTTGATTCTGTCTCAGATTAGTCAATTTCTGGGTGAATTAGAAATTAGCCAATCAGGACTCGCCTTTATTATTGAACCGTCGGGTAACCTGATTGCCACTTCTAAAGGGGAGGCTGTTATTGCCGCCGATGAAAACCTCCAGAACCAAAGGGTTTTGGCCTCCAATAGTGGAACGCCACTGATCCAGGAAACCGCGAAGTTCCTGCAAAAACGCTACGGTAGTTTTCAGATTAATGAGGATGGGCAACTAGACTTTTCGGTAGATGGCAAACGTAATTTTGTGGAAGTGCGATCGCTCCAACAGTTCGACCTCAACTGGATCATCATCGTGGTCATTCCCGAAGCTGACTTCATGGAGCAGATCAACGCCAACACCCGCACCACCGCTATTCTCTGTCTGACTTCCCTGATCATTGCCTCGATCGTTGGCCTCTTGACCGCTCGTCGTCTAACTCGCCCGATCATGGCTCTTAGCAAAGCCTCCACCGCCATCGAGGCCGAAACCTACACCCCCGAAATGCTGGAACAGGAGCTAAAGCGCAAAGATGAATTTGGTCAATTAGCCCGAATCTTCTATGTCATGGCAGAACAGGTGCGGAATCGGGCGGGGGATTTGCGCGATCGCATCCGTCAACTCGAAGTCGAGGTCGATCAAACCAAGCGAGGCTCGTCCCTGCAAGATAGCGATGATCTTCTACTTGTCCGAGAACTCCTGCAACGAGCTAGAGAAGTCCGCAGTAAATAGACCATTAGTAAATAGATCATTCTCGTTTTCCAGAAGCATCTCAATGACTTCTCTCAAATTTACTCGTAGTTCCGCGAGTGTCTCTCCTGGGGAGTGCGCTCCCGGTAAACCAGGAACATAACCGATGTACAGAAATGTATCGCGGTCTTGCTCAACGATCGCTTTTTCCATAGCGCCAAGTTTATCCATGGGTCTTTGACAGAAATTGATTTAGCCGTGAGCGATCGCTTCGTTGCCTCGCTCTGCCGCATTACAAAGCGACATTTAATGGAGCTTATACCACTTGAGCTGAAGGGTAAATTCCTCACCATCCAAAATAGTATTAGACCAACTCACTATCTACACAAAATCGCCGACACATCACCACCGGAGAATCCGATCGCCCCTGCAAGGCACAGTCGGAATTGCCGCACCGTTGGCAGTTTGCTTGGGAGGGTAGCGTCAGTTCTTCCACCGAGTAGAGACTGATGCCTTGGCTGATGAAGGCTTGGGCTTCGAGGTCAGAGAGGCGAGCGCACACCAACAGCGCCTGCTCCACGCCCAGATGCTGACGCGCGACATTAATTTTTTCTAGGGTTTTTCTAAATCCCCGCTGGTTTTCCAGGACTTCGACCAAAACTTTGCGCTCTTCGCTTTTGAAGTGGAGCGGTTTGCGATCGGCAAAGAAATCCTTGTACTGAATGGAGATGCGACCATCGATATAGTACCAGGGACGAATCAACCGCAGAAACGGCACGGTGAACTGTCCCTCGGGATCAACCTGGTGCCACCAGCTTTTGTACCAGGTGTCTTTGGGTTGGTGCAAAATTGCGTCAATTTGTGGGGGTGAGAAACCGGACTCTGCAAGGAGGGCGATCGCCTGAGCTAACCCATTGGTTTGCCCCAGGGTTTGGGTTTCCGATTCACAGCGAATTAATTCTTGGTAGCCTCGCTCATGGCTATGTCGCGCATGACTATAGTGGTGATTGACATTGAGTTGGGCGCGATGGCGATCGGTGTAGTCGGCAATACTCTGTTCCACCTGCTCCGCAGACTGAATCAGCACACAGTGAATCGTCTCAAACTCAATTAACCCATCTGCCGCCCTTTCCCCAGCCAAAGGTACCCCAATCTTGGAGTGAATGCTGCCGATGCGATGGGGTTCTGCGATCGGCGGAAGCGCATCGGTTAACAGGGTTTGTAAGAGGGTGGGATCGGCGATCGCCATAGCAATCTGAACCCGGTCATGCACGGAGAGAGCGTCCTCATGTTCGGGCGCTGGGTAAGTCAGCATACGCTTAAACCCTCCATCTGAATTATTTCCTGAAGCCTGTCCTGAAGCTTGTCCTAAATCATCCTGTCCTGAAGCCTGTCCTAGCCAGAATGTCCTAAGCCAGAATGTCCTAGAACAGGGAATAGGGGCACTGAAGCTCGATTGAGCTTGAGGTTGAATTCTTATAATCTAGATCGCTCCCCCTATTCTGTAACGATTCCATCGGTATATCTCTGAATCGTTGCTTTTCTTTTGGAAAATTCCTGGTTTTGTTGCCTCAATGTCACAAAATTACAGAGATTGCACGACCTTCGCCTAATCTGGAGCCTAATCTGGAGCCTAATCTGGAGTTGTGGAATGTACCCATTCCTCTAGCAAGGATTCGCAGATCTTGTTAAAAGAATGAAAGCGATCGTCATGAAAATTGATACTTTAGACTGAATATTAGAGAGGATTATCCTCGTTTTGATTGACCCCAATCAGAGCCTGTGATCGAGGTGTTTTCCGTGATCCCCAATGGGATCTAATCCGAGTTGTGTTTGAGATGACTGCATACGCAGCAGAATCTCAACCCTACAACAACGGATTAATTTGGGATCTAAAGCGATTTTGTTGTCATTTGTTCTGCTTAAATTATCTGCTTGAATGAAACCTTCACAGCCTTATCAACCCTTCCTCCTCCGACTCCTGCATGGCTTCAATGGACTCTTTGTCCTAGCCGCCATGCTTACCGCCTTCTGGACTTACGACACCTACGACGGACGCTTCGGGGGACTGCCCCTGCCCCACTTCCCCGAGATGGAAAGCATTCACGGCACCTTTGGCCTGTGGGCTTTGCTGCTGTTTCCCTTCTTTGCCCTCTATTCCTTCCACCGGGGTCAAAAACGACTCATCCAGCCCGATTCTTTGGCCAAACTCAGCCAAGTGGGACAGCCCATTTGGTGGTATACCCTGCATCGCTTAGCCAATACTGTGGCCATCCTTGCCCTCACCTTTGCGCTGTTCTCGGGCAAAATGATGGATTCTACCTGGCTCCCCAAAGGGGAACTTGACCATGCCTGGTACTATGCTCATTTAATCAGTTGGCTGGTGCTGGGTGGGGCGATCGCACTCCATGTCCTCCTCAGCGCCCGAGTCGGGGGACTGCCCCTAATCTGGTCAATCTATCAATGGCGCTATCGCCCCCAAGATAGTCCGGTTCACTGGCGGGGGCATCTCCAAACCACCTGGAGATCTCTTCAGTCCAACATCGCCGCATGGAGATCCAAACAATGAAGCCTAACCCTATCCTGCGAACCCTGGAGATCATCGTGTTCGTCAGCATTGCCGCTGCCTGGATTATCCCCCTGCTGAAATCTTAGGAAATGCCCATGAATGCGCCCTCTCACTCCCCCGATCTCTTCCCCTGGGACATCGGCCCTGCTGTTGCTGAACTGCAAGAGCTACTCTGTGCCCATGGATTCCAACTCAGAGTGGATGGTGACTTTGGCTGGCGCACCGAGGTCGCCGTCAAAAACTTCCAGCATCAGCATGGACTCCGCGCCGATGGCATCGTCAGCGCCAAAACCTGGGAAGTCCTCAAAGCCCAGGTCAAAGCCTGCACCCGTGTCCTGCGCCTCGGCCATTCCGGCGCAGATGTCGCAGAACTCCAGGGGTTGCTCCAGGTTCACGGCTTCCCGGTTCACCGAGACGGCATTTTCGCCCAAGAAACCGCTGAAGCGATCGCCACCTTCCAACAGCAACACAACCTCAAAGCCGATGGCGTCGTCGATTCCAAAACCTGGACTGCCCTCCGAGGCCGAACCCTCCCCCCCACGCCGCAACCCCAGAAGCATTGGTTGATGGATCGCAAGTGGTGGTGAGAGAGGGGGAAGGGGGAAGGGGGAAAGGGGAAGGGGGAAGGGAGGTCTTTGTATGAATCTTTGGGAGAAATCAAAGAAATTTTTTCACTCTCATTGAGTTTGGCGATCGCTTTCCTGTCTGATTTCTACCCTTGACACAAACTATTTGACATAACCCTCCCTCTTGAATCCATTCCATGAATGAGTCCAAACCTCTCCCTCTCGCCTTTCCCCTTTCCCCTTTCGCCTCTCGCCTTTCCCCTTTCCCCTTTCCCCTTTCGCCTTTCCCCTTTCCCCTTTCCCCTCCTATTGCAATTCTTTTGCAAGTAAGAGATGCTAGGCTTACACAGTAGGTTCGGACTCTTCGCACCAAGCCTGCCTGAGTTTGCCATTTCTCTTCTTTGCAATTTTGCACTGCTTTGCCATGCCAGAACAGCATCCCCCTGATTCGTCTAAATCTTCTAAACAGCGCCCGATCGCCTCATTCAATCGCCGTCAATTGTTGAAGCTGGGTCTAGCAGGACTTGGCTTTGCCGGAGCGGCGGTGGCCGTTCAGCAATGGCAGGGCAAGGGTTCACAGGGACTAGGATTTGGCGGAAATACAGCGATCGCCATCCCCCTACTGCTCCCGATTTACCAACCTTTGGCAATGCCATTAGCCCCATGCAGCATTGTCGAACATTCGATTACGGCACCCTGAAACAGGAAGATGGGCGGACGATTCGGGAATTTCAAATTATTGCCAAGTCCACTACCCTACAACTCAATTCCACCACCGCTTACGCCGCTTGGGACTACAACGGTCAAGTGCCGGGGCCGACTCTACGGGCAAAACAGGGCGATCGCGTCCGAGTGATGTTTCTCAATGATGGCGGCCATGCTCATACCATGCACTTTCATGGGATTCATCCGGCAGAAGTGGATGGTATTAAGCCTGTGCGAAATGGCACCGCTGTGATTTACGAATTTGATGCCTTTCCCTATGGTCTTCACCTTTACCATTGTCATATCTCGCCCGTCACCCGACACATTAGCAAAGGGTTACATGGCCTGTTTATAATTGATCCCCCGAGCGATCGCCCTCCCGCTGATGAGATGGTGATGGTGATGGCGGGCTATGACCTGCAAGAGAAGCAGCACAACGATCTCTACGCCTTCAACGGCATCCCCAATTATTTCAAAGAGCATCCCATCCCGATTTATCAAAACCAGCTAGTGCGACTTTATTTACTCAACATGATTGAGTTTGATCCTGCCGTCACTTTTCACCTGCACGCCAATTTCTTCAAGGTTTATCCCACGGGTATGACGCTGACACCCAGCCATGAAACCGATGTAATTACCATGGGCACGGCAGAACGACATATCCTAGAGTTTGCCTTTCCCTACCCTGGCAAATTTATGTTCCATCCCCATCAAGATGCGATCGCCGAATCAGGCTGCATGGGTCTGTTTGACGTGCTTCCTCGGACTTAGAAAACTACGATAAACCGGACAATTTATTCAAGATTGTTGAGAATAATTTCAACTTAGTTGACATTAATTCTCAAATGTCGGCAAACTACTACAGATAACTCGATTTTCCTGTTTTCAGTGCTGCTTGTTTTTTTACGTTTGTTTTCGGTGCTGTTTGATCTGGCTTGATCCATAAATTTTGAGCAAGAAACTCTGTTTCCTAGATTCCGCCTGGGATTGCCTCCTGGAGGTGAATCAGAGCAGTGTAGAGATGATTTGCAGTGAAGAGATATTGTGGCGTCGTCCTCCCTGACTGATCGACGTCGAAATAACGTTAATGAGCAGAACTTGAATTGCTGAAGTAGTCTTCTGCTCAAGTTATGAATTCTGTTCAGATATCTTCTCTATTTTCTTGTGTCCTCTTTCATCTGATCTGTTCAATTTAATTCACTTCAATCTGCTCCGTTCAATCCGTAGCGTCATTACGAAAATTTTCTCAAGAGGTTAGACGAAAACCTGTTGGTATTGATTCATTCCTCTCTCCCATTTGGTTAGGTAACCGATTATGATCACCACTCGTTCCATCTTTCGTTCTTTGTTGACGGCGATCGCTGTTCTCTGCATCGTGGTTGGCATCAACAATTGTGCTGCCCCTACTTCGCAAACGCCCCAGACTCCAACCCGGATTTCTCACAACGTTTTTCAGAAGTGGCCTGAAAGCCATAATCAGCAATGATTTCAGCCATTATGCCGAAAAAACAGTCTGCGTTTTTTTC
>JALOOP010000493.1 GCA_025454315.1 Oculatellaceae cyanobacterium Prado106
TTTTGCGCCATTTCAGCGATCGGACGTTTTATCAAGAAAAGTTAAGCCCTTGCTGAGCAAGGCTTTTGCACCATAGAGTTTTCTAATTTGGAATTGCTGTTTGTCCAGGGTTTGTTCTGCAACTGTACGAAGACGGGATGAGAGAGGATCGCACAGAGGGCAAGGGCGATCGCAGGCACTCCCAACAAGCCCAAGGTTTGCACAATTTCACCGATTAAACCACTGCCCGTAAACCAGGTCAGAATGTCCCCGAATCCGATCGCAACGTATAAACAGAACCAGGTGATCCAAAGCACGACTCCCAAGCCATGCAGCTTGCGCCAGTAGCTTGACCAGAGGGTTGCTGAATGGGGGATTGGAGTTTGGAGGGTTTGACGACGGACGTAGAGGAGGACTGCGATCGCCCCCCCAATCAACCCCGGAATCACCAACCCTCGCAGCAACACCCAGCCAGGTGAATAGCCTAATGTGATGGCGATCGGTTCAACCGATTCACCTACTCGAAAGAATTGGTCATAATCAGCGGTGGGATACATCTGCTCCGCGATCGGGGGAAGCAGCGGCATTCTTGTTAAGGGCGAAACAATCTGGGCGATGTCTAGTTTGGGTAATGAGAGCCGGAAGTAGAGTGTTTCTAAGCCGACTGTGGAGAATTCTTGGAGGAGGGGGGTGAGATGGAGCGATCGCGTCCTTGTCCATGTTTTGTTGCGTTCACCCGGATTCTTGCCCTGACATTTTCCTTCTACGCCCCAGTATCCGTCGTAGGTCATCTCCTGGGGTTCTTGTAGGGAACAGTCTGGGAGGAGCGGTGGCGCTAGCCTTTGCGTTAGCAAGTATCGCAGTTCCTGTTGCATTCCTGACCAATCCCTGAGTTTGAACTTGGGATCATCGGCGGTTTTTCCCTGTTCATAGATCGCTGAGAAGGAGAAGGTGGCTTGACCCTGGCGATCGAGGGTGATCAGCAGCATGGCGTGATTGTCGGAGGTTTGATCTGCTGGGCGATCGGAGGGTGCGGCTTGGAGGGGGGCGATCGGGTTCCAGAGGAGATGGCTGAGGATGCAGAGGAGCAGCACGATGCAGGCAATTAGCCCATGGCGGATTTGACGGTGAAAGAATTGCCTCATGCTCAGGGGGGGTACATTTGATCAGATCAGCGTTCCCTTTCCGTTGATTTATGCATCCTGCAATACCTTGGAATTTTGTTGAATTCTGTACGGATTTCTATGGATTGGGATACAGGTTATCTTCACCTTCAAGAAGAATCATTCCTGAATTCCTTGGGTTGTAGTATGAGTTGTAGCAGGAGAGCGATGTTTGGGATCACAGAACAGACCTGGATTTTTCGCTGTTGTACCGCGTATTAGCAGGTAGTCGCAGTTGGATCTTAGCAGTGGCACATCATCAACGAGAACCTCAATATTGGTTTGACCGAGAGCGCTCTTAAAGATTAGTCAGTAAGATTAGTCAGTCGCTGCACGGATATGAGCGGAAAAACTTGCAACCCGTACCTCACTGAGATGAAATCTACCCTATATCAGTCATGGATAAACTCATTAAACGACTGCCTATCCAGATTTCATCACCAAACTGGGATTACTAGAACTGACCTTCAAAACACTTAATTTCAGTATGCTGTAATGAATTGAGCATTCTGAAATTGTGTTTCTGCCATTTTTAGCGCCTACCCCAACCCGCCATGACCACTCCTCGCCTCTCCCGCCCCTTTCGGCACCTCTGGCAAAAGATGCAGAGCCAACCCAAGCCCGTCCCCGAGGATTCCTTGGCCTTGCGGATTCTGGTGCAAGCCTTGGTGACGGTTGGTATTATTGCCACCGGAGTGGCTGCCCCAGATAGCAGCAGTCTGACGAGGCTATGGGCGGTGCCCATGAGTTGGGTGGGGGCGGGGTGGAGTTGGCGCAGACGCAGGCATCAAAATATTGCGACCAAGTTTGGCATTGCGATCGCCATGCTGGTTGCCCTTGCCGTTTTCTTTGTCCGCCTGATTGCCGAACGCAACGACACCCGTTTGGCCTTGGCCGAACTGCTGATTCAACTTCAGGTGTTCCACAGCTTTGACCTACCGCGCCGCAAAGATTTGGGCTATTCGGTGGTGATTGGGCTAATTCTCATTGGTGTGGCAGCCACTCTCAGCCAGACTTTGGCTTTTGCGCCGTTGCTGCTGCTGTTTTTGGCGATCGCTCTCCCCGTGATGATGCTAGACTATCGCTCCCGGCTAGGATTGGGTGCGCCCACCTTGCAGCAAGTCAAGCTCAACCTGTCGCCCCAGCGATTTGCCCCCGTGCTGCTGATTACCATTGGCTTGGGGTTGGCCATTTTTCTGCTGTTGCCCCGCTTTCCCGGCTATCAACTGCGCGCCTTCCCCGTGAGTGCGCCGATTCCGCTCCAGGAACAGTTTCAGCAAAGTGTCATTACCAATCCGGGCTATGTCAACGAGGGACGGGGCAATGGTGGCGGTGGTGCGGGTACGGATGGCAGGGGCGGCAGTGGTGAGCAGGTGTTTAATCCGGATTTTTACTATGGCTTTAGTAGCCGGATGAACCAAAACCTGCGGGGGCAACTCCAGCCGCGAGTGGTGATGCGAGTGCGATCGCAAGCCCCCGGCTTCTGGCGCGTCATGGCCTTTGACCAGTACACCGGACAGGGCTGGGAAGTGTCGCGCAATGCCGAAGACCAGGTCGAAAAATTGGAGCGTCCCGGCTGGTCGTTTCGGTTTAACCTGCCCTGGTCAGTGACCCTCAACAAAACGCGAGAAGTGGTGCAAACCTACACGATCGCCTCTGATTTGCCCAATCTCATCCCCACCCTCTACGAAGCCAAGGAACTCTATTTTCCCACCAACCAGATCGGCTTGGACAAAGAAGGGAGTTTTCGATCGCCCGTCCCCCTCTCCGAAGGGCTGACCTACAGCGTCGTCTCCGAAGTCCCCTACCGCAACCGCACCCAACTGCAAAAAGCCAAGCTAGACTTTCCCAAACGGGCGATCGGTGACCATTATCTGCAAGTCCCCGAGGCGATCGCCCCCACCCTCCGCCAAACCACCGAAGCCATCCTCGCCCGTTCCCCCAAGCCCATCCAAGCTCCCTCCGAAAAAGCCCTATACCTGGCGCAATATCTCAAGCAAACCTACCGTATTCAGCCCGACCTACCCCCCTTTGCTGCCGACCAAGATTTGGCCACCGCATTCCTAACTCAATATGAAGGCGGCTATCCCGATCACTTCTCGACCGTGTTGACGCTGATGTTGCGATCGATTGGTATTCCTGCGCGTCTAACCGTGGGATTCGGTACTGGACAATTTAATCCCTTCACTGGGTTTTATGTTGTCAAAAACACCGATGCGTTTGCGTTAACAGAGGTTTACTTTCACAAATATGGCTGGTTCACCTTTGATCCGATTCCTGGTCATCCATTGATTCCACCTTCCATTGAAGAATCTAAGGTGTTTGGTGTCCTTCAACAATTCTGGAATTGGATCGCTGGGTGGTTACCTTCGCCGTTGACGGGACTGTTGACCGCGATCGTGGAGCGCGTGTTGGGGGCGATCGCCTGGATTATGGCACTCTTTACCCAAGGCTGGATGGGTATTCTGGCAGGGCTGGGCATTCTCACCGGCTTCAGTTTTCTCTTCTGGCTCACCTGGAGAGGCTGGCACACCTTGCGCTATCGGCATCGTCTAGCACAAATGCCGCCCATGGAATCGCTCTATCAACAAATGCTGGATTGGCAAGCCGAACGCGGAATGGGTAAGATGCGATCGCAAACCCCTCTGGAATATGCGGCGGCTTGTCGAGAAGGAAACATAGTCAGTGGAGCGCGGGGAGTGGGGGCGATCGAGGAGATTTCTCGGGCTTACGTAGATTGGCGGTATGGGCAGAAGTCAGTGGATGTAACGTACTTGAGAGGACGATTGCAGGAACTCCGGAGACAGAAGGTTCGGTAATCTAATTTTCCTAGTCACTGTCATGGCTCATGGGGTAGGTGTTTGACTGAATAAAGCAAATGGAGGTAGCGTAGTTTCAACCTGTTGGATTAATGGTGTGCTAAGTGACTACTTAATATCAACAGGTCATCAATCTGAAGCGTCACGTCATATCCTCTTATTCTTATCAATTGCCCCCTATGGATAGAACACTTGAGATATATCCGGATGGTTCTGTGTATGAGTTTGCAGATGGTCAAGCCGTCAAAGTCACTGAAACTCATGGCAATGTCGCCCTCCTCCTGAGAGCGCTGCAATTTTCGACCGCCAAAACCTTTGCGATCGCCCCTCCCAACGCCGCTCCCCCCAGTGTCCCCGTCCCCCGAGGCGGCAGATCGATCAACGCGGCAGGGCTAAACCTGCTGACCACCTACGAAGGCTGCAAACTCAAAGCCTACGACGATGGCCGGGGCGTGTTGACCATTGGCTACGGCCATACCAAAACCGTCAAACCCGGCATGACCATCACCCAACCCCAAGCCGAAGAACTCCTGCGACAAGACCTGGAGGAATTTGAAACCTATGTCGAAGACGCAGTGCAGGTCGAAATCAACAGCGATCAGTTCTCAGCCCTGGTCTGTCTAGCGTTTAACATTGGCCCCAACGCCTTCGGCGACTCCACCCTGCTCAAACGCCTCAACCAAAGCGACTACCCGGACGCGGCCAATCGATTCCTGCAATGGAACAAAGTCAACGGCCAACCCTGGCTAGGCTTAACCCGCCGCCGCATGTCAGAGCGATCGCTTTTCCTCAGCCAACCCTGGGAACTATTCCGCGACTACGACAAGCTAGAAGCCAAAACACCCCCCATCCAAGGCACCTTTGTCCGCCAAGTGCAAGAAAAACTGCTTAACGCAGGATTCATAGAAATCCAGGTCAATTAAACTCAGCGAGGCTGTCACCAGCCTCGCTGGTCTTCAAAACCGGACATGAACCCTTTCAATTCATCCGGCTCCTCAATGGCTTGGTAGTTGTCATCTACACCTCTCTGCTCTGGTGAGCAGATTTTACATCGTGGCAATGTCGATGCAGAAGCTGGAGATTTTTGAATTCATCTTTGCCTCCTTGGGCGCGAGGAACCCGATGGTCGATTTCCAGCAAATCTCCGTCCTGAAAGAACAGATGACAGTGGGCACATTTCCCTTGCTGTCGTTTGAGGAGCGAAGCCACTCGCCCATTGACTTGAGGGTGTCGTCCCATCCGAGTACTCCAGTAAATCCAATCGGCATCGAACGGAGAGCGATTCCCTTGAACCTTAATATGCCGCTTTATCGCGGTGTGATTGTGAACTGCTAACCGTTGAATGCCATCCGGTGTTACCGCCGCAAATGTCCATCCTTCACCTCGGTCGATGTGCCAGTACTTGTTGGCAATCCAACCCTGGCTTTTACGCGGATGACGATGGCTTGCCCAGTTTTTCAACTGAAGATATAACCAGTGGTCTAGCCCTTGGTAAGCTTTAGAACTTACCCCCGTCGAGAAATAATTTGACCAGCCGATGATCACCGGGTTGAGCGCAACAATCAATTGCGATTGTGTCGCGGCCTGATGTCGTTGAATAATCTGTTTTAATTTCTCTTGATGGCCTTTGATACTGGTCGGGCTGGGTTGGATCAAGGTTTTGAATCCCAGGGGGGTGCCATAGGCATTGTGTGCCGTATCGTGTTTTCCCGCTGGGAATTGCCGCACGGTGAACCCCAGGAAGTCGAACCCCACTTCCCCTTCATGCGGATGAAGGGTGTGGGTGATGCGAGTTTTACTGGGATGCAACGTTAACCCCATCTGCATGAGCCACTCCGAAAGCATCTGTTGACATTGTTGAACCACGTTCAGGTCTGCATGGAGAACCACCAAGTCATCGGCATAGCGAATCAGATGAGGCGATTGGCAATGACCGCCCATCTTGGCGTTCCACCTAGGAAATGCCTGCTTAATTCGCTCTTCCATGCCATGTAAGGCAATGTTGGCCAATAGCGGAGAAGCGACTCCGCCTTGGGGGGTTCCGGTTGAGGTTGCAAACCATTGGCCTTGATCCATCACGCCTGACTCCAGCCATACCTTGATCTGGCGGCGTAAAGTCGGGAATGTGTTGATCTTTGCCAACAGAGCTTTTTGATCGATCTGGTCGAAGCATTGAGAGATGTCCGCATCCAGCACATATTTGGCTTTCAGGAAAATCCCGTTGTAAATCGCTTCGATGGCATCATGGCATCCGCGTCCGGGGCGGAACCCATAGGAGTTTGGTTCAAACCGCGCTTCCCATTGGGGTTCCAGTGCCAGTTTGACCAGCGCTTGCAAGGCGCGGTCGGCAATCGTTGGGATTCCGAGCGGGCGTTTTTCCGCTGCGCGTCCTGGTTTGGGTATCCAGACTCGGCGCGTTGGCTTGGCTTGTCCGGATAGTCTCAATTGATTCACCAGTTCCAGCCGTTGGGGGGGAGTCAGGGATTTAATCCCGTCTACCCCTGCCGTTTGCTTTCCCCGGTTATCTTGAGTCACCTTCCTGACTGCGAGGCACTTGGCTGACCATGATCGCAGTAACATTTTCTGGAGTCGTCGAACTGCCTTAACATCACCCCGACGTGAGGCTCTGAATATGCGCGCTTGCAGCTTGAAAACTTTCCGCTCTAGCTTGTGCCAGGGGATTGCTCTCCATTCCTTCATCAGTTTCATCAACTGTGCCTTAGACTTTTGAACTGCTATGGGTACCTATTCATTCCAAACCATCGGGTCTACGTCGGCATATCCCAGACGTTACTCTGGGCGTTCGCTTCTTAGACCATCTCTCCAACTCATGGCTTGCGGTTGGCACCTACTCTGGGTATCGACCTGTCCAGAGAGCCATTGAGCGGTTACTTCGTTCCGAATCACCGTAATCGAATCCTTAGAACGCTACTTTCTGCCGGGTTTAGTGGGAGTGCATACGGGTCGCAACCGTAAACGCCCGCCCCGATATCCTTTGCCTTTTGGCTCCAGCCTATCAGCCTGATTTGGCTGGCTTCAATTCACGACAGTTCAAACGCAGCTTCGCTTGCGCTGTCCATAGATTCATGCTCGGCGATCACCAGATGAGGCTTCTAGCTTGACGCCTTTTCACCCCGCTTTACGGATTGAGAACCAGTCGCTACCGTAGGGGTGATGCTGTTACTACTTGCACCTGTAGAGAGGGACTTGCACCCTCACGGTGATTCAGTTGTCGAGGTTCAACCCTCGCCATCCGTCCCTGAGTATTGCTCTCATTTAGGATGAACGAATCGCAC
>JALOOP010000494.1 GCA_025454315.1 Oculatellaceae cyanobacterium Prado106
GCTTGTTCAACCCCTTCGGGTAAGCCGATCGCGCGTCTGGGTGCAAGGGTGGCGAGTGCGATCGCCTCCTCCACCGAACAGAGTCCCCACTTCAGCAAATTCTGTGCCCCCACCAACAGCGGCAACGTCGTCCCCGACAACGTACCATCCGCCAACCGAGCCGTCCCCTGTTGCACCTCAATCTGCCGACAATCCCAGGGATACACCCCATCCGGCAACCCCAAAGGAGCCAACGCATCGCTCACCAAAAACAGCCCAGACACCTCCCTTCCCCCTTCCCCCTTCCCCCTTTCCCCTTTCCCCTCCAGTTCTCCCCGACTCACCCGCAGCAACAAATCCAACATCATCGGATTCACATGCTGCCCATCGGCAATGAAGCCACAGGACACCTGCGGATGCATCAGCGCGGCTCCCAGTAGTCCCGGTTCTCGGTGGTGCAGTCCCGGCATGGCATTAAACGCATGGGTGACCATGGTTGCACCTTGATCAAACGCCAGATTCGCCTGCGCGGCGGTCGCTTGGGAATGCCCTAGACTGACGGTGATCCCGTGCAATCGCAATTCCCCAATCACCCGCTGACGCTCATCCAACTCCGGTGCCAGGGTGATCACCTTGACGATCGCCCCTTCCTCCCCCAGCACCCGCTGCACATTCTCCCAGGTCAATGGCAAGAGATACTCCGCTGGATGGGCACCCCGCTTCTGGGGATTCAAAAACGGCCCTTCCAAATGTACGCCCAGAATTCTCGCGCCTGAGCTTTGCTGTTTCATAAATTGTGCAAAGACATTCAGAGAGCGGTGAATGTTTTCAACCGATGTCGTGACCAAAGTGGGTAAAAAACCATCAACTCCTTCGTTCCACAAGTAATCACAAATGAACTGTAGGCGATCGCCATCTTCCTCTCTCACTTCTGGAAACGCCAGCCCTAGTCCTCCATTAATCTGTAAATCCACGCCACCCAAAGAGATCCAGTCCCCTGCCACATCGCAAATCTGTTCATCAGAATTAGCCTGATGCTGAAAAGCATCGTTCACCGTATCATTCATCGGCTCTACTTTTTGAATGATGCCTTGGCGATCGATGTAGATCTTGGATAGAGCGGTACTGCCGACTAGACGCGCATTGACTAGGAGAATCGGCGTATTGGATTGGTGGAGGCGATCGCCAAGAACTGGACGAGGAGGGATAGACATAGATCAACAGAGTCATTTCACAGTAAGGAACCATGCTGATTCTGTCACACTTCCAACGAAGGAATCAAACCCCGCTGAACGGCCTCGTTGAGGGCAGTTGCTTTTGGAGCAGTCCTTCTTGATAAATTTGCATGAGGGCTTGTAAGTCCAGTTGCTTGTCTGCGGATAAAAACCCTGCTTGTTGGCGATCGAGCAGTTGACTCAGTTGGGCATCCTGGTCGGGTTCCATTTGTAATTCCGTTAATGCCGCCTGAACCGGAAAATCGGGTAGACTAGAACCTAGAATATATTGAATTTTACTCCCCTGCTATGACTCAGTCCAACGATTTACCCTCCCGGATGAGCCGTGCTGAAGATAGTATTCTAGATCTGAGGCTGGCAGTCAGCGCCACTTTACAGGCGATCGACAAAAATTCCGCTGACATTGCCCAACTGATTGAAGTCAGCCGCCGAAATAGCGAAGGCATTGCAGCACTTCTCGAAATTAGCCGCCGCCACGATGAGCGAATCGCCGGAATTGAAGGTGCAGTTCAGGATATTCGTAACACCAATACTTCGATCAATGCTGCGATCGAACATATGGATCGCTTACTCGATTACCTCCTGCGCCGGAATCCAGAGCAACCTGAAGAATAGAACTATATTTGCCGCTTACCATTCCGCCAAAGCGATCTGAATTCCAGATTGTAATGCAGGTTCTAACTCTGAATCCTGGGCGAACTGTTCTAGCCGCTGTTTGGATAATTCGGGGGCGAGTTGCTTTAACGCGGCGATCGCATGAAATCTCACGCTGTCTTGACGATCGGCCAACAGGTGAATCAAGGGTTCTAACGCTGCCAGTTGTTCCAGTTGACCGAGACTGAGAGCGATCGCCTGTCTTTCCCGAATCTTCTGCTCATCATGCGTCTGCAAACGTTCCAGCAAAATTTCTGTGGCTTTCACTTGGGCTTCATGGCCTTCTACACGACCAAGAACGGCGATCGCTTCCAAATGCCCCAACGAAGACGAGTCCACTGCGGGAGACGGTGAGGAATCCGGCAGCGCAAAATCCAGGATAACGGCTGCTTGATCATTTGATTGATCCGATGCAGGTTTGGTTGAAGTGGAATCAGTTGAAGTGGGATTCGGTGAAGTGAGATAAGCCTGTAATCCTTCTAGGGCTGATATCGTTCCGATTCTGGCCAATGCGCGGACTGCTTCCGCCTGAAGTCCTAGCGGCGTGTGGGGAGATTGGAGTACGTGACAGAGGGCGGCGATCGCAGCTTCTGTGCCAATTCGACCGAGGGCGATCGCGGCTTGCTGACCCACCTTCGGATAGAGATCCCAGAGCAGCGGTTGAATCTGAGGCACCCAATGGTTGGCGGTGGGAGCGGATTTGGCCTGGAAACCGAGACCCATGACTGCTGCCTGACGCACGGTCGCGTCTTGATCTTGAAGGGCTTCTAAGAGCAGCGAGGCAATGGCGGTATCGTGGTGAAAATGGCTAAGCGCTTCAATGGCCACGGCTCGAATTGGTGCAACTGGGTCTTGGACGACTTGGATGAGCGGTGCCACTACGTCGGGATGGCGGATCTGGGCGAGAGCTTGCACGCTCAGCAAACGAGTCGGGGTATGGGCTAGGGTGTCGATTAGGGGGGCGATCGCCAATTCGCCAAAGTGAGTGAGGGCGATCGCAGCCATGGCGGTGACATCAGTGTGAATGGAGTGGGTCAGCAGGGTGATGAGAGTGGGAATGGTGCTGGGATGGCCAATGTTCCCCAAAAGGCGGGCGATAAACCAGTGGAGTTCCCAGTCGGTGGGTTCGGTTTGCAGCAGATGGAGGAGGGGGGCGATCGCCGCTGCACCCTGACTCTCGATGGGTTTGACGGTTTCCCAGCGGGTGTGAAAGTCGCCGGAATGGAGATTGGCGATCGCTTGTTCTAAATTCACTGACGCAGCACGCGATGAACCATGCCCCACTGAAAGACTCACTGAAGAACTATTGACCGAGGAAGCATTTACTGAAGAACTATTCACTGAGGAAGCATTCACTGAAGAACCACTTGCTGAAGAGAGACTCACTGAGGAACTTTGGCCTGAAGAACCGTTGGCCGAGGACAGAGACAGTGACCGTTGAACATCCATAAACGCGATTTTCTCACAGAGGAGTTTTTGGAACAGAATCGAACCTGCTGCTCATCCTATCCTTGCGTTAAATCCTGCAAAATTTTCATAGGGGCGATCGCGTTATGCAAGATTTGCATCAAAACCTTGCAAAAGCCTGATGCGACCTGAAATTTCGTAGCGAAACGTACTTATTTTTCAGGAGAGAGTTCCTATGCTTCTAATCAGTAAAGGGGAACTTTGTTCTGAGTTGTTCAGGGCATTCAACTATCTTACTCATTGCGATCGACTTTTCGACTTTTGTTCGCGAATTAAATCAGTAGCTTAAAACCCTAGTGGCTTAAATTGTGGATAAAAACTGGAAAGCTGTCTCACCTTTTGATCGCGAAGGAGTAATAGTTGAATGCTCTTTTTTTTACAAAGCTCCCAGATTTTGAAGAATGCTGAATCCTGAGACAGGGATTCTTCAAGGATTAGCCTGATTCAAACAGAATGGAGAATTAACGGATTGCATTAAGAACTTGAGCAGCCGTTAACCGAAGTTCTGGAAAAGTGGGCGAGGTGAGGCGCTGATCCGCTTGGAGCACCTGATCGTCATAGGCTCCCTCGCGCAGCAGGCAAAGCGTGACTTGGGATTGCGTGGGATCGACGATCCAGTATTCGGGGATGTCTAGCACGGCATATTCGCTGTGTTTGGCGCGGTAGTCTTCTGTGAGGATGGAGGGGCTGGCGACTTCGACGACGAGGAGCGGGGGCGGTTCGTTGAGGCGGATGATGGATTCTCGTTTTTTGAGTCCTTGCCATTGTTCCAGGGGCAAGACGACGACATCTGGAACTCTGACGGTATCCCAGCGATTGCCTCTAGGGGACTGAACGCCAATTTTCAGGTCTTTGGAAGTCCAGGGCTGGGCGGTGCGTTGAATTTCGGCTTTGAAACGGTCGTTGAGGAATTCGCTAATCTCTCCATGCTCTCCGGTGCCTAATGCCATGCGGATGAGTTCTCCATTGACCAACTCATATCGAGCGCCTGTGCCGTCATCGTAGGCCAGGTACTCCGCGATCGTTAGTTTTGGGGTTGTGACTGCCATAATGTCTTTCCAATCACCTGTCTGCATTATATTGCCTGAAGAGGCAGTCACATGGGGTAACCCCTTCTAGCTTTTGGATGCGATCGCCACAAAATTCCACACCCCAAAAATGGTCTAATGTAACAAACATTACCTAAATTCCAGGAGTTGCACCATGACACTGGCCATTGAATTGTTAGAGCAGAGTTTTGACCAGATTAAGCCGCAAGCGACTGAATTTGCGGAGCGCTTCTATGGCAACTTGTTTGAGGGAAATCCAGAGGTGCGATCGCTCTTTGCCCGTAGCGATATGGCTGCCCAACAGCAAAAACTGCTGGAGTCACTGGTTTTTGTAGTGAGCAATCTTCGCAATCCCGAAGTCATGGTGAAAGCAGTACGGGGGCTAGGAACCCGGCATGTGAAATACGGCATTGTGCCTGAGCATTACCCGCTGGTAGGGGCAGCCTTGCTGCAAACCTTTGCTGAGTTCTTGCAGGAGGACTGGACACCAGAACTGGCGGCGGCATGGGCGGCTGCCTACGCAACACTGTCTGCTTTGATGCTGGAGGGGGATGCAGCTTGATGCAGTGAGTGGATGCAGTG
>JALOOP010000090.1 GCA_025454315.1 Oculatellaceae cyanobacterium Prado106
CTAATCTCAATTGATCCAATTTAGCTAAGTATTAGCTAAGTAAAGGAGGGAGTCCATACTAAATGTGGACTCCCTCCTTTATTTCTGGTTTAATTCACACTACTCTCGTATTTGCATTAGAGGTTCTGTGTTTATCAATGCAGTTGGAGTCAAGGAGCGAAATCAAGTCCGCATTGCAGGAGAGGTTTACGACCTATGAGAATTGTTGAAATTGCAGAGGCACAAGCAACCCTTGCTGAATACGCTTCAGGCTTGACTGAGGAGCCAGTCATTATTACAAGCAACGGCCAACCTGTTGCAGCGTTAGTCACGTTAGAAAATGTTGACCTGGAAACGATTTCGCTAAGTACGAATCCAAAGTTCATGGAGTTGATTGAGCGATCGCGAACAAAGCGGCGCAATCAAGGCGGATTGTCCAGCGCAGAAATGCGCCAAAGACTAGGGTTGAGCCAGCCTAACGTTTCAAATCCAGGCTGATTTTATACCAATTTAATATACCAATTTAATACCAATTTAATAGGGATCTCAGGGCAAATCTGATATGAAGTGAGGGAGCCAGGACGGTTTTGGAAAACCCGATCGCCGCAACAACCTAGAACTGGCTCAAGAACTATTTCTCACGGAAAACTTTCTTACAGAAATCGAACCATGACGAAATCGGCAACCCTCACCCTCCAAAAGGCCAATTCCCTGCCTGTAAAAGTCACCTTGCTGCTAGTCAGCACCCTCACCGTCATGGCCGGAGCGACGATCGCCCCTTCCCTCCCCGCCATGCGGCAGCATTTTTCTGCGCTTCCCAATGCCGATTATTGGGTCAGGCTAGTATTGACGGTACCCGCTTTGTTGATTGCGATCGGGGCACCGATCGCAGGGGGAATCATCGATCGCTTCGGACGCAAGGGCTTGCTTGCCGCCGCAACTTTCCTCTATGGATTGGCCGGAAGTTCCGGTTATTTGTTGAATGAGATGGGATTGATCTTGCTGGGGAGAGTTTTGCTGGGCTTGAGTGTGGCGGGCATTATGACCACGGCAACAACGCTGATCGCGGATTATTATGGGGGCGCGGCGCGGGCGCAATTTTTGGGACTGCAAGCCGCGTTTATGGGATTCGGCGGCATGGTCTTTTTGACGCTGGGCGGATACTTTGCCGATATCAACTGGCGATTGCCCTTTTTGATTTACCTGTTTGCGTGGCTGATTCTGCCCTTGATCGTGGGCGTATTGCCTGAACCCGATCGCACCGCCAGCCCCCAAATTCAAACAGCATCCGCCTCAGATGAATCCGTCCCATGGCTACTGCTGCTCATGACCTACGGCATTGCGCTGGTGACCCAGATCGTGTTCTACATGATTCCGGTGCAGCTTCCGTTTTACCTGGAGCAATTGGTGAATGCGAATGCGGCTCAAAGTGGGTTGGCGATCGCCCTAGCAACCCTAGCAACCTCTATCAGCGCCCTCAACTATCAGCGGCTCAAGGCTCATTTTTCGTTTTTGAAGATTTATGCAATCGCGTTCCTGCTGATGGCGATCGGCTATCCGATTATCAGTGTGGCTTGGTCGTACCCGATCGTGCTGGTAGGGTTGGCGATCGCGGGTCTAGGGGTTGGGCTACTCATGCCCAATATGAATGTCTGTCTCACCTCCTCCACACCCAGCGCACTGCGCGGCAGGATTTTGGGCGGACTGACCACCTGTTTCTTTTTGGGGCAGTTCATTTCTCCCCTAGTCAGCCAACCGCTCAGCCGATGGGTCGGGTTGGGAACGACCTATGGTCTAGCGGGAGGACTGATGGTGATCCTGACCTGTGCCATGGTTGGTCTAGTGCTACGCTGGAAATAAACGGGGACAGTCGTAGCAAGTCTCTCAGGTTCTTCTCGATCGCCTTCTTTATGACCTTTTTTAAGTGAATTGGGTTAAAGTGGCTTTTGCCCTGGCACTCCCGGCGATCGCGGATATCTTGCTGGAGTTTTCTGCGTTTTTTGGAGATAGATACTGTGGCGCACTCCTTGGCTGAGCGGCAGGGTCACAGGTTCGATCGCCACCACTGCTCCGCCCAAAACTTCAACGGCTGATTGGAGTGCGATCGCCTCTTCCTCACTCCACTGTCCCCGATACAGCACCGCAAAACCCCCTACCTTCAGCAAGGGCAAACAATACTCGGCACAGATCGTAACCCCCGCCACCGCCCGAATCAGCGCCAGATCATAGGCGGCTCGATGGGATGCTTGCACCCCTGCTTCCTCGGCTCGTCCCACCAGGGTTTGCACATTTTGCAGCCCCAACTCAGGCAAGAGGGCATCCAGAAACGCTAGCTTTTTCCGCGTCGAGTCCAGTAGGGTCAGGTTCCAGGTGGGTTGGGCGATCGCCACCGGAATCCCCGGAAACCCGCCCCCCGTGCCAATATCAATCACTTTAGGCTGAGCCGATTCCCCCAGCCCAAACTGAAATGCCTCCGGCGGTGATGCCTTGAGCCAGGGCTGAATGCCCACCAGAGAATCCCACAGATGCTTTTCCCAGAATTCCTCGGGCTGCGTGATGCGGGTCAGATTGAGTTGGGCATTACCTGCCAAAATTCCTTCATAAAGCTGCTGAAATTGCGCCTGCTGACTGGCAGCCTGATGCCAGTCCAAAGTCGCCTGCCAAATCTCAGGCAGGATCGGTAAGCTGAACTCTTCTGTCATCCGGACACCGCCGCAGGTTGTGCCAGGAAACTGGCCGGGTCAGCCGGAAACAGTTCCCCATGATCGAGTCGCCAAGCGCGATCGGCAATGCGAATAATCTCCCCCGGCTCATGGGACACAATCAGCAGCGTCCAATCTTTTTTCAGTTCACCCAACAGGCCAATCAACTGCTGACGCATCGACCAATCCAATCCCGCAGTCGGTTCGTCCAGCAGCAGCACATAGGGTTGGCGGATGAGTTGGACGGCTAGAGCGAGACGACGCTGTTGCCCCCCACTGAGCGATCGCGGTGAAGTGGACAAGGGAATGTCCCCCAACCCCACAGCAGTCATGGCTTGATCAATGCGTTCTTTCCCCAGTTCCGGGTGACCCAAGCGCAACTCCGCCAGAATCGTATTGCCACAAAAATGCCGCTCCGGGAACTGAAACACCAGTCCTGACAACTGCTGAAGATGATCGGGCGTGAGTTCCTGGTCACGCCAATGGAGCGTTCCGGAAGTCTTTTTGGCCAACCCTGCCAGAATTTCGAGGAGCGTACTCTTGCCTGAACCACTGGGGCCAACAATGACCCCAATTTGCTGGGGCGCTAACTCCAAGTTGATGGCTTTGAGGATGGCATGGGGAGTGGCGGCAGGATGGTAAGTGAGATTTTTGAGATACAGCATTAATGGCAGGCAGTCGGAGGGGAGTAGGGAGTAGGGAGTGAGGAGTAGGGAGTGAGGAGTGGGGAGTGGGGAGGTGGGGAGTGGGGAGATGGGGAGATGGGGTGGGTTCTACAGGGGCTGGGAATTAGATAGAGTCGGGATTTTTGCAGAATACCCAGCATTGGGTGGGCAAGTGCGGGATTTGGGTAACCCTAGCCTCGTGCTGGGTGGTTATCTTCATAGTAGTGGAACGGTTGGGCGATCGCGCCACTTCAAAAAGAGAGAAAGCTCATCCTAAGAGTTTTGAAGAGGAAAGGCAAAAGGGAAAAAGCGCAGGGAAAACCAGCAAACCATCAACCTCGAAATTCCCCAATCGAGCTTCATTGTCTCCCCTTTGCCCTTTCTCCCTTACCCTTTCCCCCACTCCCTACTCCCTAATCCCTACTCCCTCCATCCAAAAGTGGATAAAAATGCCCAACTGGCCCCTGCCCCTGGCCGATTCGGAGGGAGTAGTGTAACGCCTGAGTGACATAGGACTTGGCGGCCTGGGTGGCTGAGAAGGGATCTTGGCCGAGGGCGAGTTGGGCGGCGATCGCAGCCGATAAGGTGCAGCCCGTACCATGCGTATCAGTGGTGTCCACGGTTTCGGCTGTGAGGGTTTCGAGGCGATCGCCATCAAACCACACATCCACGCCTCTCAATGCCCCAGTCATACCGCCCCCTTTGACCAGAACAGCCTTGGCACCCAGTTGATAAATTGCCTTGGCAGCAGACTGCATATCCTCCAAGGTATCGAGGGTGAGGCCGCTGAGCATTTGGGCTTCGTAGCGGTTGGGGGTGAGGACGGTGGCGAGGGGAATGAGGCGATCGCGCAGGGTGGCGATCGCCTCATCATCCAGCAGTTGTGCGCCTGTGCGAGACACCATCACCGGATCAACCACAATGTTTGTCAAAGCAGAGACTTGAATTTGCGCCACAACCGCCGCAATAATTTCCTGATTCAGGAGCATTCCCGTCTTAACCGCCTGCACGCCAATATCATCTAGAACCGCAGCCATTTGGGTGACTACAGATTCTGGCGGCAGGGCATCGACACGAGTCACGCCAGTCGTATTTTGAGCAGTAATGCAGGTCAGCGCACTGGTGCCATGCACTCGATGGAAGGCAAAAGTCCGCAGGTCAGCCTGAATTCCCGCACCCCCTCCACTGTCTGAGCCAGCGATCGTCATTGCAACGGGAACCGAAGAAAGAGCCATATTGATAAAACGGTAAGGCCAAAGTCAAAGCCTATGATAGCTGGAGTGGGGAATGGGGAGTAGGGAGTAGGGAGGAATACAATGACTTTTTCATCGTTTTCCACTGATGAATTCCTGGAGAACTTCACCGTTCAATCCGTGTTTCCCCCTTCCCCTTTCGCCTTTCGCCTTTCCCCCTCTCTTCTCCTCTGCGTCTCTGCGTCTCTGCGTCTCTGCGGTTAAAAAGGATCGGTTTAGATCGGCACTGGAGTAATGCAAGTCGCTTTAGAAAGTTCAGCCAGTTTTTCGGCGGCTTTGCCTTCTTGCAGCAGAGTTCTGGCTTGCGCTAAACCGGATTCCATGTCAGGTACTGCACCACATTGCCAGAGATAAAAGCCACCATTCCAAACCGCAGATTCCATCAGTTCAGACGCTTCTCCGCGCAGGACAGCCTGGAGGTCGGGGATCAGATTGTCCGTGAGGGGGACATCGGTTCCGGCAAAGCCATAGTCACGGGGATGGAGCAAGAGGCGCTCGGTGGGCGGATCAGCGTCGGGTTGGTGAACTCCGATGATGGCTGTGCGATCGCGCGGCAGGTCACAGCTTCCCTCCAGTCCTTTCACGGTCATAAAATGCTTGACCCCTCTCAAGGTATGGGCAATCCGGGAAATCTCTTCCGTTGGAGGATGCACATAGCCCGAAACCACGATCGCCTCTCCCGCATAGGGGCACCAAAACAACTCCACGGTGGCAAAGGGCGGACGTTTGCCGAGTTGTTCCCGGTAAGGCACCATATCCTCCGCTAACGGAAAATGACGGGGTTGATAAACAAAGCCCATTAGCGTTTGAGCAAAAATTTGTTGGACTTGATCCAATTCAAGTTGAGTCCAGTCCACCCCCAATCCTTGCCAAACTTCAGCCAGGGGAATTCCTTCCTTGGTGGGCATTCTGCGTCCGCCATGCATCAGCACCGGACATCCGGCAGCAGTCAGAATCAGGGCAGTGATGGGGCTAACGGGAGCAGTGCGCGATCGCCCATCATAGGGAATCCCCAGCACCAGCGTGGGATGGGCGGCATGAATCGGCTTGAGCTTAGGGCCTAAGTGGTCATAGGCATCCAACAAGCCCGCCAGTTCTTCCCCCGTGGGACGCTTAATCCGGTGGGCAATCATGAAGGCTCCAATCTGGGCAGGCGTAGCGGTTTGCTGGAGCATCATTTCAGTGGCTAGGGCGGCTTCAGCGCGGGTTAGCGCTTCACTGGTGTGGGCACCGCTACCCACTTTGCGGAGAAGATCGCGAAAAACAGCACTCATGAGGCGGAAAATGTTGCGAGGGTGGGAAAAGGTGAGTCAATCTAAAACTTAGGAGCAGTTCAGGAGCGGTTCAGGAAGAGGCTTTCAAGCGGGACGCAAATCGGGACGTAAATGTGTAGCACTTCTCCAATTCTGATCGGAATTCAATGATTTTGACCAACGAATGTCAGATTTGGAAAACGGATCTGGGAGGCAGACGCTAGCGCACAACAGAATAGGGTTGCAGAGCGGAGGTTTGTACCAGGGTTTGTACCAGCTTCCGAAAATGCTGGATGGGCGGGATGTCCAGCCGATCCTGGGTGGTGACGAACACGACTTGACGGCTGAGTACGGGGTCTTCTGTCGGACGAACGGCCAGGGTCGGATCATGATGAATTTCCATCAGCGCCGATTGGGGCAGGAGTGCAATCAGTTCACCCTGTCGTACCATTCCCCGGAATCCGTCTAAGGTATTGAGTTCAACCATGGGCTTTAAGCTGAGTCCATTACGCTGGAATTGCTCCTGAACCATGCGCTGCATCCCATAGCCATCCTTAAACACCACCTGCGGATAATGGGCGAGTGCCTCCCAGGGCACCTGCTTATGTTGAGTCAGCGGATGCTCTGCCGCCATCAACACCACCACAGGTTCCTGATACAGCACATCCACCACCATTTCGGGGCTGGCAGTCAGAAATCGATTATTCATGACAATGGCCACATCTACAAGCCCATCCCGGAGGACTTTGAGGGCGCGATCGCTCCCCAATGAAGTCACCCGTAACTGCACGGCTGGATAGTCTTGACAAAACTGTTGCAGAATCGGCGGCAAAAAGTGAGCCGACACCGAGTGAATCGCCGCCACACAAAGCTCGGGCTGTCTGCCCTCAATCAGTTCTGCCAGTTCTGCGGTCGCCGTCTGCCATTCCTGACAAATCCTGCGGGCACGCGGCAAAAAACGCTCCCCAGCCACGGTCAATTTGGCCTGAGAAGTCCGATGAAACAAAGGTAAACCCAACTCAGCTTCTAATCCTTGAATCTGGCGGCTAATCGTAGACTGCGTCACTTTACAGCGCTGCGTCGCCTGCTGAAAACTGCCCGCTTCCACCACGGCCAAAAAAGCTTGCAATTGTTCCAGTCGCATGGGAGTCGCCTTTGCTCAAGCTTGCTCTATGCAGCCAACTTAAGGGAATTTGTAAAGCTACTTTGTATCAAGGGTTACTATATTTTTGTGAAGGATGGGTGGGGGTGGGAAAGGGGAAAGGGGAAAGGGGAAAGGGGAGAGCTTGGATGCATTCCTGGAATAAATCCAGGCGGGAGAACAGGAAAAATTTCTTGGATTTCTCCAAAAACTCCTTCCAAGACCCATTCAAAGATTCATTCAAAGATTTTATTCAAAGACTTATTCAAAGACCGCCCTTTCGCCTTTCCCCCTTCCCCCGTCCCCCCTTTCCCTACTCCCCACTCCCCCTTCTCAAGGAACGACCATCGGCACCGCCTCACTCGCACCAAAGACTCCGGCTCGGGGGACTCCGGCTTCGGGTAAGCCCCAGTAGAGGATGCGCTGCTGGAGGGTGCCTTGGGTGTACCAGTCGGCGATCGCAGTTTCCACCTGTTGGCGCAAGTTCTCGTACTGCAACCCTCGGGGCATCGCCACGGCCAAGGGTTCAGCGGAAATCAAGTTGGGCAATAGACGGTACTGGGGATATTCCTGTACCCATCCCGTGAGAACGGTAGCATCTGCGGTGAAAGCAGTGGCTTGACCTGCGTCCAAGAGGCGTTTGGCGGCAATGTAGGAGTCGGTGCCAATGAGTTGGGCTTGAGGGAGGAGCGATCGCACAGTAGCAATGGTACTGGAGTTGTTGAGAACGGCGATCGGCTGCTGTTGCAGATCTCGCAGGGTTTGAATCGAGTCATTTTGGGTGACGAAGGTGGTGCCATCCAGGTAATAGGGAGCGCTGAAGTCCACCAATCTCGCTCTTGAAGGCGTTGCGGTGAGCCTTGCAATGACAATATCGACCCGATCTTCGAGGAGGGCTGGAATGCGATCGTCGTTGCTTAGGGGTTGCAGGCTAACAGCGTCTGCGGTGCCAAAGATTTCCTCGGCAATGCGCTTGGCCAAATCAATCTCTAAGCCCTGGAGTTGCCCCGCCTCATCCCGAAACCCCAACGGGCGCAGATTCTCCTTCACCCCCACAATCAACTGGCCTCGCCGCTGAATTTCAGCGAGATCCGCCGCCTGAGCCGGGTCAGGGGAAGGGAGGATCAAACTGAGGAGAAATAACCCTGGTACGCTGAGCCATTCCGTCAGGTGTATTCGCCGAATCAGTTGACCCAAAGCAGGGAAAAAACCTTTGATGTTCATATCGCGGGGTGCAGGCAAGGGAGCAGGTGCGAAACAGAGCTTCTGATCTTGCATTACAGGGCGAAATCTCGGAATAAGGACAATCTTCTGGATCTTGGTGAGTACTTCACAAAAAACCTTTTGGGGTGCCGAACAGAATTGGGCACCCCAAAAGGTTTCTATCAACTTTGCAAGCCATCTCATCAGCTGCAAGAGTTTAGATGGAATTGTCTCACCTAAAGTTCCAACGACACAGGCTAAGAACCTCTGGGTTAAGACTTGGTGGCTAGCTCAACCACTTTGCCGAATCCGGCTGGATCAAGCACGGCCATTTGAGCCAGCATTTTGCGGTTGATTTCGATGTTGGCTTTTTTGAGTGCGCCCATCAGCTTGCTGTAGCTCATGCCATGCTGACGAGCTGCCGCGTTGATGCGGGTGATCCACAGACGGCGGAAGTCGCGTTTCCGTTTGCGGCGATCGCGATAGGCATTCCGCAGCGCCTTCATCACCTGCTGATTAGCGGTACGAAACAGCCGAGAGTGCGAACCCCGGAAACCTTTGGCCAGTTTAAGAATCTTTTTGCGGCGCTTACGAGCGACATTGCCGCGTTTTACACGAGTCATAGTTTGGTTCCTACGCTTTTGAAAGAATGAGATAGCAAATGGCGATCGGCAGGCGGTAGGCGGTAGGTGAACGCAGCCTAACCCTGGCCTCAGTGCTTGAACAGCCTGAACATCTCAGGCATCCCAATCAGGCATCCTGAACGGGGAAATCCTCAACCTTAGAGGTAAGGAAGCATCAATTGAACATTTTCAGCATCGCGCTCATTGACCACCACCAGCCCAGACAGGGTGCGCTTGCGGGTGGAGGACTTGTGTTCCAGCAAGTGGTTCTTAAACGCCTTACGACGCAAAAGCTTGCCACTGCCACTTTTCTGAAAGCGCTTAGCTGCTGCTTTACGAGTTTTGAGTTTGGGCATGGAATTGCTTCTTCGCTAATTTAAACCGTGCTAAATTGCACAGTCTATGATTCTACTTCCTAAAGGCTCTTCTTTACAACCCTATGCTTAAAATTTTCCACCCGTCATCTTGTTTGACAAGGATTAAGAAGACTTCCACTCAGCAGGAAGATTACTTACTTCATCTACGCAAAAATCATCGTATACCCATACTCTGGCTTCGTCGTAAAGATCGCCCAGAAATGGTTTACGTTGACCTATTGATGTCTCACTGTGCAACTCTACTCCATCGAGAGCCAGAGGCTCTCACATCTCCAAGTCGTATCAAATTAATGAGCAACTCACCCAGCAGACTTCTTAAATCACTTGGCAACTTTTCTACATTAGAAGATGTCTGGATGAGGGGTATTCATGCTGATATTCTACTTTGTCCGGCCTAATTTTTGACCGACGAACCCTCAACCTCGACCTTTGGCGAACTCCAAGGCGACTGAACTTCAGGATTTAATTCTTGTTGAGAGGTTGCTGGTTGTTGGAGTGATAAAGCCGACACCTTGGATGAGTGTCACAAGATTTGCAGAAAGATCTCGAATTGGCTCTGCGAAGCCGGGTGAAGCCTGGTAGACTGTAAAGCTAACTGCCTCTTGTAAAGTTATATGTTCTACTGGCTCTTGAACAGCCATTTTGTCATATTTGCCCTGCTGCTTGGATTTGCGATCGCCCACAGCGGCCTCGCAGCCCTCCGATCTCGCGGTGAGAAGTTAGTTGGTGCGCGACTTTATCGTGTTTTCTTTGCCCTGGTCAGCTTGCCGTTTGCCTCGGTTTTGGTGATCTACTTCATTAATCATCGCTACGATGGACTACAACTCTGGAACCTCCAGGGAGTTCCGGGCATTTCAGCCTTGATTTGGGGATTGTCAGCGATCTCGTTTCTTTTTCTCTACCCGGCAACCTTCAATTTGCTAGAGGTTGCGGCGTTGCAAAAACCCCAGGTTCATTTATTTGAATCAGGGATTATTCGCATTACCCGTCATCCCCAGATGGTGGGACAAGTGATCTGGTGCGTTGCCCATACGCTGTGGTTGGGCACCAGTTTTATGGTGGTGACTTCCTTGGGTCTGATTTTGCATCATTTGTTTGCGGTGTGGCATGGCGATCGCCGTCTAGCAGCGCGCTATGGCGAATCCTTTGAAACCTTAAAATCTCGAACTTCTGTAATTCCTTTTTTGGCGGTCTTCCAAGGTCGTCAAACCCTCTCCCTGAAAGAGTTTTTGCGTCCTGCCTATGTCGGTGTTCTAGGTTTTGTGCTGCTATTTTGGTTCGCGCATCCGCTTTTAATTCGTGCTACAGCGAACGTAGGCTGGTAGCATGATCCCAGCGATATCAATCCAATCCATATCAATCCAACTTTTTTTAAGCAGTAGGTCAATCCCATGGCGATCGTGGTCAATCACCTCACGTTTCAGCAAGAAGTTTTAGACTGTTCAATGCCCGTGATCATCAGTTTCTGGGCTCCCTGGTGCGGCCCCTGTCGCATGGTTGATCCGCTGCTCACCGAGCTACAAGCCCGCTGGGACGGTCAACTCAAAGTCGTCAGCATCAACGCTGATGAAAATCTACAGCTTGCCAGTTCCTATCGTCTGACGACCCTGCCCACCGTCATTTTGCTCCACCAAGGCGACTTGCTCAGCCGCCTCGATCGCTTCTCCACTCGGCAAGACTTCCGCGATGCCTCTGTCCAGCTTCATGAGTGTCTGATGGCGCTGGAGCCTTGTCTTGCAGCAGTTCCTGTCTGAATGAGGGGAGTAGGGAGTGGGGAGTAGGGAGTGGGGGTACGAGCGGTTTAGGGTTTAGGACGGGGATTTGATCATCGGAGGTCGAGGACATAGACCCAGAGTAACTAGGTCGCTTGACATCGTTGCTCAATACCTTTCAACGGCCTCCCTATTCCCTACTCCCCACTCCCCAAAAAGCCTTCAACGGCTTCCCCATTCCCTACTCCCCACTCCCCAAAAAGCTTTCAACGACTTCCCCACTCCCTATTCCCTATTCCCTACTCCCCACTCCCCAAAAAGCTTTCAACGGCTTCCCCACTCCCCACTCCCTAAAACAAAAGTTCAATATCGAGTTCTCGAAGATCAAGGGTATAGAGTTGGCCGCGACCGAGATCCCAGGTGGCGATCAGGAGATTGTGTTGGTTGAAGGAGGCGATCGCCGTAACATTAGGCGGCCCCTCTAAACGCCCAAGGACTTGCCCTTCTTCGTCGAGGAGAACAATTTCGCCCTCGGCATCCACCAGGATGAAGCCCCAGTCGGTCGGTTGGATCAGATGGGGCTGGATGCCGATGTGCCAGCGGGCAATGCGATAGGGTTTTAGGTCAATGAAGACAATGCCGCCGGGGTTATCTTCGTCGATCGCCAGAAATCGATAGGGGGAAAGCGTCGCTATTACTTTGCCTAAACGCATTGGAAATTGCAGCGTCCCAACCCCCTGACCTCGCCTTGTCCAGACTTGGGCATAGCTGCCTTGCAGCGTTTCGGCTTTGAGGCGCGGTTTTAAGGCGGGTGCACCTGTGAACAATACCACATGATTGTTATCCAGACTCAGCAACTGGGGCGGCTGGGTCGAGGAAGGTTGCAGTCGAATTCGATAGGGCGGGGCGACGGGTTTAGCAGGTGCCAGCACATGGGGCAGATTCCAAAACGAGAGTAGCCCAAAGGATTCCTGGGGATTGTCGAGGGTGGCGAACCAGCGACCTTGGGCTTCGATCGCCGTTAAGCAACTCTGATCCAGCGTCAACAGCAGACGCGGTTGCTGGATGGCAACGCCTGAAAAGTTATTGGGAATTAAATGAACCGAACGGTGAGTTGTCACGAAACAGCCCTGGGGGCGCAGGAAGAGCTCCTGGATGGGATAGAGGGGAGAAATATCCTGCCAAAATTCAAAGATGGAGCGATCCTGGACGGTTTTGTTCCAGGTTTCGCTGGGATCGACTTCGTAGGTTTGCACCACCTGTTGTCCTACGGCTCGGTAGAAGCAGAATCGGGGATAGGTGAATTGGTCGGAGTCGGGGAGAGTTTCGGGGGGGCGATCGCGCTTCAGGTCAGCGATCGCCAAAGCCCGAATCGGTTTGGTCAACGCCTCTCGCTGACGAAACTGAAACATCCCCAGAGGCACAGCTTGGCTCTCTAGCAGGGGAAGGCGAATCTGCTGGGCATTCAGCCACCAGTCAAAGCCATCCTGAGCCGCCGCTTCTCGAATGGCAGTTAGCATCTCAGCGGCAGTGTGAAACCGTCGAGCCGACAATTTCTGCAAGGCCGTCTGGAGAATCGGGTGCCAAACTTCAGGTACCGCATCCGGAATTTTCAGCGGACGATTCAGGTGCGCCGACATCAGTTCTACTGGGGTACCAGAAAACGGACGATATCCGGTCAACAGTTCAAACAGCAAAACCCCCACTGCATACAGGTCAGAACTCATGGGGTACTGACCATAGAACCGCTCAGGAGCCATGTAGGCCGGGGAACCTGTGTTGCCCATGCCCTGCCCCGCCAGTTCCTGCTGCAACCGGGCAATGCCGAAGTCAGAGATACGCGCCGTCCATCCGTGCGGTTGCAGATTCAGCAGAATATTCTCAGGCTTGAGGTCGCAGTGAATGATCCCTTGCTGATGGGCATGGTCTAGCCCTTGTAGGATATCAATAATGACCTGGATACTCTGGGGCAGGGTCAGCCGCTGATAGTCGCCCATCAAACTGCGGAGCGTCCCACCCTCACAGTAGTCCATCACCAGATAACGCCCAGTCGCCGTATGCTCCAGCGCCTGACAGGTGACAATATTGGGATGCTGGAGGCTCAGCAGAAACCGCAGTTCCCGCAGAAATTTGTGGGTGGGGAAGCGCTGATGATCCAGGCTCTTGAGGGCGACCAATTGTCCGGTTTGGCGATGGGCAGCACAAAACACGCGGCCAAATTGCCCCTGTCCCACCAGCCCAAGAACTCGATATTTTGAACGCTTTAGCTCGGTGCCCGGAGAAGTAGCCACGGTAGAAAGATTCCAACTTTATTGGCAAAGCCTTTGCAGAATGGCCTCATGCTCCATTTTGCCAATCATCACTTCAGCAGGTTGCAATCGCTTCGGCAAACCAATGATAAAGCGGTTACAGTCAGCCCCCATGGATTCACAGGTGGTTTGCAGACAGTCCAGTTCCCGCCCGGTCAGTTGGCTAAAGAAGGCTGCCAGAATTCCGGCTTCCAGATAACAAGCGGGCTGGTTGGTCTTGGGTGCATGTCTGGCAAAGATTGAGTTCCTGATATTGATCACCAAAAATCCGCGATTTTGGTAGGTCTGATCCATCTCAATCTTGCCCCAACCATGGGCAATCCAACATTGCTCAATGGCCTGCATGAATTCCACCATGGGCATATCCGCTGGAGCCTGGTCATAGTAAAGCGTCAACTGCTCACAGAAGCGGGTATAGAAGTTTTTGCCCCACCAGCGACCGCAGTTCATCAGCACCAATCGAGCGGCCTGTCCGGTTTCTTTGTCCAACCCAGCATAAATGGCTTGAATCAGGGTTTCCGGGAGCGCGAGGAGGCGATCGCCCTGTTGATTTTCCAGCAATCCCATTTCAATATCGCCCCGGACATAGGTTCCGGTCGCAAAGCAGTTGCCAGGGATGCGGTTTTTGAGGAGAAGGTCGGCGACGGAAATCATGGGGAGTGGGGAGTAGGGAGTAGGGAGATGGGCGAAGGGGAAAGGGGAAAGGGGAAAGGGGAAAGGGGGGAATGGTTGGAGAAGAGGATAGGGGGCTGGGGTTGGTCTAGGAGCTTGAATCAATGCTGAAGGGAAAAAAGGAAGATCCTCGATGACTAGACTTCAATGACTAGACCTTGATGACTAGACCTTGATGACTGGATAGGGATAGCCCCTTTCCCCTTTTCCCTTTCCCCTTCCAATCACCAGCCGATCGCCACTTCACCCTCGACTGCTGCCGTGGGTTGGGCGGTGGGGAGGGCGGTTTGGGCGTAGGTGAGGAGGGGGGTGAGGACGGCCATGCGATCGCTCCCTAACACCTGATTGAGACGGTGATTCATTAAGCCGTAGAGGGTGGAGTCGATGTTTTGGGAGTTGTAGGCGGTGACGCGGGGGGCGAGCCAGGTGACGAGGCGAGTGTGGACGAAGCTCTCATCGTTGAGCAGCATGGCCATGGCGCAGCAGCGCAGCATAAGGAGAGCATTTTTGATGCTGCGCTCCAGGTTTTCCACGGGTTCGACGGGCATTTCGGCCTGGAGTTGTTCAGCGACCCACTGCATGATTTCTAGCTCATGCTCCCGCAGGCTGCGGTAGGCTTCGAGGCGGGCGGGCATGGAGTTGACATACTGACTCATGGCCGCAAGTTCCTCGGGCTTGAGGTGGCGCAGGTCAGCGTTTTCGAGGATGGATGCGACTTTGGGGTTCATGGGAAATAGGAGAAGGGGAAAAGGGAAAAGGGGAAAGGCGAAAGGGGGGATGGTTGGGGAAAATGGGGAGATGGGGAGATGGGGGGAGAATTGGCCAGGAGAGGATTAGGGGATTCTTCTGAGAGATTATCTGTATTCATCAATGTGCCCCCTTTCCCCTTTTCCCTTTCCCCTTTCGCCTCAAAAGAGTCCGGTGAAGTCGTCGAGGGTGAAGCCGTCATTGGGGGGAGCGGGAGGATCGTCGGGGAGGTTTTCGATGAAGGTGGGGGTGGGGTCGGGGGTGGGGGCGATCGCATCCATGCCGTCCCAGTTGATGGCTCCGAAGAATTGACGAACGGTGAGATGGAGACTCAGGGGTTCGCGGGTAGGGGTTTCGGTGGCCTGTTGTTTGAGTTCTTGGACTTCGGCGGGGGCGTCGTCCCAATTAATGCGGCTGAAGAATTGGCGGACAGTTTGGTGGGAGTCGATCGCCGCAGTGGGAGGCTTTGAACCGTTGGTGTTGGGCAGGACGGCACCGTTCATCATTTTAGGAGTTCTCCTCCACGCAGGCGTTTTTCAATGTCGCGGGCGGTTGCGCCTTCGTTCATCCAGAAGGAGGCAGCGTCGATGCGGTCTTGGCCACCGAGGAGGAACTTGCAGTAGGTTTCGCCCATGGAGTAGCACTGGATTTCAATGCAGCTCAGTTGCTTTCTCACCAGTTCGGTGAAGAATCCGGCGAAGAGTCCGGCGTAGAGGTAGCAGACGGGTTTGCCGACATCGCCCAAGGTACGCGCCACAGCAGAATCAAAGATATTGATGAACATGAAGCCCTGACGGCGATCGCCCATATCCACTTCCCAGCGCCCCCAGCCTTGAGCGGTGAACGGCCACCACCAGGTTTCTAGGAGAAAGGAAAGGTTGCTCTGGCGGATGTTGCATTCATATTCTTTTTCAAACCATTTCTCGAAGAAAAAGGCGTCTTTTTTGCCCCATTCGCAGCCGATCGAATACATGATGGCAGCAGAGGAATTGCCGACTTCTTCTTCTAAGCCTTCGACCAGGCCAATGATGAAGTCTTCAGTGGTGAGGATGTTTTGGCCGTCATTCCAATCGATCAGAGTGCCCTTGTCGGGGTCGAATTGGAAGAATTCCCGGAAGCCATAGTGATTGTGTCTTTTGGGATGCTTGAGTTTCAGCAGATGCTGTTGGGAAGAGGTAATGACCATGACCAATCCAAGTGAGGGGGAAGGTGACAGAGTAGTGAAAAAGGATGAGGCGGCAAGGTTGATGAAGATGGGATTGAGGGGCGATCGCAGAAATCACACCATCCAATCAAGCTATCAAATTAGGAGCCATCGAATGAGAACCCATCGAATTAGGGATTTGTACCTGTCATCCGGCGATTTAATTCTAGGATGGGACAAACCAACTCGGCTTGAGCCGGAGACAAATGTTGTTTGGCCAATTCCTGATAGGCCGTGTAGAGCTGATTGCAGGTCTGCTCCTTGCCCAGTGAGCGCATCATCGACTGCAACCAGAGCAGAAACCGCTCTTGATGGGCATCTGGATCATCAAGCAAGACGGTCAGGGCTGTGGCACGCAGGCTGCCGACCATGTCTCGCTGACATTTGCGGTTGGTTTCTTCACGGTTGTTGCCTGCAAAAATGGAGGCATCGGCAGAGCGCATCTTAACGTAGGCTTGCTGCACCATCGTGACTTCTAGCTCTTGCAGTTTTTGGTAGGTCTGCATTCTGAGATGGAAGGAACGCATGTAGTCTTCTAGAAATTGCAGTTCTGCATCGCTGGCGTAGCGGCCATCCACTTCGCGGCTCAGATTTTCTAACTGGTTCAACATGGTGGCTTGTGATGGGTGTCTGGATTAACGAACTGGAAGAAAAACTCGATACTCAAAGATTGATCAAAATTGAGCGTTGGTCGATCGGCTCATTCGGTTTTAAGCGTTTTATTTAATTAAG
Source organism: Oculatellaceae cyanobacterium Prado106 (assembly GCA_025454315.1). Classification (GTDB taxonomy): domain Bacteria; phylum Cyanobacteriota; class Cyanobacteriia; order Elainellales; family Elainellaceae; genus Prado106. The sequence continues at coordinate 16,573 of JALOOP010000090.1, forward strand.
TTTGGGATGCAAGTCATCGAAGTGAATCGGAAGCTTAAACGGCATAGTGCTGATTATGCCCGGAGTGATCGCAGTCGTAACCGATCGCAGAATTTGCGTTAATTTTATTAACATTTTGCCTTTAGCGGTTGACAGAAGCCGTTTTAGATTTAACGACATCTAGCCTTTTACTCCATAGAAGCTGTTACTCCATAGATTAGGGCTTCATGAAACAAGATTCCATAAAATATGAATGCCTCACCATCCAAGAGATAATGAGGCAATTTTCAAAAGTAGCGATCGCCAACAGAATCACGAAACAAGATAATCGATCGAGCTCATAGAACGACTGTATCACTGAAATGGCTAACTGGCTGTAAATTTCACCGTAGGACAACGTCTGTCATGACAATAGCGTTGACAGCGATAGAGGTGTCAAGACGTCCGTCATGTCCCATTGGCAGAAGAATCGAAAGGGTAGCGGTGCTGCACAACTGTGAGTATTAATGTCGACAATTTAACTAGTTTAATGTACAAAGTATAAAAATGACAAGAAACCGATTGGTTGAGTTCAACGACGTTTCCACTGTCCCGTTCGCCTTTCGACGAAGACGAAGCTGATCCAAGTGACGTCGTCGATCCATGTAACGACGAACCACCTTTATCGCGCATCGTCGTCAGTGGTGTGGCAGAACCGTCAGTAGGTCCACTGGGAGTGAATGCCTGTGACATGGTGCCCTTGTTGTGTGGTCTCAACGTGTAGTTAACCACTCGCGCTGAATCAGGTGTCGACGGCGCAGGTGAAAAGCTGAACGAGTTGGAACCGGTAACGTGTGACGCCCGCGGTCCGGTACTTGGCGACTCCATGTCTGGCCTGTCGACACATA
>JALOOP010000495.1 GCA_025454315.1 Oculatellaceae cyanobacterium Prado106
GTGTTGTCTTGTTATATGACGTTGAAGGGGTGGGCGTTGATGGGGGATGCGGTATCGCATTCGGTGACGCCAGGGGTGGTGTTGGCCTACATTTTTCAGATTCCGTTTGCGCTGGGGGCGTTTGTGTTTGGGGTGGGGTCTGTGTTGGCGATCGGGTTCATCCAATCCAAGACGCGCATCAAAGAGGATACGGTGATTGGGCTGGTGTTCACCGGATTTTTTGCGTTTGGGTTAGTACTGATCTCTAAGAATCCGACCAATGTAGATTTGATGCATATCCTCTTTGGCAATGTCCTTGGAATTCCAACCGCAGACCTGATTCAAACCCTGGTCATTGGTTCCATCACCTTGATTGCCGTATTTATTCTACGAAAAGATTTGCTGTTATTTTGCTTTGACCCGACCCATGCGCGATCAATTGGCCTCAATGTCACTGCTCTTTATTACGCGCTGTTAACGCTATTGTCTCTAACCATTGTCGTCGCTTTACAAGCGGTAGGGATTGTTCTAGTGATTGCTATGTTGATTACACCGGGGGCGATCGCCTATTTACTCACCGATCGCTTCAACCACATGATGATCATCGCCATGATCTCAGGTGTTCTTTCCAGCGTCATGGGAACCTACGTCAGCTATCACCTGGACGCTTCCACGGGTGGCTGCATTGTCTTGTTACAAACCCTGCTCTTTGTCTTTGCCATGATCTTTGCCCCCAAGTATGGCCTCCTGGTGCGATATCAACGAAAATCAGCATGAAAGTTGAAGATTAAATCCGGTAATTCTTGTGGGACAGGCGAGACGCCTATCCTAGAGCGCAGAAAGGCGAGACGCCTATCCCACAAATCCCCGATTATTTTCTCAATCTTCATCTTGATTTCCCAAGCACCGTAGGATGTGTTAGCGAAGCGTAACGCATCCTACCATTTATCGTTTTAATCATTTATCGTTTTAACTTATAGCTTTAGGACGCAGCAATCTTTCAATTTCCTGCATTAATCTGTTGATATCGACTGGTTTGGCCAGATGTGCGTCAAATCCTGCTGCGATCGCCTTCTCTCGGTCTTCCTCTCGCACATTTGCTGTGAGTGCGATCGCCGGAATTCGATAACCTGCCTTAGCACTCTCTCCCTCCCAATCCGCCTTTTGCCGCAGATAGCGCATCAAGCAATAGCCATCCATTTCTGGCATATGAATGTCGCTAATAATTAGATCAGGGGTGAAGGAACGGAGTTGGGCGATCGCCTCTTGAGCCGAAGCTGCCAGCACCACCGTCGCCTGTGCTGCCAAAACATGCTGCAACAACGCCCGAGCATCGGCATCATCCTCAACGACTAGAATCTGTTTGTCCTGTAGGACGGGAGTGGGGAGTAGGGAGTGGGGAGTGGGGAGGGTTGCCCAGTCTGATTCTTGCCCTTTTGCCTTTTCCCTTTCCCCTTTCCCCTGAATCATGGGGATCTCAATGATAAACGTGGCTCCGCGATCGACGCCTTCACTTTGGGCTTCGACCTGTCCCTCATGGAGTTCGACTAGGTGACGGGCGATCGCCAACCCCAACCCCAAGCCGCCAAAGTTGCGCGTCGTGCCACTGTCTTCCTGACGAAACCGCTCAAATACGTAGGGCAGGAAGTCGGGGTGGATGCCTTTTCCGGTGTCGATGACGCGGACTTGGGCGTAGGTGGAGGTAGGGAGATGGGGAGGGAATTCTCCTGGGTTCTCGTCATTCCATCTGTGTTTATCTGGGTTTATCTGTGTTTTCAGATCATGCTCTTCCTTCGTCACCTGTTCTAGTTGAACCGTCACTTGTCCATAGTTTGGAGTGAACTTGATCGCGTTGGTCAGCAAATTCACCATAATTTGCTGCAACCGATTGGGATCGCCGTAAACCAGGATTTGAGAATCTGTAGGGGGTGCGGTGAGGGCGATCGCCTTGCCTTCTGCCGCAAGCCGCACGGTTTCCAGGGCAGCGCGAATAATGCCTCCCAGATCCACTTCCATCTTGTGCAGGACGAGTTTGCCTCGGAGAATCCGCGACACATCTAGCAAATCTTCGATGAGCTGAGATTGGAGTGTGGCGTTGCGTTCGATGGTTTGCAGGGCTTTTTGGGTGACGGTGGGATCGAGGGAGCCACTTTGTAAAAGCTTTGACCAGCCCAGGATCGGGTTGAGCGGTGTGCGTAATTCATGGGACACGATCGCCAGAAATTCATCCTTGATGCGATTGGCAGATTCGGCCTGCGATCGCGCTCCCTGTTCCCGCAGCAGTAGCTCGTCTTTGTCCCGATTGGCCTGTTCCAGTTGAGCATTGGCCGCAGTCAGGGCTTGATTAATCAATTCTAATTGCTCATTAAGCTGCGATCGCACCTCATACTCGGCAATCTGCATCTGAGACAGTGCCAGTTTGACCTGTGCCTGGATCTGCTGGGTGGTGGCTGTTCCCACGAGCAGTCCGACAATACACTGCACCAGCAAACTCAGCTTATGCACCGTGAGAACACCCGGATCAACAGGTAGGCTTGCGGTGGTTAAAACATGGAGATATTGCAGAATATAGCTGAGCAGGGCTGCTGCCACACAGAGGCCACCCGTACTAGCACCGCCGATCGCCCCAAATCGCAACGCCGCCCACAGAATCGGCACAAAATTGAGGAAGGCAAACTGCTGAAAGGCAAACCCGGTCTGGCTGGTCTGAGAAACGCTGAGAATTGCGATCGCCACACAGATCCCGACAATCGCCCCCTTTTCCATGAACCTTCGGGAAACAGATCCGCCATTGACTGCTGTATCCCGAGTAATCACAGCCCCCGGCAACCAACCCCACCGCTGCAAAACGGGGGTCAACACCAAAATGGCGATCGGGCTAATGGCCATAGTGCCAATGGCATTACCTAACCACCATTGCAACATCGCAGTCGAGATAGACGGCCAAGGCATTTTGCCGATCATGGCCAGAGCTAAGCTCCCAACGATCGCCGATCCCGCACAGGCCAGAATCGGCGCACTGACAATAAAAGCGGCTACATCTTTGATCCGGTCAAGGGTGAGCGATCGCCGCCACACCCGCCGATACAACCACCAGGCGATCAAGGGTTCAATAGCGTCTGTCCAGCCGACCCACTGTGCCCAGCCATGACTGCCCCAGTGGGGAGCCATCAGAGTTGAGACCATTCCAGTCACCAAGGCAGCGGGCGCACCAAACCAGATGGCCAGAGCGATCGCCACCCCTGAAGGCGGAAACAGAAGCGAAACGGCTGTCTGCACACGAAACAGCAGGGCAGCATAGTGGGCTAGCACAAGGATTCCTGCACCCAACAGGAGTGGACACCAATTCCTCCTAGCGCGGCGATCGTTCATGCTAGCCCTATCAAATCTTTGGGAATATCGCTAACCTTACAAGGAAAGACTGAAGAGATAAATATTTATTTTGATAGATTTACAATGCCTTCCAAGGATGTCAGACGCAGCGAATGCCGACCGCAGTGGCTCCCAAATACAGTGACTGCCAAACGCAGCGAATGCCGACCACAGTGGCTGCAAAATACAGCGTGTACCGAATATAGCGAAGACTAAATGCCGCGAAGACCAAATACAGCCGTGAAAAATCTATCCATCAGTTTTTATCATTGGCCTATCTTTGTAAATCTGCACTGAGATAGATTGACTCTAGTTTGTCCGGTTTATCCCTCTTGAAAAAAATGTCTCTACCGCCTGAGTGACGACACTGGGGGACATCGGATGGAACAATAAAAAAAGTTAATTCCTCAAATCACCATGGTTGCTCTACCTGCTCACCTCTCCCGCAGCCGACCCTGCATTCTCATTGTTGACGACAATCCGGACAATACTGGATTTCTCCAGATGTTTCTGGAGAGCGAAGGATATGTCGTCACAGTTGCCCACAGCGGACAAGAAGCCCTCCAACAGATCCAAACCACCGCCCCTCAACTAGTATTAATGGATGTGATGATGCCCGCGATGGACGGCTTTGCAGTGGTTCGCAAAATTCGTCGCGATCGCCACCACCGCTCCACCCCCGTCATCCTGCTCACCGCCTACGACGAACCCATGGCACAAGGCTGGAAACTGGGCGCAAATGATCTGCTACAAAAGCCAGTCGAGCTGAATGAGTTAATCAGTCGAATTCAAACCTATCTTCCCCTTTAAGGATTTGTGGATTCATGCAATGCTCTCTAGAATCTGTTCGTTTCTAGAAGCCATTTGTCTACAGCTTTGACTGAATAATGGATGAATCTAGGACTGGCTCCCCATGCTGATCCACTGTTCCATTCTCAGGGGTTCCATTCTCAGGGACTGCTATATTCTCAGGAAATCTATTTGCAAGGAATTCCTCCATAAAACTTGCTGTGGGAACCGCCAGCAGCAAGCCGGGTAAGCCAAAGAGCTTTGTGCCCAAGAGCAAGGCCAGGATCACCCAGATGGGTTTGAGTCCGGTCATGTTACTGAGGATGCGAGGGGCGATCGCCTGATCCACCACCTGATCGAGAATCACACAAACAATCAGCGTGGGTAGAACGATCTGAGGAGACTGCGCCGCTAGGAAGAGACAAATCAACAGATAGGCTAGTGTATCCCCAAAGGGAATTAATCCGAGAACGCCAATGCTAAACCCAAAGAGCAAGCTATAGGGAACCTGTAGAATGAAAAAGGCGATCGAATAAAGAACCGCCAGAATAGAACTGAGAATAACCTGCCCGACAAAATAACGGTGTAGGTTTTCCTGGAGCGATCGCCTTACCCAGTCCCGCTTTTCCACCGATAGTAAATCTGAGGGCACCAGTTGAGAGCGCATTTCTAAAATAATAATTAAGCAGTTTCATGCTGTTCACCTAAGGCACTGTCAAGAAATAACTTCACACTTTTAGAGTATATTGAACTCACTATTTCAGGGACAGGTGGGTTCAAAATGAGCAAGCAAGAAGTTTAT
>JALOOP010000091.1 GCA_025454315.1 Oculatellaceae cyanobacterium Prado106
TTCTGGAAGGAGTCGAGGAGATTTTCCCTTTGCTCTCTGTAATCCTTTGGAAGTAATCCAGGACTTCCCTTTCCCCTTTTCCCTTTCCCCATTTCCCCTAAATGCCGCCGACAAACCGCTGGGGACTCAACAACCCCGTGGGGTCGAATTGTTGCTTGATGGCTTTCATCACGTCAAGGGCGTTGCCGGGATAGCCCCAGAGGTCGAGGGTTTGGGTGGTGAAGGATTGTTTGATGTTGGTGGGGGCTTCCAGGACGGTGAGGAAGCCGCCTTGGAATTGGCAGAGTTGGCGGAGTTGGAGCAGGGTGGAGACGGAGGCTTCGGTCATTCGCAGCATTCCTAGGCCGCTGCCTGCGTGAATCCAGCCTGTGGTGAGGGTGGGGACTTGTTGGAGGATGGGGGTAAGGGTGGCGATCGCTTTCTCGGGTAACGCGGCATCGACGAATCTTTGTCCCTGGAGTCCAAGGGCTTGCCCAACCTGGAGGAGTTGGTTGGCCTGTTGTTCTACGCTCACCTCTAGGTTTTGAAAGCGGCTGAGTAGGCCAAAGCTGGGTGCCATCCCAAGCGTGACCAGGGTGGGGGGCGGCAGAATTTCGATCGCAGTCGGGGTCAGGGCAGAGGCCAGGAGAGTAGCTTGCGCTTGGGCCAGAGGTTCGGCCTCTCCGGTCAACAGCACGGTGCGTGAGGCGGCTGGGAAAGGATAGATACGGAGGGTGACTTGAGCGATCGCCCCCAAAGTCCCATAAGACCCGGTAAACAGCTTCATCAAGTCATACCCGGCCACATTTTTGACGACTCGCCCGCCCGCCTTGGCGATCTGTCCATCAGCCCGCACCAAAGACAGGCCAATCAGCAAATCCCGAATGCCGCCGTAGCGCTGGCGCAGCGATCCGGTGTCGCTGGTGGCCACAATGCCGCCCAGCGTCGCCCGATCGCCATAGGCCGGGTCGATCGGCAAAAACTGTCCGGCAGTTGCCAGCGTGCTTTGCAGGTCTGCCAGGGGCATCCCAGCCTCTGCGGTCACCGTCAAATCTCCCACGGCATGTTCAATCAAACGATTCATCCGAGCCGTGCTGATGACGAGTTCAATGCCGCTTGCGAATCCGCCCCAGTGCAGTTTGCTGCCGCTCCCACAGAGCAACACTCGCCAGCGATCGCGCGCTGCACAGGCCAAAATCTGCCCCAGTTCTTCAATGCTTTGGGGATAGGCGATCGCCACAGGAGAAGCTGCGGTGGGGGCGATCGCACAGGTAATTTGAGATTGCAGGGGAGGGGCGATCGTGTCCCATGGGCAAATCTGGTCGGCGGGGAGGAGGGTTTCTAGGGTCTTCAGGAGGGTGGTTTGGGTTGCGTTCATGGACGGGAGGAAGGGGAGGGAAAGGGGAAAGGGGAAGGGGGAAGGGGGAAGGGGGAAGGGGTGTCCTGGATTGTTTTGGGGAATGAGCTTTGTTGGGGAAATCAGGAAAGTTTCTTTGATTTCTTTTTTCTAATCTTTTCAAGGATGGCTTCAATGCTGCCCTTTCGCCTTTCCCCTTTCCCCTTCGCCTTCCAATCACTCTGCCCTCACTGTATCAAACTTCGGATGCTCCATCTTAGATAGGGGAAATTCGATGATATCCAAAGAAAAATGAAGCGGTTTTCTTTGGGGTAATGGCTTAAAGTCTCTGAAATTCTCGGCTGTGGGGTTTGGGTTCCTGGGTACACTGCTGTTGATATCAAACCGGGGAGAAAGTTGGGGAGAGTTCTGGAACAATTTCTTGAGCAAATCCTTGAACCATTTCTCGAACGATTCAAGGGTATAGGGTGGAATCAGAAAAGTTTTTCAGTCTCTCTTTGGAGAACTTTGCTTGGTATTTTTTCTGATAAATTCAGGGTTTTTCTGAATTATTTTCTACCTTTGATACAGCGTTCTGATTTGTTTTTTAAAGTATTGCCTGGAAATATTGCCTGAATGGTGAGGCAGGCCGTGCTTGCTTCTTCAAAAAATATTTGCATCGCTGTATTCCATTGTTCTGCATTTCATAGTCAGCATCTAATCGCATGTTTTTAAGCGTGGCGATCGCCCTACTCTTCTTACTGAAAACTCATCCATGAAACTGTTGATTCAGCATCCCCATACCTATCCAGATGAAATTAGCGGAATTTTAACCTACATTCAAATTATTAAGTCTGAATTAGAATCACGAGATATTCAAGTTCGAGTGATTTCGACTGTATCTAATTCGGTTGAGGAATGGTTTCAGGCGATCGCCTGGGCAAATGTCGTCCATATGAATTCTAACAGTCTCAGATTTGCGTTGATTTGCAAGATGCTAAATCGCAAAATTATATTGAAATACCATTATCTTTTCTATCAATCTACCCATGATCAATACGAACCCATGTCTTTTCCCCAGAGGCTAAAGGTTGAGGTGTTGCGATCGCTCCCCAAAGCCAACACACCCCTGAAGTGGAAGCTCTTTACAGCAGTCAAATGGGCGCGTCTGGCCACTCGTTTAACCACCAGTTGTTTAGTGGATCATCGGATTTCCTGTAGCCAATTTTTGGCTGAATCCTATTCCCTTCCGATGCAGATTCTCACGTCCTACAATCCCATCCAAATTTCCCCGCATCAACTCCCCAAGCAATTAGCAGATCTAAAGCAGCCCTATCACTTTGTTTTTGCGGGTCGATTGACTCCTGACAAGGGCGCAGATTTATTGATTCAAGCGGCGCATCAACTCCGACAAATCCGCGATGATTTTCGCATCCAGATCATGGGCTATGGCAATCAGGCAGAAGAACTCCAGCAGCTCGCCGATCACCTCCAAGTCTCAGATCAGGTGGATTTTTTAGGACACTGCAAGCCTGCGGAAGTGGTGGAACACTTGCGATCGGCTCTAGCGTTGGTGGTGCCGTCTCGCTGGCAGGAACCTGCTGGATATGTAGTGCTGGAAGCAGCAAGTGTGCAAACGGGGGCGATCGCTTCTCAAGTCGGCGGTTTACCGGAAGTCACAGGCTCACAAGGACTCTTTTTTGCAGCGGAAGATGTAACGGGTTTAGCGCAACAAATGCAAGCCTGTTTAGAAAATCCCCAAGCGGCTTTAGAGCGTGGACAAAAAGCCTGTGAGTATGTTGCTGAAAAGTTCTCAGCGGCGAAAGCGGTGGATGAGCTATTGAGTCTTTGTTAGCATGAGTCTTTGTTAGCGATTCGGGTTACCAATTCTTAGAGCTTAGCGTTTAGGATTTGTGCGGCAGTGAGTTTGAGTTGGGAGAAGGTGGGGGATGCGATCGCCTCTTCTCCCTGATACGCTGTGTTTTGATAACAGCCGTCTTCTAGAATGGCGATCGTCACCTTTTGCTCAGTTGTATCCACGATCCAGTATTCGGCAATATCCAACGCCGCATACTCCACCCATTTCATCCGGTAGTCTTCTGTTTTAGTGCTGTGACCACTTCAACCACCAGTTTGGGCGGTGGTTCATGCGCTCGGATAACGGCCTCGCGTTCTTCCATAGCTTCCCACTGTTCACGGATGAGAACGGTGATATCGGGAATGCGGCAAGTATCCCACCGATAGCCACGCGGTGATTGAATGCCAACAGCAAAACGCTGTGCCACCCAATCAAAGGCGAGACGATCGATTTCTGGGTCGTAAATCTGCTCTAAAAATTTGGCCACTTTCCCATGCTGACCCGTCCCAAGCCCGATCGGCAGCAACTCTCCTTTGACAAGTTCATAGCGGGTGTCAGTGCCGTCCTCATATTTGAGATATTCCTCAAAGGACAGCCGAATGGGTGGAGTAGCGGCAGTCATGATCGGCGATCTCCTGAAGACCTAAGTTTATCTAATCAGTCATTCTAAATTGTTGAATCAGGTGCCAAGCGTTTCGGTAGGCCGTTGAACGCGGCTTACGCTGGCGCTTTTCTGCTTCTACCAAATGAATTTCGCTGCCATAGCTAATGAACACATCCACTGGAAAGACGTAGAACAAATCAAGATTCTCTAGATAAACAAGCGCAAAATCAAAGTCTGTAGGTTGATAAACATCACGTAGCATGACGCGACGATTGGTCTTGGTACGACGATTATCAACAACGTAATTGCCAGAAGGTTCGTCAAGCCAGGCCGATTTGACTTGAATTTTAATGAACCGACCTGCAATATCAAAGACTAAATCGTAGGGGAGGCGATCGCCCACTGGCCGAAGCACGCCCCACCCTTGCTTCAGGGCATATAAAACAGCCGCCTGTTCAGCAATATCTCCCCGAAGTTTAGTGTCCACGATCTGGAACTTTAGCAGTTTGCTCGAAGTTTACTCGAATTATGTTTAAAAGCGTTGAAGCTCTAGACTCGTTAGAATCTAGAGCTTCAAATTGGTGGCGGGGAGCGGATTTGAACCACTGACCTTCGGGTTATGCTTACCACTACAGCTTTCGCTGCCTAGTTAACTAGTTTTGTGGTCTGGACTCTCCCTTCACCCTCAGCTTTCCTGTTAGGGTGCTTCCCATCGAGTCTCTACACCTTCCAATAAGCAATTACTTTTCAAGTACAGCTTTTTGGCTTGGCTCGGGATCACCATGCTAACGGCTTCCCCGAATTTGAGAAGTTGTCACATACAGGTTTCCCCGTATGTAGCCCATCGCAAAGTTAGTTATCAAGCATTTAACTAACTTACGAGTTCGAGCCCGACGAGCTACCAGGCTGCTCTACCCCGCGTCGGCCTATTCAGTATAGCGAGTGATGTGCAATTCTGGCAACTTTATTTTCAACTTTATTGAATAAGGCTGAATATGTTGGCTAGCAAAGGTTTCGCGCGATCGCCCCTCTCCCCGTCACCCCAATTCGTTCTAAATTACTTCTCAAGGAGGAGAGGGGGAGGGGGAAGGGGGAAGGGGGAAAGGGAAAAGGGGAAAGGGGAAAGGGGGAACAGGGAATTCTCCTTGAGGGTCAAAGAGGGGTTCTTATGTTCCTTATGAATCAATTGAAAGAATTCATCTAAGACACCCCTTTCCCCTTTCCCCCTTCCCCTTTCGCCCTTTCCCCCTCCCTACTCCCCCAAAACTAAGGACAAAGACCCGGCGCAACTTGCTGCTGCGCGTGGGAATTGGTCGTGAGATAGTCGCGCAGGCGATCGCATCCCTTCCCTAACAGGGTCGATAACTCCAGATCCAAAACCTGTACGCCCGTCACTTCTCCAAGTCGCAGCAGGCTTTGGTCTTGGGGCGTGAACTGTAAACCGAGGATGCGATCGCGCTCTCCCCGTAGCGTTTTCAACAAACTGCCATCGGCCACCGTCCAGAGTTTGAGGGTCTGGTCTTCGCTGCCCGAGGCTAGCACCTGGCCATTGCTGCTGAAGCTGAGGCTAGTGACCCCGCCTTCGTGACCCGCTAGGGTTCGCAGGGGTTGACCGTTGGTGACGGTCCAGAGACGAATCGTGTTGTCCCAACTGGCTGAGGCGAGGGTTTGGCCGTCGGGGCTGAAAGTGAGAGCAGCGATCGCCAACCCATGCCCCGTCAGCGTCTGGAGCAATTGCCCATCGCGAACTCGCCAAATCTTCACCGTATTGTCATAGCTGCCCGAGGCCAGGAGGGAACCATCGGGGCTGAAGGCGACCCGGCTGACGGCATCTTGGTGTCCGGTGAGGGCGCGGATGGGATGGCCATCGGTGGCCTTCCAGAAGCGAATCGTGCGGTCTTCGCTGGCTGACGCGAGGATTTGGCCGTCGGGGCTGTAGGCGATGTCGTTGATGCGGCCTTTGTGGCCTTTGAGGGTGGCCAGTAGACGGCGATCGGCCATAGTCCAGAGCATCAGGGTCTGGTCATCGCTGCCGGACGCAAGCTGTTGGCTGTTGGGGCTGAACCGGAGGGCGGAAACGGGTTGCTGATGTCCGGTGAGGTTGCGGGCTTCGAGATTTTGGCGAACTTGGCGATGGAGTTGGATGATGCGGTCTTGGGCGGTGGCGATCCAGGGCTGGTTAGGTTGGGTGGCGATCGCCGTATATCGGTTGGGGGTCTTGTCGAGCGTTGGCACATCCCAAAGGCGAATGCTGTTGTCGGCGCTGGCGGAGATGATTAGGGGGCGATCGGGACTAAAGATCGCACTCAGGACAGCGGCTCCATGACCGCGCAACTGGGTCAACAGCAACCCATCCTCAGCCTGCCAGAGCCTCAAAGACTGATCCTGACTGGCCGACACGATCCAGCGTCCATCTCGACTGAACTGGACACTGTTAATTTGCTCAGTATGACCTTCCAGGGTTTTCGTGGCGCTGCCCGTCGCCCAATCCCAAAGTTTCAGCGTTTTATCGCCACTGCCCGAGACAAGGGTTTTGCCATCGGGGCTAAAGGACAGACTAGTGACGCGATCGCCATGTCCCTGCAAATCCCGAATCAAATTGCCCTGAGCCACATCCCAGAGTTTCACCCGTTGGTCTTCACTGGCAGAAGCCAAAACTTTGCCGTCGGGGCTAAATTGCACCTGATTGACCCAGCCTTCATGTCCCGCAAAGGTTTTGAGCAATTTACCATCGGCCAGATTCCACAGTTGCAGCGCGTGGGCAGCAGTCTTTTGGGTTCCAGAGTTGCTGCGGCTAGCGATCGCCAACATCTGCCCACTGGGACTAAAGGCAATGCTGGTGACAAAGGGCGTGGATGCAGGAATGGAGAGCGATCGCTGCATCGTCCCATCTGCGGCATTCAACAGCGTCACCTTACCATCGGCTGTCGCAGCGGCCAAACTTCTGCCGTTGGGACTGAAGCTAAGATCGGTAACGCGATCGCTCAAGGTCAAGGTCTTAGCCAAAGCCCCGTTGATTTGCCAAATTCGCACCGTAGCATCGTCGCTGCCCGAGACAATCCATTGACCATCCGGACTGAGCGCCACACGATTCACCCGCTGGCTATGACCTTCCAAGCGATTGCGCTCCTGGGTGGTTTCGATCGCCTGCTGCATCGTGGCCTCGGTTTGCAGCCGGAGTTTGGCCTGGTCGCTGTTGGAAATACCAAGGCTGGGAAACTGCCGGAGTTGCTGTCCGGCCTTGAGACTGGTGGCGATCGCTTCCAACTGCTGAGCGGCCAGCAATTGCGATTCAGACAGAGCATTAAGCGCGGTGATTTCATTCCAGAGGGCGCGCTGACGTTGCAAAAAGGCAAATCCACCAAAGCCAACCGCCGCAATGCCCAAGATGCTAATGAGTGCGATCGCCCGCTGAGCCTGTTTGAGTCGATGCTGAGCCTGATTTTTTTGGCGATCGCGCTCCTGCAAACCCGCTTCAATAAATAACTGCACATCCTGCGACAGTTCGTCTGTGTACCGCACATAAAGTTCTTCCGCAGCATCCAATCGAACCCCCCGCAGCAGAAAATCTTCCTGCTGGCCACTATGCCGCCATTGATCCGCCGCATGTTCCATTTGACGCTGCGATCGCAACCGCGTCCGATTCTCCTCCAACCACCACCGCAGCGTAGACCAATGACGAATCAAAATTTCATGCACCACTTCAATCGTCACAGATTGATTGAACAAGTCCGGCAGAGAAGACACGGAAGAAACCGTTGAACAATCCGTGTTGAACCGTTGAGCATCCCCCAAATCTTCCAAGTCTGCGGCACCTCGAAACGTCGATTTCTCCAGGGAATGTTCTGTCCCCCCCAAAGTTGGGGGGCTAGGGGGGCGAAATGTAGGATCTTGGAGTGATTCCAACTCAGCAGACAATGAAATTTCTTTGGATAGTTGACCTGGATGATCCACCGAATCCCTGACTGCATCTTTGCCGATCTCTTCTTCGACATCTACGGTAATTAACTTGGCAGCGGTCAAAGTCTGAAGCACTCGTTCTACCAGCGCTTCAGGATATTTTTTCACTACCAAATCCGACTTCAACACTCGCCGACGAGTATCCTCAGTTCCTTCTCCCAGTTGAGTCAACGAAAGAAAAATCCAACGGGCACAGGCTTGTTCTTCAGCGTTGAGACTATCGTAAACGGACTGTGCTTTTTGTTCTAACGCACCTCTCAACCCACCAATCTGCTGTTGATAAACCTGAAGCGTCAATTGACCAGGCTGGCGATGTTCCCAAAGTTGTTCCAGGACAAATTCCAAAAGCGGTAAATCACCCGCCGCATGGTTCATCTCTTGCAGCAGGACTTCCACTAACTCAGGCTCAACCGTTAAGCCCACCTTTTCAGCCGGACGCAAAATCACCTGCCGATAGCCTTCCTCCTCCAGCACGGGCGGCACCATCACACTCGATCGCTGCAACACCTGCGCCAAAGCCGGATATTCCAAACAAGGCGCAATAAAATCACTGCGAAGGGTGAGGATGAGTTTGAAGCGATCGCCCGCAAATTCCAAAGCCCCCAGCACCAGTTCCAAAAACCGCTGTCGGTCTTCCGCAGAAGCCAGGGTAAAGAGTTCTTCAAATTGGTCAACCACCAGGACAATCATGGGTTCAGGACGCGATCGCAGCCCATAGACAAAACCCTCGGCTCCCTGATAAATCATGCCCTCCAGATGCAGCCGCTGATATTCCCGCTCCTTCTCCGTGCCTCGCTCCACCCAGCGCTGCACCAATGCTTCCAGCGGTCGTGCCCCAGGACGCATGGTGCCGATCCACCAATCCTGACCGCCTGGAATCTGCTGCCCCTGCCGCAGTTGCGCCACCAGCCCCGCCTGCACCAGCGAAGACTTACCGCTCCCCGAAGCCCCAATCACCGCCAAACAGGACTGGGAACGCAGCAGATTCACCCAGGCTTGCGTCAGAGACTCCCGTCCAAAGAAAAAGGGCGCATCATCTTCCGAAAAAGCGCGTAAACCTAAGTAGGGACAAACGCCCAAATCAAATTCAGGCGCTTCGCCTCGGGCACCCATCTGCCCCGGCAAAATTTCAATCACACCTTGGGAACCCGACAACCAAACATGGGCAACCCGGCCTGCGCTAATAGCCTGCGTCTGAATTTGGGCAATCAGTCCCGCGATCGGCAACCCCACCTGTGGATCAGCCGATTTGAGCATATCCAACAGCATATGACTAAACCACTGCGGATCATCCGCCGGAGAAGCCACCGCAATTAAACACTGTCCTCGTCCGGTAGCAATCTGTAAATCCTCCACCCATTCATCCAAATGAGCCGCACCGGGACAGTCCAAAATGACAATCTGACGAGCGATCGCCGATTTTCGCAACATCTGTCGCAGTCCAGATCGGCTCAGTTCAACGCCATCCTTGAGCAATAGCCTTGCTTCCCCAGCTTCGGTTTGTTCAACCCGACCTCGCAGATAGAGCAGAGCCGTCGTGGCATCCCCCCAAGGGCGATCGCCCCCTAAACTATCCGGTTCCTGGGTTTGGAGCGTGCGGGCGATCGCTTCCTTTACCCCCATCCAGTCCTTTCCGGCTTGGGGAAAATAGGTCAAATTAAACCCACCTGCATTCCGTAATACACGGCTCAAATCCAGCGTGGTTGGGCTAGCGGTCAACCCATCGATCACCAGCGCCTGTCGCAGATGTCCTTGAGTGGAGCGATCGCCCTGAATTCCCAGAATTAGCTCACCAACTCCCTCCACGATGCGTTTGGGTGTCTGCTGGGGATATTCTGGCTGAATTTGGGTATCGCCCCGTCCCCGTTTCTGCTGGTTAATCAGGCGCAACTGCTGATTGGTTTTGTCAATGTAGCGCAAGGTTTGGTAGTAGACATATTTGTAGAGCGCATCCGCCTCAACCACGCCCTGAGCATCCGCTGCCTCACCCAGCAATCCCCGCATCAAGTAGTAGGTAAACACCCCATGCCCCAACTCCGGAAACTCCCAGGACTGCTGCGTTTGGTCACAGGACAGCAACGCATAAAACCCCTTACTCTGCGCCGCCCGGTGCCGCAATAGTTCCATCAGTTGCGGCGTAGGGTTGGGCAACGAATCTTCCCGCTCCCCCTTTTCACCTTTGGCCGCCCGCAGCGTCATCCCACCGCTATGACAAGCATCTAACCAGACCAACTGCTGATGCGCCGCACATTGCCCCAACAGATCCAGCACTTCCTGAATGCCCAACCCCGTTGCCATTAGCTGATCCTTGCGCGTCTGGCTCAAACACAGCACCGCCTGCTGCGTCTCCGGCTCCAAAACACCATGCCCCGAGAAGTAAAACAGCACCGTATCTTCAGGCCGAGCCGCCGCACAAATCTCCTTCAAACTCGATCGCACCTCCTCCAACTCTGGCCGATGCGCCGGAAAACTCCGCAGTTGAGCCACGGTTTTGAGTCTCATGTGGCCTGCGATGGCAGCCTGTTGGTGGATGGGTGGATGGGTGGATGGGTGGATGAGTGGATGGGTGGATGGGTGGATGGGTGGATGGGTGGATGAGTGGGGAACTTGCTCTTGTTCATAACCCTCTTCCCTTTCCCCCTTCCCCTTTCCCCTTTCCCCTTTCGCCTTTTCCCCTTCCCCCTCTTCTCCCCACTCCCCACTCCCCACTCCCCACTCCCTACTCCCCGCAAAATCATGGTGGATTCGTACCATCCGCTCAGGAAAAGCTTGGGTAGCAAGGGCGATCGCCTCTCCTAGTCCCTGGCAATCCTGTGCTGAATAGGCCAGATTGGGGAAGCGATCGTCTTCGTAGTGGTTCACGCCCACGAGTAATACCCAGAGTTTGGCGGCTCCTGTGGTCAGAGCATGGGTACGGCTAGTCGTCAGGATGGCAGGGCACATAGGCGCTTAGGAATAGAGTTTTCAAGCCGAAATTATTCAAGCCAATCGCAACCGATCGCATTTCCCATTCAACAATCCAACCCTAGAGGCGTAAATTCCACGCTATCTCTCTGCCGATTAGCAAAGTTGCCCCATTGGTCAAAGTGTAGAAAAAAAGTCCGCATTATCAGTATTAAGAATCACAAATTAATCCATAAAGATGAAATCAGCGATTTTCGCTAAAATTCATCCCATGAACGATAAGCGCAAGACATTAAGCCCTTGTCAGGAGTGTCAGATCCCTCACACAGATGCAATCCGTGTGAGGTTAAAGATCTACTAGGTTCAAAGATCTAAAGATTTATCGGTGGGGCGATCGCACTTTATGCACCAGTCTTTATGCACCAGTCCTGCTTCTGCAAAAACAGACGATCGCCAGTACGGAGAGCGATCGCCCCTGTCGATGTTATTCTTTACACGGACTCTCTGACTGCAAACGGATTAAATACGGCGAGATAAAAATATTTTAACCTGAATCCCTAATCAGAATGCTCGGCACTCACAACCTCTCAACCTTCCTCCTCTCCAGTCTGTTCCTCTGGCTCACTCCCGGCACAGACACCATGTACATCCTGGCTCGGAGTATTTCCCAAGGCCGTCAAGCTGGGCTAATCTCCGCTTTGGGTATTGGCAGCGGCATCCTGGTGCATACCCTGTTTGCCGCAGTGGGTTTGTCTGCGATTTTGGCCACCTCAGCCTGGATGTTTGCCGCCATTAAATTTGCGGGAGCCGCCTACCTGATCTATCTAGGCATCCAGACTTGGCTGAAACCGCCCCATTCTTTGGCCACGCCCGAAACCCATGCCATGAGCCATTGGCAAATCTATCGCCAAGGCGTGATCACCAATGTTCTCAATCCTAAAATTGCGATTTTCTTTTTGGCATTTCTGCCGCAGTTTGTCGATCCGATCGCCAATCTCGGTGCGCTCCCGTTCCTCGTCCTAGGAATTTTGTTTGTCACAGGCAGCACCCTTTGGTGCTTTGTGATTACAGCATTAGCATCCACCCTCACGAAAACGCTGCGAGGCAACATCCGTTTTTCAAGATGGCTAGAACGCATCACCGGATGCGTGTACATCGCCTTGGGTTTGAATCTTTTGAGAAGTGAATCCCAATCCACCTAATTCTCTTCAATCCTTCACTCAACCGCAGGATTCCATTGACCGCGATCGCATCCAGAACTGACTCCAAAGCCCCGCCAATCCAGATTTTGATAAATTACTTAGCATCCGACACAAACTGCCCGATCGCCTTTGCCGCCTGCTTGACAAATTGCCCCACCGATTTGACCACCGGCGAAAGATCCGGCAGCGCGGGAATGGTCGCCATCAGGTCATAGTAATCGTCTAGGAGTTGATGCTCCTGGTCGGTCACCTGGTCATCCACGATAATGAGTTTGGCGATCGCCGACAAAGCCCGTTGACGCTCAGTTTCATTGGTGCCTAAAAGATACTCGGCCATCCATCGCTCAGTTTGTTGGATGGGGACAGGTTGGCCGATAATTTCCTGGAGATCGCGATCGCTAGCCTGTCCATGATGCTGCAACAGGTTAGTCAGATATTGGGTTTCGCGATCGTCTAACTGACCATCGACCCAGGCCGAACCAATGACGATTTGGAGCAGCAGTTTCTGGCGTGTTTTATCCGATTGGGAAGGGGTAGAAGTCATAGGAGTTGCCTCTGATAGAAAAGCGCTTGGACGAGACGCAGCTTTCATGCCAAGAATTGCCCATAGGTTCAGTCTAGACTAAGCGTTTTTGAAAGAACCCCGTGTTCGGTTCTCAGCACTCCTAGAATTGAACCGTAAACCACAGACGCTCCTCCCACAAAGCCCCAAAGAGAAGCCAAATTCCCCTCCCCTCCTCTTCCTCCTCTTCCTCTCTGCGTCTCTGCGTCTCTGCGGTTAAAAAAATCCCAGCCTCTATTTAACAATTGCTTAGCCCTATCTGGGTCTACCCAACGTTGTAATATAAAGCACCGCCTCATCCCCCGGAATGCCCAGCAGTTCATTCACCTGGTCATCAAAGAATCCCGCAATCCCACTCACACCCAAGCCAAGACGAATGGCAGCCAAGTTAAGCCGTTGACCCAAATGCCCCGCATCCAGATGCAGATAGCGGTAGACCCGATCGCCATAACGCGCGATCGCCTGCTGCAAGTCCGAGGTGTGGAACAGAACCGCCCCAGCATCCCGTCCCAGATTTTGCTGCAAACAGAGCATGTGCAACTCTCGCCGAAAGTTCTTAAAGCGGATCTGCCTCAGTTCCTGAGCCTTGGGCGCGTAGTAGTAGCAGCCTTCTTCCAGCCCATCCACGCCCGACACGGCAATGAACGTTTCAATCAAGCCCAGATCAAAATAGTCGGGACTGCGATCGAGTCCTTGTTCAATGTAGTTTTGGGGTTGATAGGTGAAGTCGAGCAAGGCTTTGAGTTCATCTAGGGTGAGATCGGCACCACTGTAGGCGCGGGTCGATCGCCGCTTCAAAATAGTGTTGCCCAGACCTTCCAGATTATCGCCCCATTGGATAGGCGGGGTGAGGGTAGAGACTTTCAGGCAGAAGGGAAAGTTGTACTTATCTTCGGGAGGATTCGTGACTTCCGCCTGCATACTCTTCAGCAAATCCTTGACCGTGGAAGACTGTTCGCTTTCCTTGATTTGGGTGGCCTGGTGAAAGTAGGGCAACAGGGCACCATCAGCCAGTTTGGGATAGTGGATATCTGTTGGGGAAGGCAGAGCCGTGGGAGCCAAGGGCAGATTTTGGTTGACATCCAGCAGGTCAGCCAGGGCAATCACGGTAGTGGTGCCTTCCTGTTCGGTGTCCAGGTAAAGCAGTTGGTTCATAGCCGCATCCGCAAAGCCGCCAATCAGGTAGGGACGGTAATCGTTGAGGGCACAGGCCAGCTCAATGTTGCCCAGCAAATGTCCGGTGTCAAGGTAGATCCGGCGATAGGCGCGATCGTCGTAGCGCCAGACGGAGCGGTAAAACACCGCCGTGGTCACCAGTGCCAGTTGGGTAGATTCTAGACTGGGGTGCCAGAAGCAGGATCGTTGGAGCGCCGTCCACACCTCACTATCCCAGAAGCGGAGCAGAGAATGGGTTTGGGGCTGATAGTTGTACAAGCCTGCCGGAACCAGAGGGCTACCGCGCGAAATCAGGTAGACTTCAGCTGGATACAGCCCACCCGCTGAAGGAGCCGCTCGAAAGTAAACCGGGTCACCGTTCTGGGTCAGCATTTTGACCGTCAGGCCATAGCTACAAAAGAGCAAGCGGGACAGCCGCTGCCAGTGCAGATCCTCGGCTGACAGGTCTGCATTTTCGGCCAGATAGGGCTTCAGGTCAAAGGCAGTCCCAATCTTGTATTGTTTGAACGAAATGGGCTGGTTCGCCCAATCTAACTCGCGCCCCATGAGGGTTTCAGGAGCATACTTGGTTCGTTCGTGGTAGTGCTGGGCGATGGAAAGGGAGGGGTCTGGCATAGTGGAGGAGTTGAACGCAGGCGCTTTTTCAATCTTGACACTGGAATCCGGGTAATGCCCTTGTTCTAACCATAATTGTTCCAAGGGATTGTGCCATCTGAGACAGTTCAGGGTCTTGTTCTTTCTAGGATGACTGATGGCGATCGATTTCGGCCACTTCTGGGCAGTCTTATTCACATTCTCCCCTCTCCGGATTGGGAAGAATTTGCTTGAGAAATGTCTATGAATGCGTTTTCAGGGAGGGCAGTAAGATGCAGGCCGTAGCAAAATGGGGGCGAGGTTTACCCAAGAGAGAACCAGGAGAATCGGCGGGATGGCGATCGCTCCTGATTCCAGTGGGGATTGCGATCGCCGGAATGGGCGTAATTGGGCTATTACAAGTGCCCCAACTGGAGCGGCTAAAGGTCAAGAGCCAGACAGCTTCCGCCGAAGCCATTCAGCGGGAAGCAGCGGCAGAAGGGGTGCGACTGCGGTTGTTGAAGAATGTGCCAGCGTTTGGGTTTGAGAATTTGGTGGCGGACTGGACGTTTCTGCGATTTTTGCAATACTTTGGCGATGAGCCTGCCCGCAAAAAGAGTGACTATCGGCTGAGTCCAGACTTTTTTGAAGTGATTCTCGATCGCGACCCCTATTTTCTCCAAGCCTATATCTTTCTGTCCACCAGTTCGGCGCTGTATGCGGGGCAACCGGAGCGATCGGTGGCGATCGCCCAATCCGCCCTGACCTCGCTCAAACCCGATGTGCCGCCCGGATCTTTCTATGCTTGGCGACAGTTGGCGATCGACCAATTGCTATTTCTAGGGGATGCCCAGGCCGCTCGACAATCCTTTGAAACCGCAGCGACTTGGGCTGAGCAATCGACGGTGGAGGGGGGCGATCGGATTGCGGCCATGTCGCGCCAGACCGCTGCTTTTTTGGCGCGCAATCCCAGTAGTAAAACGGCTCAGGTGGCCGCTTGGGCGATGGTGTTGAGCAATGTTTCGGACAAACTAACCCGCGACACGGCCATTCAGCGGATCAAAGCCCTGGGTGGGGATGTGGTGCTTCAGCCCGATGGCAGTTTTTCCATCAAAACACCTGCCAAAGATTAGCTCGGCTCCCTTGCCAGGACAAATTCCGGTAAGATCAAGACAAAACAAGGGTTTCATCCCTTGCAACACCCAATCGCAATCATTGGTGATTACTTATGGCAGTTAAAAAAGGGGATCTGGTTCGTGCCGTGCGCGAAAAGCTAGAAAACAGTCTGGAGGCCAAAGCCAGCGACCCACGCTTTCCTCCCTACATCTACGAAACCAAGGGTGAGGTATTGGATGCCCGAGGCGATTATGTGCTGGTGAAGTTTGGCTATGTCCCAACTCCTAATTTCTGGCTAAGATCCGACCAACTGGAAAAAATCAGCTAGCTGAGGTTCCTACTGACCTTTTGTACAGCCTTAAGGTGGATCAAGCCTTGGAGAACTGTTGCCCATGCAGCAGCCTTTCTCTGAGGCTTTCCATTTGGGCATCTAAGACATGAAACCAAGCGCAATACTTCTGGCAACTCAAGTCCCTGGAAAATTGAAAACACTGAAAAATCAAAGACTATAGAAACTTAAAACGCTAGACACTTAAGACACTGGAAACTTAAGACAAAAGATAGGTTTGGGGCGATCGCAGCCCAAAAGTCAAGCGTTAGAATAGGGCAAAATGAGCCGAATCTATCCTTCTCATTGAGTTCTAATTGGCACTATGGTTTCTACTCTACAGGACACCGACCAGAGCCTTTCCCGTCTTTCCCCCTCCCACCCCATGCCCAAAGTTTCCATTGTTGGAGCCGGAAATGTCGGCAGCACCCTAGCTCAGCGCATTGTTGAGAAAAACCTGGCTGATGTGGTGCTGGTCGATGTGGTGCCCGGTCGCCCCCAAGGCATTGCCCTTGACCTAATGGAAGCGGCAGGACTGGAACATCACGGACGCAAAGTCAGCGGCAGCAATCACTACGAGCCAACCGCCGAATCGAATGTCGTCGTTATCACCGCAGGACTCCCCCGCAAACCCGGTATGAGCCGCGATGACCTACTGCAAACCAATGCGCGGATCGTCCAAGATGCGGCTCGACAAGCGATCGCCCACTCCCCCAATGCCCTGCTCCTCGTCGTCACCAATCCCCTCGATGTCATGACCTACGTCGCCTGGAAAGTGACGAATCTGCCCACCCATCGGATTATGGGCATGGCAGGTATTCTCGACTCAGCACGATTCCAGACCTTCATTGCCCAAGAGTTAGGGCTAGCGCCCAAAGATGTCCAGGCGATGGTCTTGGGGAGTCATGGAGAACTGATGGTGCCGCTGCCGCGCTACTCGACGGTCAACGGCATTCCCATTCCAGAGTTGATGGACGAGGCAACGATTCAGCGTCTGGTTGAACGGACACGCAACGGTGGCGCAGAAGTGGTTGAACTCCTGAAAACGGGTGGTGCGTACTATGCTCCGGCTTCGTCCATTTGTTTAATGGTGGAAACGATTCTGCTCAATCAGCCCCGACTGTTGCCTATAGCCGCCTATCTGCAAGGGGAATATGGCTTGAATGATCTGTTTTTGGGGGTGCCGACTCGGCTTGGGGCAGGCGGTGTCGATCGGGTGCTAGAACTGCGGCTGTCGGAAGCGGAACTGGCAGCCTTGACACAATCGGCTCAGGCCGTGCGGGCAAACATCGATCGGGCGATGATATTGCTGTAGATTTTGCGGGTGAAGGAAAGAACTGGGTCATCTGTATCCTAGAATCTAGGGGCATAGAACAGACTCCCTCTAGGGCTAGGAGTAGGCATAGATTGCGGACTTTGAGAAGTATTGTTTAGTACAGGGGTAAGTCGAATGGCATCGAACCTTGGAGCGATTTAGATTTAACCTTAGTCAGAAAATAGTTTTGTGATCTTGATCATTTCCGCGAATCCGCTATGATCAGTAACAAGATGTTTTATTGGGGCATCTAACTTCTTCTGAATCAACTTCTTCTGAATCAGTCGTATTCAACCAGTCTTGAAACGGTCAAACCTCGGGTGATTCACCCTCAAGGGTTCAAGTACCGTCACAGACTTATAAGGGAGCTACTCGACGATATGGATTTTATTGATAAGGTTCTAGAAAAGCTGAAAGAATGGGCTCGCAAAGTAGTCGAAACCCTGCTTGGCCCTGACGCACAGCCTGAACCTGAGCCGATTCCCGTTCCAGTCCGTGACAGCGATCGCCGTCGTCGCTAAGCGAATCTTGGACAGCATCCTCATCCTGCATGGGCCTAACCTAAACCTCCTGGGTAAACGAGAGCCTGGAGTCTATGGTGTTGTGACCCTGGAAGAAATTAATGCCAACCTGGAAGCGGATGCCCAAGCCCTTCAGGTCAAGGTTGTGGCACTACAGTCAAACCATGAAGGGGTCTTGATTGATGCAATTCAGGCTGCAATGCCGTCGCCAGCACCAC